>NZ_CP040022.1:301192-602384 GCF_005280275.1 Salinivibrio kushneri
GAATACTGGCGGTTAGTCACTGGTACCTCGATATTTGTTAAATCAATCTTAAGCGATACGCAGCAAACCACATTTTCGATGATTAACCCTGGCGAGTGCTTGAATCTTAGGGAAAACCCTCTACATTAGAGCCAGTATTGATCACCCATGTGGCGGCGAGGCGATGAGAGCATTCTTTGTCGGGCTGTTTTTACTCCCAATTGCAATGATAGTGGCTGAGCCAGCACGTGCTATGAATGAACCGGCCAGCCAGTTTGTTCAAGATCTTCGCTTTCATGGCTATATCGACAATTATGGCAATGTGAAACTTCGCTTTGCCCCAATTACCGCTCTACCGGCAGGGTTTAAGACCAAAGGTTACTTGGATATTGAAGCCAGTGATATCGTTCGTCTTCCGCGTGGGCTTGATGTTGGCGGTTACTTTAATGCCGCCAATACAGCGATTCGGCAACTGCCGAGAATGAAAGTGGGTGGGTATATTAACCTTACCAACACCGCGATTACCCGTCTCCCCCCAAACTTAGTCGTGCGAGGGGATTTAAGCCTCGTCAACACGCCGCTCACCCAGTTACCGCGCCGTTTATTCGTCGAGGGAAACTTGTACCTGACAAACTCGCCCATCGAGAAGATTCCTGACGACATCTATGTAGGCGGCAACCTCTACATCCGCGGTACCGAGATCCAGTCAGTCAGCCCCGATCTTCGTATTGAAGGCCAGGTACTTCCTTCGGTAAGTCAATGATATCACGCTAGGCGTTGATCGAATTGGGTGCCAAGCCGTACCTTAGTTGCGAGCCTAGTTTTTAAATTACAGTCAAAAAACGGTCCATTATGATTATCTTACATCATCTAGAACAATCGCGGTCGCAGCGGATTGTGTGGTTATTAGAGTCGCTCGCGATTCCGTATCAGCTGGTACGGCATCAACGGGACCCGAAAACCAAGCTCGCGCCCCGCGAGCTAA
Source organism: Salinivibrio kushneri (assembly GCF_005280275.1). Classification (NCBI taxonomy): domain Bacteria; kingdom Pseudomonadati; phylum Pseudomonadota; class Gammaproteobacteria; order Vibrionales; family Vibrionaceae; genus Salinivibrio; species Salinivibrio kushneri. Next base: position 302,157 of record NZ_CP040022.1, read on the forward strand.
AAGAAATACACAGTTTGGGGAAAGCGCCTGTTATTGAAGACGGCGATGTGGTGATTGCCGAGTCAGGGGCGATCATCGAATATCTTATCGACAAGTACGGCGATGACACGCTCACCCCTACCACTGATAATGAAAAAGGCCTGTATCGTTATTGGATGCATTATGCGGAAGGCTCACTGATGCCGCCGCTGGTAATGTCTTTGATCTTTAGCAAGATCCCAGAATCTCCGATGCCATTCTTTATTCGCCCCGTGGCAAAAAAGCTGATGAAGGGCGTGACTGAACAGTTTCTCGCCCCACAGCTTCGCGATCATTTCTCAATGATTGATAAGCATTTAGCCAAACATACCTGGCTGTGTGGCGATACGCTGACAGCAGCCGACATTCAAATGAGTTTCCCATTGTTGGCAGCACGCAAACAACTCGACGCTCAGCAGCACGCCAATATTCTTCGCTACCTTGAACGCGTTGAACAACAACCCGGCTATCAAAACGCCTTGTGTGTGGTCGGCCCACTCAAAGCGATGTAGTTTGCCAAAGCGAGATCATTTGCCAGAACGCTTGCCCGGATCAATGGCTGAATCATGTGGGCAGCGTTGACGCTGCCTGCATCACCCAGCGCTGGTAACCGGGGCGCTCAACCAATTGCTGATACCAACGTTCAACATTGGGCGGTAATGCCCAATCAGTTTGCTGACTCAGGCGATGAATTAAGCTGCCTACAGCGATGTCTGCCAGGGTCATCCGGTCGGAGGTAAGGTAACGCTGATCGTCCAACGCATCATTAATTCTATCAAGCTCATAGCGGCATTGTTCCCACGCTCGCTGCTGCGTTTGACGCCCCTCGGCGCCATCCGCTGAAGGCATAAATAACGCAGCCTTAATCACGGGCTGGAACGAAGACAAGCACCAATCCATCCAGCGCTCATAACAGGAACGTTGAAAGGCACAATCGGGATACCACATTTTATTACCATAACACGCGACCAGATAGCGCAATATGGTATGCGACTCCCAAACACTATTAGGGCCATCTTCAAGTACGGGCACCTGGCGCATCGGACACCGCTGTGCGAGCGCTTGTGCGTCATGTCGATTATGATGAATATCGACTTCTTCTAGCGCGATACTTAAATCTAACTCATCGATTAGCCACATCACTTTCTGAACGTTAATCGATAGCGGATGCCCATAAATTTTCATTTTGCTCTCCTTGTCACGCTACAACGCTTTTCCTTGCTCGTCTGCGTCTTCGAGGCTCGCATAATCCTCTATCCATAGCAAGTCATCGGGAAGACCTGCCAAAAACCTTAAGACTTAACCCATGATGTCCGGCAAACGCCATACGTTACACCTCGCTATACGCGTTTTGTGATGTTTCCTTCTGAAACGGATATGCCGAATGACGGAGGGCTTATCCCGCTATGTCACATTTCTTTCATTATGTATTGGCCTGCCAAGAAATCAGCGTTAATCTATTGATTGTTAAGGCTTATTAACAAAACACTCAACCAAGGAAGGATTATGAAAAAAACGGTATTAGCCAGTGCGCTAGCACTCGCATTGAGCGGATCGGCGTTTGCCGCACAAGTCCCTGATGACGTCACTCTTGCCGAGAACCAAACGCTGATCTGGGGCGTGGCGGGGGAAGTACCCACGTTAGACCCCACCAAGTCCAGTGATACCGCCAGCAATAAAATCATCTCCGATTTGTTTGAAGGATTGATGGTACGCAATCCAAATGGCGACGTCGTCCCGGGGCTGGCGAAGGATTGGGAGGTCAGCGAAGACGGGCTAACCTATACGTTCCACCTTCGCAAAGCCAAATGGTCTGACGGTGAGCCCATTACCGCCGCCGATGTGGTGTATACACTACAGCGTGTGGTTGACCCGGTCACTGGCGCACCTTATGCCTGGTACCTAGGGACAGCCAATATCCAAAATGCCAAGGCGATCACCGACGGCGAAAAACCCGCGGAGCAGCTTGGCGTCAAAGCCATCGACGATCACACGGTGGAATTTACCCTTGAGCGCCGCACGCCCTATTTCCCGAATATGCTCACCCACTCGTCTACTTATCCGGTGCCACAGCATGCGTTGGAAGCCTTTGGTGATAGCTGGACACGTCCAGATAATATGGTCAACTCTGGCGCTTATAATCTCACCAACTGGGTGATTAACGAACGAATTGATTTAGCCCGTAACCCGCTTTATTGGAATAACGACGAAACGGTGATTGATAAAACCTCTTATGTCGCCTCCAGTGATGTCAACGCTGAATACAACCGCTACCGTACCGGTGAAATTGATATCACCTCGAGCTTTCCACTTGAGGCCTTTGATCAGATTAAAAAGGAACGCCCTAATGAACTGATCACCATGCCTTCTCTGGCGACTTACTATTATTTGTTTAATACAGAAAAAGCGCCGTTTGACGATGTGCGAGTCCGTAAGGCTTTGTCGTATGCGATTGATAGAAACATCATTACCGACATTATTCTCGGTCAAGGCCAGCTTCCGGCATATAGCGCCACGCCCCCAGCCATCAACCATTTTGAGCCACCTAAGCTCGAATGGGCGGAAATGAGCCAAGATGAGCGCTATCAAAAAGCCAAAGCCTTGTTGGCAGAAGCCGGCTTTACCCAAGATAATCCTCTGGAGTTTGAGCTGGTCTATAACACCATGGAGTCACACAAAAAACTGGCGTTAGCCGTGACGTCTATGTGGAAGCGTCACCTTCCTGTCAATGTCAACTTGGCCAACCAAGAATGGAAAACCTTCTTGCAAAAAGTCTTGCAAAAAGATTTTGATGTCGCCCGTGACGGTTGGATAGGTGATTATAACGAAGCATCCACTTTCCTGAGCTACTTCAGCAGTGATGGCATGAATAAAACTAGTTGGGGCAACAAAGACTATGACAAGGCACTTGATCAGGCATTAACGGTCGCAGAGCCCGAGAAACGCAAAGCTTACTACCAAGAAGCAGAGCGGATTTTCGCCCGCGATATGCCGGCGATCCCACTGTATTTCTATACCCGCAGCGTGATTAAAAGCCCGAAAGTCGGTGGGTATAACATCGATAACCCTAACAAGCTTCGGTATACACGTAACCTATATATCACCAAAAATTGATCGCCACTGAATGAGCCGTGATCGATCACTAAGACCCACGCCACGCTTTGACGCGTGGCGTTTTTATTGATAAGCACAAAAAAAAGCGCCAGCCTTTCGGCTAGCGCTTCTTATCAATTTGGCTCCCCCAACTGGACTCATCGGGGACGCCTAGTTGGGGGCGCCCAGCCCAGTGACATATTCCGCGCAGCGGAACAGTTAAAAAAATTTGAGAGCCTTGATTGAAACGACTCTCCGCACGACAGACTAGATTCCAAGGTTATTCAAATTCGCGAGAACACTTTGGGAATTCGAACAAAAAAGCGCCAGCCTTTCGGCCAGCGCTTCTCATCAATTTGGCTCCCCCAACTGGACTCGAACCAGTGACATACGGATTAACAGTCCGGCGTTCTACCAACTGAACTATGGGGGAATCGTCTTTGCGACAACGAGCGAGATGATAGGCAATCCATTATCTCGGTGCAACCCTTTTTTCAATAAATCCCCACACACTCGGCTCGAATGGCTAAAAAGGCAACAAATCAGACGATTAAACGATCACCTTTGCACTGACGTAGGTAAAAGTGCAAATATACGACACTGCAGCTGACTTCGAGGACCCAGAGACATTGGACAAAGACACATCGCTCCCACTGTTTATTGCCGGCCCCATGCTACGGCGGACGACACAGCATGAAGTGACGTTATGGTCAGTGCTGACACAAAAGCCCGACGATGGCACCGTCTCCGTTTATCAGCACAACCAGATATTAGCATCCATGCCGTTGTCAGCTGGACATTGGTTTCGTATTGGCGCGCATGCTTGGGTCGTGCTTCATCATCTCCGTTCAGCGCATGGGTTTCCCGTCGATCGACCAGTGTCATACGACATACAGATCAACGGCAGTGGAATAGCGGACATCCAACCGGATGTCTTATATGACAACGAACGCGCTCCCTCTTTTTGTATTCCCTCAAAAGCCACCCATATCGCGCATGGCTCGTGCCGACATCCGCACCATCGCTGCGATGATGCCCTCGTGACCCTCGACCAACATTTGGCCACGACCCCGATGACACAATGGCCCAATATGTTGATTATGAGTGGCGATCAAATCTATGCCGATGATGTCGCCACGCCGATGCTGCAGCGTATTCGCCGGTTAATTGCCGTATTAGATCTCAAAAATGAGTCTTTTGAAGACGCGCCCATTGTCGACTGCCGGGCGTTGGATACACACCCGGACAGCTATGCTCAACGTGGCAAACTTCTCCCTAACCAGCGTGCAGAAAGGGGCAACCGCTTAGAAAAACTATTTGGGCAACCTCTGCCTATTTTTACCTCCAAAACCGTTTCTAATCACTTGATAAGCTTTGCAGAGCATGTCGCCATGTATTTGCTGGTATGGTCGCCGGTTCCTTGGAAACTAACAGACAGCGCTGACCATCAACCCCCCAGTGGACTCACCGACGACCAACGCGCGCGCTATCAACAAGAAAAAGCCACCTTGGATGTGTTTCGCGCCGGCTTGCCTCAGGTGCAGCGACTATTCGCACACCTATCAACATATATGATCTTTGACGATCATGACATCACAGATGACTGGAATATCACCGTCGGATGGGAGCAAGCCGCGTATTTTAACCCCTTTTCTCGCCGTATTATCGGCAATGGCCTCATGGCGTATTGGTTGTGCCAAGGTTGGGGCAATGCCCCCGACAACTTTAGTCAAGACTTTCTCACTACGGCCCGCCAAAGCGCCTATCAGCCCATTGATATTCGCGACTCGGACACACAAACAGAGGCTCATCAGGCCATGGTGGAGCAATGTCTGCGTTTTGAACACTGGCATTACACGGTGCCAACAACGCCACATCTCGTCGTGTTAGATACACGCACACGTCGCTGGCGCTCTGAGTCACGAATGAATAAGCCGTCGGGCCTGATGGACTGGGAAGCACTGATGGATTTTCAACATGATCTGTTAAGGCATGATAGCGCAGTGATTGTCTCTGCTGCCCCCATGTTCGGGGTTAAGTTTATTGAGGTATTGCAACGAGTCGCGACCTGGCTGGGCGTCCCCACTGTCGTCGACGCCGAGAACTGGATGGCCCACCCAGGGAGTGCCAACACCCTGCTGAGTATTTTTCGCCATCAACGTACACCCACCAATTATGTGATTTTATCTGGGGATGTGCATTACTCGTTTGCTTATGATATCCGAATCCGATTTCGCACCCATAGTCCGCGCTTGTGGCAAATAACCGCTAGTGGATTCAAAAATCGCTTCCCCGAGCCACTCCTCACCGTTTGCGAGTGGTGCGATCGCGTTTTATTCAGCCCACTGTCTCCACTGAATTGGCTCACTAAACGTAAGCGTATGCGCATTGATCGGCGCGATCCTGATACGCCAGGCCCTAAGCGGCTGGTCAATGCCAGTGCCGTGGGGTTAGTCACCCTCAATGAAGATGGCTCTCCACACACCATTGGCCTTCTGAAGACCGATGGCCAACGCGTCGCTTTCCCGGAAAAGACAAACACCGAGTCAACTCGCCAGCTAGGTTACCGTGATTCTCATCGATGAAATTTGGATAATAGCGTAAGCAGGCCTAACCTTAGAAGGAGTTGGCCGATAAAAGGAGGCTTTATGCAAGGAGAAAACCACGCACTCGTTTTTGATTTCCCGGAGCATCGCGATCGTATCCACCACCTTAAGCAACATGACCCCGCGTTTCAGCTCGATGCACACCGCTATCATCAACTCGATCACCATATTCGTGGTCTAGAGATGAACCAAATTCCCACCAGCGACGATGTCTTTACCGCGATGAAACGACAGCGCGCGCACCTCAAAGACCGCTTGTACGAAAAGCTACGCACACATTAATGGGAGGTGAGTAATGCGTCTGTCGCATTCATTGTGCTTGGTGGTTCTGTTTCTAGGAACAATAGGGGCTGCAGTGGCGAAAACCATCAACACGGAGGCGGTGAGCCTTCGTGTTGAAACACTGAAATCCGGCTTTTCTCACCCATGGGGGATCACTGAGCTTCCGGATGGCGATCTACTGATTACCGAGCGCAACGGCAAGCTTAAACGGCTGACACCCAATGGATTAGTCGTCTCCATTTTAGGCACCCCAAAAAACGTGTTTCAAGAGGGACAAGGAGGACTATTAGATATTACCCTAGCACCTGATTTTGCGACCAACCAGCGTTTATATCTTTCCTACGCCGCCGTCGACGAGCGAGGACAAGCCGGGACTGAGGTAATGATGGCCACACTGTCTAAGGATGTACTGATTGACAGTCGTGTTATTTTTAAAGCCTTTCCCAAGCGCAGTGGCGGGCGCCATTTTGGCAGTCGTTTATTGGCCACCTCTGAGCACCTATATATCACGCTCGGCGATCGTGGCCACCGCGATCGCGCGCAGTTTGCCGACGATCATCTGGGCACGCTCGTGCGTCTTAATCTTGATGGCACAGTGCCAGAGACTAATCCTTTCACACAGGTGAATGACAAACGTGCTGAAGTGTTTAGTTTCGGACACCGAAATATCCAAGGTATCGCCCTCGATAACACAGGCACACGTATTTGGGCCCATGAGCACGGCCCCCAAGGTGGCGATGAGCTCAACGTTATCCTCGCCGGCGAAAACTATGGCTGGCCGACCATAACACATGGCGTAAACTATGGGCTGGGCACACAAATCGGAGAAGGCACATCCAAACCCGGCATGCGCCAACCTGTGTATTACTGGGATCCCTCTATCGCACCATCAGGCATGACGATGGTGAACAGCCAGCAGTTTCCCATGTGGAAGGAAGATTTACTGCTCGGGTCGTTAAAGTTTGGCTTACTGGTCAGGTTAGAGCTGGAGAACGGCCAAGTCACACATGAAGAACGAATGTTCGACGGTCAGTTTGGCCGCATTCGCGATGTGATCCAAGCACGTGACGGCAGTTTACTCATCCTCACTGATAGAAGAAATGGCAGTGTATTGCGGGTCACACCATTGTCTCAGTCGTAGACCATTATCTCAGTCGCAGATAGGCGCTAGGAAAGACTGGACGTCAGCTCGCCATCATTGTGAGGCATCGACAGACGATATTGCCCACCATCGTAGTCTAAATTGGTGACCAACCACGCGCTTCGTGACTTAGAGCGTTCATCAAATTGAAACCCACAATGATAGCGACCGCCCATCAAACGGCAGTTCATTATAACGCCACTGATACCCATATCTTGACTTGCAGTGGTGTCGGTCAAACTCAACGATGCCGTTTGCGCCTCATCGAGTTGCAAACCAACAGCGCGATAAGAAAACAAGCAGCCGCCGACAGAGAAGTCATGTATTGTCACCGAGATATCAGGTTTTCCATCGATGGTTAACAGCGCAGACAAGTCGACATTGAAACGCTTATCTTGGCGTAAAGGCGTCTCACTGGCCCCCTCACGAATAAGCTCGACACATAAAAGGGTGTGGTGGGCCTCCATCAAGCCTTGTACTTTTCCACCAAATCGAATCAGTGATCCATCGGCAGAAACACCATGAAGACGTAAACTATAACCGACCCCAAAATACTGCTTTTTCTGTTGGGCCGACAATTTAGGCAGTTGCAGATAACAAAAACGTTGCCCATCACTACCAATCAACAAGCCATTAAATCGAAATAGAGCTTTAGTCGGTGTCTGAATATGAACACGCACCAAGGTTGCCACCCCCAACTTCAGTATCGCTTGAGTGACAGCTAAAGCGATGACTTCTTGGTTTTTTTCTATCGCATTGAGTTGTTCTTTTCTGGGCATAATGACGTTCGTTATTCCGTTAATATGAATTTCAGTATTTTCATCAAGATCGGTTGCCCTGAGTATAGATCGCACTATTCACCCATGTTACTTTTCGGTTCATAACGCACGCATCTATCAAGGACACATCATGAAAGGGACGCTAAAACGGCTACTGTTCAGCACAATGCTGGTCTGCTCCCCCTTCGCCCAAGCCAGCGATCAAGCGGCATGTGGCAAGGTTTCTATCGCGGATATGAATTGGAACTCAGCCACATTAATAGCACATGTTGATCAATTTATCTTAGCGTATGGATATGGGTGTGATGTCTCTCTTGTCCCAGGCGATACCATGCCTACCGGCGTCTCAATGACGGAAAAAGGCGAGCCAGATATAGCGCCAGAGTTTTGGACAAACTCGCACAAAGCGATGTTGGACAAAGGCGTGCAAGCAGGACGATTACGGTACGCAGGCGATGTATTCTCACAAGGTGGCAACGAGGGCTTTTGGGTCCCCAAATACATGGTCGATCAACACCCCGAGTTAGCGACGATTGAAGGCATCAAAGCGCATCCAGAGCTGTTCCCTCATCCAGAAGATCCTGATAAAGCCGCATTCATGGGCTGCCCGGCGGGGTGGACATGTCAAATCTCAGCCCAACACATTTTTAACGCCCTTGAGTTGGACAAAGCCGGCTTTGAAATTGTCGACCCTGGCTCTGCAGCAGGCTTAGCCGGCACCATCGCACGTGCCAATGAGCGAAAAAATCCTTGGTTTGGTTATTATTGGGCGCCGACGCCTGTGATGGGAAAATATGAAATGGTTGAAGTCGATTTGGGTGCCGATGTCAATTTAGCGCACTACAAACAATGTATCACTCAAGCGGACTGTCAATCGCCCCAGGTCACCGCTTTTCCCACCTCTCCCGTGCACTCGCTAACCACAGCATCATTTGCTGAGCAAGCACCAGCAGCATTCGAGTATATCAACCGCCGCGAATACGATAATCAAGTAATGAGTGACATGCTGGCTTGGATGGATACCTATCAAGCGGACGGTGAAATAGCCGCAGACGAGTTTCTTCGGCGCTACCCTGCCGTTTGGCATCAGTGGGTCGATGCACAAACCGCGCAACGTGTCGAAGACGCACTACGATAACGGTAGAATATACACTGAGAGGAATATAAGTAGACATGACTTGCCGAGGATCCAATTGGCCTCGGCAAGCCTAACAAGCGTGTTACTCGATCACGCCAAGCTCACGGAGGCGCTCCATCAAGTAACTGTTGGCAGTATGGCGATCAGACAGCACCACATCTGGCTTAGGGTGCAAGAATAGCGGCAACGAAATACGCGCTTTGGTTTTATCCGCGCCTTCCGGGTTCACGACACGGTGGGTGGTAGAAGGGAAGTATCCGCCGGATGCTTCTTGAAGCATATCACCGATATTGACAATCAAGTTACCAAAATCACAAGGCACATCTAACCAGCTCCCGTCTTTTGCTTTCACTTGCAAGCCAGGCTCATTGGCAGCCGGTAATATTGTCAGCAAATTAATGTCTTCATGAGCAGCCGCTCGAATCGCCCCAAGCTCTTCATCACCCTTTAACGGTGGGTAATGTAAAACACGCAATAAGGTCTGTTGGCTGCCATTAATCATACTGGACAATGGCTGTGAGTAGTGCTGACTCACTTCAGACGGTGACTGACGTTCAACCCATGACAGCAAGGTTTCCGCTAAATGCGTAGCATGCTCGTAATAAGACTGTAGATCACTTCTCAGTGCGTCAGGACACTGCCCCCAAGGGTAGTAGTGGAAGAATTCTTTTAAATCGCGCTTAGTATGACCTTTCGCGGTTTCTGCGACTTTGGCGGGAAAAAAGCCGTCTTGCGTATCGGGTTTATAGGTGAACAGATGCTTGTCTTCGGTATTAAAGAAACCTTCCCATTGCTGATAGATATCAGCGACCCATTGTTGCTGTAACGGGTGATTTTTTAATACACCAAACCCTGTTTCACGTAGGGATTTAACAAAGGCCTGCTCGGCATCAGGCGCATTAAAGTCAATGGCTTGCAGTGTCATAATGCTCTCGTAATCGTTTGCTTTTTATCATGAGGTAAGTGAAACAATAGTTTAACAGGCCGATCAGCGCACACAACGCAAAACTGTTCTCATAGAGAAACGCTTTGTTTTTTTACAAGCACGGTTGAGGTTAAATCATGCAGCCTCGAGATAGGCAAACAGATATCACGTGTTACACTCTATGCCGTTGTAAACGCATGGAGGTTATATGGGCGTTATTCGTTGGATCCTAGGCAAGATTATTCTGGTGATTGAGTCGTTGACTCAACCCAAGGCACCTCAGCTGAGCGCGACACAAAAACAGGCTATCGACACCTTGGCGCAGCAAGTTACCTTGTATCAATTTGCGGCCTGTCCGTTTTGTGTAAAAGTGCGCCAGGCCAGCCGCAAACTCGGCTTACCGCTGAACACCAAAGATGCGAAGCGTGATATAGACGCGCGGCAAGAGCTTGAGCAAGGGGGTGGACGAGTCAAAGTCCCCTGTTTGCGTATTCAAAAGGCAAGCGGTGAGGCGCACTGGATGTACGAGTCAGACGATATTATTGCCTACTTAAACAAGCAGGTCTCGCCGATAATTGAAAAATAATTAGACACGTTTTGACTCGGGGTCTATGGTTTTAGTGACAAGACTCCTTCGCTTGCCCCTTGTTGCCCGACTGGCTGATGCCTTTTATCGGGCTTTGCTAAACTGCCCTAGCGCTACGCCTGGGCAGTTTTCTTTTTAAATCTAGCGGTTATCCATGTGACTATTGCCCACTCCCACCGACGCCACAAAACAACGCCACTTAACAGCCATTAACATCAAGTCAATGAAGAAAGGCGACATGCTTTCCCATTTTCTCTTGGAGCGTATATCATTGCGGTCATCGTTCTGTCTTGAGTTAGGTTGAATCACAAACTAGCTTTAAACAGATAAGGATAATAAGGAGTGTGACATGACAACGTACGATCCCAGACACACGATCAGCAAAAGCCGTTATCCCAACCTGCTCATCTTGTTCGCGCTGTTGTGTCTGATGCTGGTCAGTCATGGTGTTAAAGCGAGACCCATTCTGATCCTTTATGGCGATGTCGCTAAGCACTCGTTTACCCGTGAAGAGCTGATGCAGCTGGCTGATCGTACGATTGAAACGAAAACCCCTTGGACGGAAGGTAAACAGGTTTTTCTCGGCGTGTCAGCACAAAAATTGTTGAAGACGCATGACAAGCAAGGCCATGCATTGAAAGTTCACGCCCTCAATGACTATTGGTCTAAGATACCGACTGACGAGATCAATAAGTACAACCCGGTCTTCGCCATAAAGAAAAACGGCGAATGGATGCCTATTCGTGACAAAGGGCCGATTTGGGTTGTCTACCCATTATCCGAGTTTAATCAATACGACAATGAGATTTTACATAGCCGCATGGTTTGGCAAGTGAACCGTATCGAAGTATTAGGAAAAGAATAACAACGGACTGATGGGCTCAATCCCGGTTTTTGCCTGCACCACGAGCCTCTAGACCAAACCACAAATTTGCTAGGCAACACACAGTAGTAAAGGATTGTAACGGCATGGTCAAGCGCCCTCTTATTGGTTTCATCATTTTTGTATTTACCACTTTAGCCTTCGCGGCCGGGGCGCTTTACCAGTTTCACAATGCCTACGCACGGCAAGCCCTTCATACCCAATTGTCCGCATGGGCACTCGCACAAATGGAGCTCGAAACCTTAGAATTCCGTAATGAGCTTGCCTTGTACCTCGCCACCGCATCAGATAAACAGTCTCTTATCCTCTCTTATGACATCTTATGGAGTCGCTATGATACGTTTTTAAGTAGCCAAGAGGCCGCGCCCATGCGCCGAACCTTTGATGCTGAGCCTGTGGTGCAGCGCGCGTTTCGTTTAATTCAGCAACATGAGCAAGCGGTATTGAATGGTGACAATCAGCGCCTAGAAGCCCTTCTGCATGAGATGGATATTGTTCTACCGCAAGTGCGTAACCTGATGGTGAATAACTTCACTGGCCCTGCCGCTATCGAGCAGCGCGCGTTTTTACAGCACCAGTTACAAACCATGTATGCGGCCATTTTTATACTGATGGTGTTGTTGATACTGTTTGCCTATCGCCTCTACCGTAATAGCAGTAAGCAACAGAAAATGGCATGGCACGACAGTCTTACCGGTCTACCCAATCGCAACTATCTGCTGGAATACCTCTACAAAGCCGCTGATAAAAAACAAATTCATACCTTGTTGTTGATCGATGTTCGCCGTTTTAAAGACATAAACGATCTGATGGGCTATGAGCAAGGCGATCTCGCGCTGACGCAGTTAGCCAATGAGCTGAAAAGCATGTGCTTGCCCTACGGCTATCCTTGCGCACGGATCAGTAGTAATGAATTTGCGGTTCTCGCATACACCGACAATCGCCACCTGAGCTTTTTTACTCAACCTTTGTGCAACGCGCTGCGAAGCGCGATCGACAGTGTCTATCCCGGCCATCGATTAGCGGTAGCCATTGGTGTCGCTAAGAGCCTCGATTTGGATGATAATGTCATCAGGAATCACCGCCAGTTTGCCAACCAGCTACTTAACAACGCCGATCTCGCCCTGATGAAGGCCAAGAAAGCGCCTGTGACACAAGATAGTGTTGATATCTTCAAAGCGGAGTATGAGCAAGAAGCCAAGCAACGTCGTCAATTACGCGATGAACTCAAGGCGCACCTCGACGACCCTTATCAAGATGCACTCTATGTATTGTTCCAACCCATGGTGGCGGCGACGTCAACACGCCTTGGCTGTGAGTGTTTGATTCGTTGGGACCATGCTGAATTTGGCCCTATAAACCCAGCCCTCATCATCAATATCGCCGAAGAATCAGGCCTGGGTCGGGCACTAGGCGCTTGGCTTTTGCGCCAAGTCTATTTGGCATTAAACACCGAATGGCAGACCATCAATGAACGTATTGATATCGCCATCAATCTCTCCGATTCATTTTTCAACGAGTCCTTAATTGCCGATGTAATCACTGTCTTTTCCGACCACCCCGAGCAACGTAAGCAACTGATTTTTGAGGTGACAGAGACGATGACCATTGAAGATATGGGCCGCTTCAATCTGTTGATGAATCAACTGCGCGATGTCGGTATTCGGATCGCACTGGATGATTTCGGCACCGGTTGGTCATCCATGTCAGTACTCAGCCATCTGAATTTTGATAAAGTCAAAATTGATCGCTCGTTTGTCACCGGCATGGCCCATACATCGCGCCAGCATGTGCTGGTAGATACCATTTGTTATATGGCACACCAACTCGGTATTCGCGTGGTCGCCGAAGGCGTCGAAACACAAGAGCAACTCACCAGTCTAAAACAGATGGGCGTCGATGAATTTCAAGGCTACTTCTTCGCCAAACCGCTATCGGCGCTAGACTTTTATGCGTTCTGCATCGACCACTTAAATCATCAAGACAGGGAGTTGATTAATGATTAATCAAACACTTCTTCAATGTCGACCACTTTTGAACGGTTAACCGTAATTTTCCAACGCTGATATACCGTCGGCTGCCCCTTTATCCGCTGACAACTAACCAGGTTAAATTGATGCCGCTTCTCTACCGAGTCTTTGAGTACCTGACCTTCATTGAGCCGGTATAAGCGCTGACTACCGCGATCCATGAGGCGAGAAAAAGAGCGGAAGTCAAACTTCCACACGTCACGGGTGGTGTCATAGCCCGACAAAAAACGGGTCGTCTCGAGCTGTGTCTTCACTTTCAGCCTCACCACCGCTTCTTCTCGTTGACGAAGCTTACCACGCCGCAGTTTTTTCACTTCATCTGGCAGAGCAGCATAATCAATATAATCTAGCCACTCTAACTGCCGACCTATTTGTCGATTGGATGTAGGATCAATAAAGCGCTTTCGCCACTTGGGACGTCCTTTACGAATCCAGCGCCACAACGCATCACGTAGGTCATCTTTAAAGATCTCCCGCAACGCATACACACCCGCCATCGCCAACACGAACGATAACGTAATTTCGCCTAAGTATTGGCGTGCACGCACAATAACGGTAGTGACAAATAGCATCACAAACGCCGTCGCAGTGGCTTTAGCCAGTTTGTTTAGGTTTTTGCCTAGCGCCTGCGGCACTTGGCGAATCGTCACGGGAAACTCAATCAAACGGCGCGCAAGGCGCATCTTATTAACCATACGAGTGGGATCGCGGCGCGCTTTATCCGAGTTATAACGGTTGACGAGACGGTGCGCCTCTTCGGCTTGGCACAATTCAATCAATTGCTGGCGTACATCCTTGTAGACGTTTCCACGCGGCATATGGGCCAATAACGACAGAAAACGTTGCTCCGTTAACCAAGATAAATAATTATCTATATTATGGTAATACTTGAGTAGCTTGGTGTTTTGCGGTTTGTAGCGTCGGAGTCGTCGCAAAATCTCCACCGCCATCTCTATCGTGTCTTCTAATTGCTCTAGCGCCTGTTCATCCTCGAGCCCAGAAACGGATTCAAAAAAATCATGCGTCGCTTTTTCGAGCGATAGCGCATACTGATACGCATAGAGACTCAAACTAACTCGATATTGTTCGGTTGGCAGTTTGTCACGACTGGCCAGGCGAGCATGTACCAAGGGCAGATGATAACGAGACGTAAAATACGTCCGACTATTGGTGAGAACACGGTAATAGAATTCATCTTCAGATAGCACATGCTTACCAAACTTAAGCTCACCAGGGACAAAGAGATAAAACTCAACCTCTTGGGCACTGACTTCCTCGTTGAGTACAGCCACCCTAACTGATAAGCCCTCATGTTTGTCTACCGTGATCACGACTGCTCTCCTGTGAACGCCAATAAAGTTGCTACCAAGCGGATCCCCCATCATACCCATGCGGTCAAGGTGTTACGAGTATCGCACATTTATCGCAACACGAGTGAAAAACCGCCATATAGACAGCATTAAGCTGTTCGTTTTTTAGTCAATCGATCGTGTTGGGGTTGCTTTCCACGACTCACGTGCATTGCCGCGATTGCTTACAAAGAAATTAACGGGGTTATCCACAGATACAGTAGATAACTTTACCCTCACAGCGCTAAATATAGTTTAGGTCGCACAATATCTAGTATGCATATGACGTCATCCTCTCCCAGATCCTAAACTAACCGCGAAGTCGCTTGGGCCAGTCGAGAAAGCAAAGCTGTGCATGCGTATTCGCGACCTCTGTCCAATGTTCGACCGGATACTGCACCACAGCCACCCCTGACGTCGGTAAGTTATCCTTAGTCATCCCCACGCCATATAGGTAATCGTTTAGTGCGGGGTTATGGCCAATAACCATCGCCACATCGTGTTCTAACTCAAGTGCTTGGATGGTATGAATGATTGCCGATGCATGCTCACTGTATAGCTTTTCCTCTAAAACAATGGGCGGCTTGTCGGCAAGCGTTTGTGCCACCAGCACGGCAGTATCTTTTGCCCGTTGCGCGGTGCTGGTCACAATCGTTTGCGGCTGATGCAGCCACGCGTTCAAGCGCTCCGCCATTTGTGGCGCTTGCCGAAATCCTCTCGGGTTGAGCGGACGCGCGTGATCATCAAGGCTAGGATCATCCCAACTGGATTTTGCATGGCGCATGAGAAATACCGTTTTCATCGTCTCCCTCCTTGTTCAATAAAAAAAGCGAGCCACGGCTCGCTTTTTGTTCACACGGGTGCCTAGGCGGTTTAACTCGCCACAACTTGGCGTAAACGCTCCTGCACCACATTAACCAACAGGTCGGGCTGGAATTTAGAGATAAACTGATTACAGCCCACTTTCTCAACCATTGCCTCATTGAAGCTCCCGCTTAGTGAGGTGTTCAGTGCAATGTACAAATCACTCATCCGGCTATCAGAGCGCACTTCATGCGTCAGTTTATAACCGTCCATTTCCGGCATTTCCGCGTCAGTGATCATCAGCAAAATTTCGTCACTCACGTTTTTACCTTCATCGCACCAACTCTTCAGCAAATGCAGTGCTTCCGCACCATTTTTTTTAATGATGCACTCGACACCAAACTGCGACAAGGTTTCACTAACCTGCGCCCGCGCCGTCGATGAGTCATCAACAACCAGGACTCGCTGTCCCGCCATATAAGGGGTCAAGTGGGGGTCGAGGACATCTTCAGAAACGCCAACCTCGTACGCCACAATCTCTGCCAGTACTTTTTCCACATCGACAATTTCCACTAAACGCGTTTGCCCGTCAAAGTCTTGGCGAGTAATGGCCGTTAAGTAATTATTGCGCCCTGAACTGGAAGGCGGCTCCATGATCTCATCCCAGCCCATGTTTTTGATATTGATCACCTGCCCAACGAGGAATGCTTGGATAGTGCGGTTATATTCAGTCACGATAACGTTACATTCATCCGACATGCCTATCGAGCCCATGCCGATGGACTGGCGTAGGTCAATCACCGGAATAGATTTGCCACGAATCATGGCAACGCCACGAATATTAGGATGCGATCCCGGCATTTGGCTGAGCTTTGGCACTTTAATGACTTCACGTACTTTAAACACGTTGATGGCAAAAGGTTGGGTAGAGCCAAGGTAAAACATTAAAAGTTCGAGGCGGTTTTCACCCACCAATCGTGTCCGCGAATCTACCGAATCTAAAATATTGGTCATAGTTCACTCAACCGTCGTGTTACTGCTCATTCGCATTTATCCGGACACGTAAACCCTTGCTAACGTGCCTCAATGTTGGGGGCTTTTGTGTCGCGTTGCACTGTGACTTCACGTCCCGTGACAAAAAGCGTGTGTCATTCTTATTTTAGGTAAGATACAGCCACAGGCAACCTCTTTGCGTAAGGTGACGCCTAAATGACTGGCTCACTGAGTCTATATCTTTCGCTATCTTAGCAAAAGGCATGGCTTAAAAGCGTGGTATACACCACGTTTAAATGAGACTATCAATAAGTTTCAAATGTGAGACAATAGCAGGCAAAAGTTTTATCTTTTCGCCCGTTAGCCCTATCCTTGGGGGTAAGAATAGGTGATCAAAGACAACATTGTTACCATACTCAAAAGAATGACGATAACACGCAGAGTGATGCTATGAAGAGCAAAGCGAATCAAGCACAAGGCATGTTGATGTTCCGCCTCACCGCCACCCAATCTTTCGCGATTGGGACGCTAAAGGTACGAGAAATCATCCCCTTTCAGCCGCTCACGGATTTGCCGGGATCTCACCCAACGGTGATCGGAACCACTAGCTTCCGTGGCATCGCCACCCCTGTCATTGATATGGCAAAAGCGATTGGCTACAAACCCGTTGCTAAGTCAGAATGGGAGTCTTGCTACATTATCGTGACCGACTGTCAGCGTCGGGTGATGGGCTTTTTGGTACGTGGTATCGATAAAATCAGCGAGTGCGACTGGCGCTCTATTTCCGAGCCCCCTGAAACCTTGGGAACACGTGCTTTTTTAACCGGGGTGATGCACATCGACGATAAGCTGGTACAGCTTCTCGATGTGGAGTACATCATGGAACACATTTTCCCCTCTGCGCCTGATAAATTACACCCCATCCTGGCTGACGTGGATCGTGAAAAGCTTAAACCGATGAATATCCTCTTGGTCGATGATTCACTGACCGCTAGGCGACAGCTTTCAGAGGCACTCGACAGTATCAATATTCCTTACTTTGTCACCAACAATGGCCTAGAAGCGCTGCAAATGATGAAAAATGCCGCCTCTGCAGGCAAGCCATTTGATATCATTGTCAGCGATATCGAAATGCCTGGGATTGATGGCTATGAGTTAGCGTTTGAAATCCGCAGCGATGATAAACTCGCCGAGGCGTATCTTATCCTCCATACCTCATTATCGAGTGATATCAGTGTTGATCGTGCGAAACAAGTCGGGGCGCACGAAGCACTAACGAAATTCGATGCCACTGAGCTGGTACAGGCCATGTTGCGCGGCGCAATGATGAAAACATCCGGCTCATCGGTCAAGCTCGAAGGCAGTCCAACCGATTACTAAGGGTATGACCGCATTATCGGTGAGCCTTGATATGTGTCATGACACTGTCAATGCTCACCTGTTATCGTTGCCACCATCAATTAGCGAAGAAGGTAGGGTGACGGTTTAGCCAGCTAAATGGGGTTGTTGATAAACAGGCCTCACCATGTCTTTTCTTCACCCGCCTGTTTGATTCAAGTGTTTAAAAACTCCCCACTTCAAGCGCAAAAAGACTGGGTTTGCCGCAGCGCTTGTGGTTTAATTTTTTCATACTTCAAAAAATAGAAGGCGACTACTATGACCAGCGTATACGAGATTGTTAAGCACTCACGACAAAAGAACAAATTGAAGCGCGAAATCCAGGACAATGACAAGAAAATCCGCGACAACCAAAAGCGGGTGGTGTTGTTAGAAAACTTGCTCGACTACATCCAGCCTGAGATGTCGTATGAAGAAATCGTTGAGATCATCAAAAACATGAAAGGCGATTATGAAGATCGCGTTGATGACCACATCATCAAAAATGCGGAGATCTCTAAGCAGCGCCGTGAAATCAGCCGCACTATCAAAGAGTTAACCAAGCAAAGTAAGAGCGGTAAGTAATTCCGCGAGCACAAAACAACAAAAGGTCTACGAGTCAGTAGACCTTTTTGATACGCCTCCCAATGGCTTCCATCGCTTCCCCACACGAAAACGTCTGACCTCATTGATGCGCCACCGTATCTCTGAGCACTGATATCTATCAGAACAATCTTTATTAATCCCTTACATTTACCACGCCTTTTATGCGTTTTTTTCAACAATTTAGGTGAAATGTGGCAATTCGGTTATCAATGTATTGACATCGTTAGCAAAGATCAATAATCATAATGATATCCATTATCATTTGATTTTGGAATTAAGGTAGTGACGAAGAAGTACTGCAGGGACGCAGCCTCATCATGCCCTGCAGGGTTGTGACGTATAAGGATAATTATGAACACCATAAAAGCAGTCGGCTTTTCACTCTCGCCGCTGGCGTTAGTGATCAGCGCCCATCTCGCCCATGCCGCTCCTTCTGCGGCCAATACCGAAACCATCATTGTAACCGGTAGTAAGATTCAAACGACCATCGCCGATTCCGCCAGCACCAACTGGGTGATCACCAATGAAGAGTTAACCCGTGAAATTCAAGGCGGTGAGTCATTAAAAGGCGCGCTCGGGAAGCTGATCCCAAGCTTTGACTTTGGCAGCACCAACGCACGCACCAACGCCTCACAGAATTTACGTGGCCGCAGCGCGCAGATCATGATTGATGGCGTTGCTCTGAATGCCGCTCGCACCATCAGCCGCCAGCTGGATAGTATCGACCCCTTTAATGTTGCGCGTGTTGAGGTACTGTCAGGCGCAACCTCCATTTATGGCGCAGGCGCAACCGGCGGTATTATCAATATCATCACCAAACGCGGTGAAGCAGGCGATGCGCAACTCGAGGTGCAGACTGGCGTCACCACTGGGTTTAACAACAGCGACGATCTCACCAAGCAAGCCGCGATCGCGGTCTCCGGCGGCAGTGATAGCTTGCAAGGGCGCTTATCCGTCGCGTATGAAGGTAAAGGTGCGGCCTACGACGGCAATGGCGATCCTATCCTGCCCGATGTGACCCAAACCGATACCCAATTCAATGACAGCATTGATGTGATGGGTAGCCTCGATTATCGCCCAGATGACGAACAGCACCTTTCCCTAACCGCGCAATACTATGACAGTCAGCAGGATACGGATTATGGGATTGATTACGGGCCTATGTTTGCGGGGCTTCAAGATGACTCTCTGATTAAACGCTCAGATGGACTCCAACTGGATGAGCAACCCTTTACTGAGCGCATGATGCTAAACGCTCAATATAGTCACGCTAATGTCTTTAACCATGCTTTACTGGCGCAGGCTTATTATCGTAAAGAAACATTTGGGTTCTTCCCGTTTCCAATAAGAAAACTTAATTTCAGCCACTTAGGCGCCTCTGAGCAAAGCAATCAGGTACTAGGAACTAAGATATTATTAGAAAAGTCGTTAGATAATTTGACATTAAACTATGGTATCGATCTTAGCCAAGAAAAGTTTGACGCATTTCAGCGGATCTACGAGCAGGCTGCAAGTCTAGAAAGTAACGGACTCACATTTAAGCATCTAGGCAATGTTGGGCGTTACCCTGATTTTACGACTCAAAACGCAGGCATTTTTGCGCAAGCGGATTGGGCCATCAACGATAAGCTGAATGCCTTTGCCGGATTACGCTACCAGTACACCAAATATAAAGGCGATGACTTTATCGGTTTTGCAGAGCAAGCGAAAATACTCGTTGGTGCACTCAACAGTGCGGATACTATCCCCGGTGGCACGACGGATAAAGATATTTGGCTCGCGAATGCGGGACTCAAGTATGACCTGACCGATAACCAACAAGTATGGGCCAATTTTAGTCAAGGCTTTAATATGCCGGACCCAGGTAAATTCTACGGCAAAGGCAAATATTCAGGCGGCACCCTCACCAGTAGTGTGAGTGTTCAGAACACGGAGCTGGATGGTGCTAAAACTAACTCCTTTGAACTTGGCTGGCGCACCCAGCAACAAGACTACAATGCTCAGCTAGCCGCCTACTATTCACTCTCAGATAAGACCTATAAATACAACGATACCGATTTAGAATTAAACAGTAATAAAAAACGTATTTATGGTTTGGAAGGACAGATTAAATACTACCTTACTGATGCTTGGTATAGCCGCGCACAGGGTCACTTAGTGCAAAGCGAAGTGAAAGACCAAGGTAGTTGGGACGATCTCACTATCGAAAACGCCAGCCCTTCTACCGCGATGGCGGCAGTAGGTTACGATAACTTCGATTGGGGCACCGAGCTCAATCTACAACACGTTGGCGATCTGTCTGATGAAGATGGAGACCAACTAGAAGGCTATGAACTAGTCGGCCTCAATGGTTACTACACCTTACCAATAGGCCAAATCAACTTTGGTATCCAAAATTTACTCGACGAACAGTATCAAACCATTTGGAGTCAAAAAGCACAAAAGACCTATGGCTCTGGATTAGCCGAACTATTCAACTACGCCGGTGTCGGCCGTACCTTTAGCTTGAGCTACAGCGCCACGTTCTAATTATGTTCCTTTTCGCGCCCAGTCCTCGCTGGGCGCCTTTTCTCCCAATGTGTTTCAACCATAGTTGCACCACAACATTGCCCAGTAAGCCGTGTCTGTAAGGAGTTGTGATGACACACCCTAAAAGCGCGACACAAACCGCCAGGTGGCAACCGATCACTTTGACCTTGATTGCGGCTTTGATGGGCATCGGTCAGAACGGACTCTTGGTCTCACTCCCCCTGCTGGTAGCGCTAGGTGGCTTTTCACTGTCTACATGGGCAGTGATTATTGCCGTGGGGAGCGTGTTGTTTCTCCCCGCCGCGCCATTTTGGGGACGGATCAGCGACCAATATGGTCCTAAGTTTGTGGTCCTGCAAGCGCTAATCGGCATGGCGATTAGCTTCGCGTTATTGCTCGCAGCGACACTGGGCGCACAGAGCAGCGCTAACCCATGGCCTTGGTTGGCGCTTGCGGTACTGGCTCGGGTGACCTACGGCTTAACGGTCGCAGGGATGGTGCCTGCTAATCAGCATTGGGCCGTGTTACTCGCCGGGGAAGCGCGCCGTATGCAAGCGATCACCTCCATTAGTATTGGCTTAAGCCTCGGCCGACTCGCTGGCCCATTGATTGCCTCAGCCGTATTAGTGATCAGCCCCTACGCTTCACTGACGTTGATGCTACTGCTGCCCGTATTGGCGGCACTGGTTGTCAGTTTGATGCCTCACTGCGCCGGTAAAAAGGACGAATCTCATTCATCCGCCAGTCTGTGGTTAGCGCCTAAAGCCATTTGGCCCTACATGGGTTACGGCCTTGCCGTATGTGCAGCGATTGCGCTGTTGCAATACAATCTCACCCCCATGCTCGATCACCTCACCGAATGGTCCGCTGATCATGTCAGCCAAGCCATCGGCTATTTACTGACGTTAAGCGGTATCGCCACCTTAGCCGTACAAGTGTTGGTGGTAAAAAGGCAGCGTCTGAGCACCGAGCGTATGCTAAGCATTGGCGCAATCAGTCTGGTGTCAGGCTACGCGATGCTATTGATGCCAAATTTTGCCGCGTTAGTGATGGCAATGCTGGTGATATCTGGCGCCTGCGCACTCCTTATCCCTGCCTATACCAGCCAAGCGATGCAACAACTTGACGATCAACCGGGAAAGGTCAGTGGTTATATTGCCATGGCCCATACACTGGGTTATGGACTCGCGTCCCTGCTAGCAACGCTCACGCTCAGTTATCCGCCACTGCCTACGGTCACCTGCATATTGCTTTCCTGCGTGGTTGCCATTGGGATATTTATTATCAAACCGCCCGCTCCGTCTTGCTAACTCAGCTCTCTTAGCAAGCTTTCGCTGCTCGTGCGTCCTATCTCTAGGCAGCGAATAATGCTTAATCACTGCCGCCAAGCTTGGTAGGGCATGTTTTTGACTTAAACGTCGCCAAAAACTCAAGAAGACGACTTCGACGGAGCGGCGCACCAATGACATGGCCTTGCACACGCGTGCAGCCTTTTTCTCTCAAAACGTCGATTTGGTTTTGATTCTCGACCCACTCAGCGACCAACTCTATATTGAGTAAGGTCGCACTCTGGCAAATTGATGACAAGATCACTTCATCCGTTTCACTCTGACCGATATGACGGACAAAGCGACCATCAATTTTTATCACGTCAAAAGGTAACTCACACATGGACTCAAAGCCGGCAAAGCCGGTACCAAAATCATCTAACGCACAGGAAATACCGAGTGATTTCAACTGCTCCATTTGTTGGTGAGCATGCGTAAAATTATGAACCTTCTCGGTTTCGACCAACTCAACCTCAAGTTGCGGAACGTCATCTGGATAGTGAGGCAAAAGGAGATGAATCACACCGACTACAAATCCAGTCTCCAACTGCCGAGCCGTCACATTGACACTGATGGTTTTGGTATTGTCTGCTTGGCGTAACAGATGAATCGCTTCCAGTGCTTGTTCAAACATCACGGTGGTTAACACGTCTTCGAGCTGGTATCGACTCAACAAAGGCAAAAATTCAGCAGGGGGTTGATAACCGCCCGATTCGAGTCGACGTCTCACCAGTGCTTCAAAGCCATCAATGTCGTCGGTCATAATATTCAATTGTGGTTGAAAGAATGCCTCGAAGTGTTTGGCTTCAATATCACGAATCAAGGTGCGCAACGTGGCGTCGTCTTGATGCTCATTGGGACAGGGAAGCCAGTAGTGCACATCGTAAAGCGGAATTTTTTTCGCTTTACGCGCCTGAATCGTCTCGAAGGATATCTCCTGCCAAGAGCGAAGTGCGCTAACCATCAATTGTGTCGGCAGTGCTTTTGTCTCCCTTGCACAGTTCAAGCGCTCAATCAATGCATTTAACAAACGATGACCTGCCGACGAGTAAGCCAATACCCCTACGAACTTATCTGCGACGCGGTACCAGTTAAACTCCGCTATTTGCTCAAGGAGCTCACTCAGACGCCGTAACTGATGATTCCCCGCTATCACCGACTGAGTTTCATTGATCGTGCTGGTTCCTTGACTATCAATAATCGCCACCAACCAGGGTGTTTTAACGTCTACCGCCATCCCCTGAATGCGCTGATTAAGGGCGTCTTGCGACAAACTTCTCGTCAGCGTGTCATGCGGAAAAGACGTATGCTTATTGCTCAAGAGCGTTTTAACCGTATTGCACAACACCTCGCGATCCCAGGGCTTGCTCACGTATTGGCTCAGTGCGCCGGCATTAATAGCCCGAGAAACGCCCGGCAGATCCGCGTGTCCAGATAACATGATGGTGGCAATATCAGGGTACCGTTGGTGAATATTAATCAGTAATTCGGCCCCGTCCATGTGCGGCATCCGATAATCGGAAATCACGAGACCAATGTGATGTTCAGATAAAATAGTCAGCGCCTGCTCGCCCGATGCTGCCGTATGAATATGCGCCACAAAATGACGTAGCTCTCTCTTTAGCGCGCGCAAGATATGCGGCTCATCATCCACCAGTAGAATTTCCGTGTAGGCCATCATGGGCTGCGGCCTCCTATCATCGCCTCATGGACTGGCGGGACATACGCTCAGCATGATTGCCCGAGTCGGGCAACACAATCGTCAATGTCGTTATCCTTCACGAGCCCCTTCCATGTTTATGCTACATGCACAGGAAAAACGCCGTCATATTACGATCTGACGCACTCAAATCGTCTCTTTATACGATTGAGTAAAAAAAGCGCCGATATTGGCCGACCAAGACTGTAAAAGCTTGGCTTTGTCGATATCGTTCGCATTAATCCACTGACGGCAGTAATGCAATAGCGCCCCATCCTTGGTGCGCTCACTGTCAGGGGACAATGGGATGGCACCACTTGCCAGCACAATCTCTGCAAACTCATAGTCATAGCCCCACAAAATAATGATATAACTCGAGACGACGAGCGCGGTATCAAAACGAACGGGTAAATCGCAAATGGGATTGTTGCCATTGTCACGACAGCCAAGCTCTCGCGCCATTAGCTCCCCTAACGCAGACAACACTGATGCAAGATACAAACGCTCTGCGCGCGCTTTGTCATACCCGAGGAATAGCCCCAGCGACTTACTCACATTAGCCAGTTCAATATGTTCATCCACCACCGCATAGTGTTCTTGGGTGGACAAGTGCTTAAAGGCATTATGTCCCACCATTGTCGCGGCAATTGACTCGACCGATTGAATGCCCAATCGATTTATCGCTGTCTCTAGTGACCATGTTCGGTTTCGAAAGCCCAAATAAGCAGAATTAGCAAGCTGTAAAAGTCGGGCAACTAAGGGAGGCTCTTCACTGACCACTCGTGCAATTTGTTCCATGTCCGAATGGGGATCATTAATCGTGGCACGTAAATGGCGCACACAGTCAGGCAAGACGGGGAAGTCCTCAATACCGACCAACCGGTTACGCGTTTCAGCATCAATCGGCAACTTATGGAGACGCTCAACACTATTCAGCACATTATTGAAGTCATCTTCAGAGAAGGGTTTGGGTAATACGAAGTGCACACTGGGCGTGGCTAATTCAGTAATTTTTTGGCGTGTGTTCCCTGTTATCAGCGCACGTATCGTACCCGGGAAACGTGCCCGAACTTGGTCTAGTAATGCATCCCCTTTGAGCTTGGACATCAAGAGATCACTGATCACCAAAGACGGGGGCTGATCATCTAATAGGCCTTTCTCCCACTGGGTAGGATCCTTGATCAAGCTGATAGCCCAACTTGGTTTCAAGCGGCGAATCTCCCGACCAATCGCCTTTAATGTGAGTTCGTCATCGTCAACATAGATGATATGGAAACGCGGCCTAGTCATGCTTCCCTCGTCTTCTGATCGTTGTCCTCAAGCCCCTTAACACTATCGCTAGGTCGCCAATAAGAGAATAATCAACGCCTCGGCGTGTCCCTATGAAGCGTTATCCAAGATGAGATGCCCAGCGATCCTATCAATAAGCGTAGTCCAAAATTCCAGACTGTCTTGGGCTAAGCGCAGAAATAAGCCGTGTCTCGCTGACGTTTATGGAGGGTAGGGAAAGCGGGCTCAACATCGTTAAGCCCGATATCAATGCGATCTATCAAGCGCTGAAATTATTCAAATTCAAACTGTACCATGACCGGATAGTGATCAGAGAGTTCATTGTAGTAACCATCATGATAGGTTTGTCCAGCCGCTTGCGGCCACTCGCCTTCAAGGTAGTCCCAATACCAACGGTCGTTAGCGCTTAACTGTACCACCTGCATCTCAGGTTGATTAGCTGGCACGGCATGATCACGGCTCCACAAAATATAATCTAACGTGGTATTGTAGTTAAGATCATAGTCAAAGTGATACGCGTTCGCTTTCGTAAACCAGTTGTGCTTGGCAGAAAAAGACGTTACCTCCGGTTCGGTAAAGCGCAATGCACCATTTAATGCTGCTTTCATGTCTTTAATTTCATCTTGGCGGCTCCACTCCACATTCATATCACCACCAATAATCACAGGCTCGTCAGCAGGGATCGCCGCCTTGTCGATAAAGTCTTTAATTTCACCTAGCTGACCCAGACGCACTTGATGCTCTTCATCGGACATCCCATCATGCGTGGCTTGTAAATGGGTGCCAATTAGGTGAAAAGCTTCGCCTTCTTTGTCAATTTCGACGTATGCAAAGCCTTTGTTGGCTTGGTAGTCCCAGCTACCTTTCAGGCTGTGATGATAAACGTGCGCTTTCTGAGTCAAAATGGGGTACTTGGAGAGAATCGTCACGCCGCCACGCACGACAAATAAAGAATTGGAGCAATCCCCAGTCAGTGCATCCCAACCTTCTCCGCTACAGTCTTGTCCGACATTCGGTGTTTGATAAGGGTACAGGCTTGCAAGCTGATTCATCGCTTGCTCAGCTTCAGCGTTGAAGGCCTCGCTCACCAAGATCACATCAGGCTGCGTGTCCATGTCGGCAATGGCTTGCGGCAGACGGGCTGCACGCTCAGCTTGATCCCAGTCTTGTAGGTTGCTAAGTTGCATAATGTTATACGCCATGACATTAAGCTGACCCGCATGCGCACTGAGGCTAAGCAGCAACGCCGCTGCCGTTGAGAGCAGTTTATTGATTTTCATGTTTCCTCTTTTCGTTTTGCTTTCTAATTGTTATCGGTGTTTCGCCCACCAAAAGATTAGAAGCCTAACGAAAATCATTTGAGACGCCCCAGTATTTGTTTACTTTTTCTGATAATTTTGTAACTAATATCACGTTCCTTGTATTACGCCATTAATGCGTCACTAAGTAGGTTTGCGAGGTAAAGGTATGTTTTCTCAGCATGGTCGCAAGCTCATGCTGCCTAACAGGTTTGGCAATATAATCATCCATCCCCGCGGCTAAGCACGCTTCCTTGTCTTCCGTTGTCGCATTCGCGGTCAGTGCAATAATGGGGGTTCGGTTAAAGCGTGATTCTTGTGCCCGGATGTGTTCAGCGGCTTGATAACCGTCCATCACAGGCATTTGACAATCCATGAAAATCGCATCAAAAGGTTGGCTTTTCCATAGCGCTAACGCCTGCTCACCATCGGCAGCCGAACGGACATGTACCCCTAGCTGAGTCAATATCGCTTCAGTCACTCGTTGGTTAACTTTGGAATCTTCCACGACTAAGACATGCAACCCAGCCAGTGAGGTGCCTTTTCCGGTAGAGCGTACGACCCCCAGCGTCGGTTGGCGCTGTTGTAAGATCCGCACCAAATGCGCTTTTAAGTCATTAAATTGGTAGGGACGACCTAAGTAACCCTCTATGCCTGAGCGTTCAACCCGCGGCTTATCTAATGCATCAGGCGCCGCCGTTAACATCATGATCGCAGGGCTTTTATCTGCAAATGTAGCAATGATCTGTTCTGCCAAGCGAAAGCCATCCATTTTGGGCATCACTTTATCGAGTAAAATCACTTTAAAGGGATAGTGGCTATCAAGGCGTTCGCGAATTAAAGGGATCACGTCATCCGGGTGCATGCAGCATGTAACCTGGCAGCCAAGGTTGCTCAATTGTGCCGTGGTGATGCGCATGTTTAAACGACTATCGTCTACCAATAACATCGGCGCACCGGCAAAAAGATAAGCCTCGACCGGCGTGGCTAAAGGAATATCCGCACACTCAAAACGCACGGTAAACGTAAATAGACTGCCCACATTCACTTCACTGTTGAGGGTGATTCGCCCCCCCATTAAGTTGACAATTTGCTGTGAGATGGCGAGCCCCAGCCCTGTGCCTCGAGCGGCGGCGGTTAAAGAATCACCTTGTTCAAACTTACCAAAAATACGGCTTTGTTCTTCAACGGGAATGCCTGGCCCGGTATCGCTCACTTCAAAACGCAGCACACTGGCGGTATCCTCGTCGCTCACTTGCTTGATAGAGACAACCACCTCTCCACACTCAGTAAACTTGATTGCATTACCCACCAAATTAATCATCACTTGGCGTAATCGCGGTGCATCGCCGATCAACAATGGGGAAATATCAGCGTCTATCTCGCAGCGAAAGGCGAGTTGCTTTTCCTTGGCACGAAGAATGAACAGGTTCTCGAGATCTTTCCCTAACTCAAATATATTGAGTTCTAATGGTTCTAGCTCTAACTTACCTGCTTCGATTTTAGAGAAATCGAGGATGTCGTTAATGATATCTAATAACGACATCGACGACGTTTCTAACATCTCGACAAACTCTTGTTGCTCGTCATTTAAGCGTGTGCTCTTTAACAGTGAGGCCATCCCAATAATGCCGTTCATTGGTGTGCGGATCTCATGGCTCATATTGGCCAAAAACTCGCTTTTCTTTTGACTGGCCTTTTCAGCGTCGTGCTTCGCGTCCTCCAACTGCGTCAGTTGTTGCCCTAGCGCTGTGATCATGGCGTTATAACGCGTTTCAAAACCCCGCCAATGATGAAATTGGCGTGGAACCTGAATCGGTGTGGGTATGCCATTCTCCCACTGGTTAACTTGCTGGTGTAGCGCCAATAACGGCCTATCTAAGTGGCGGCGCACAATCCACATAGAGCTGATAATTCCCAATCCTGACACCGCCAACCATCCAAGAAAAACCCACTGGGCACTATCACCAAAATAGGCGTTTAACGCCGTGTAATTTGACGCCACCTCAAGTTGCCCAAGGGTATACTCGTTCCCCTCGTCGGTTGCAATTAACGACCAACGCTTTTGCAACGACTGTGCAGCAGGCTCCACGCCGCGCTCAATTAACGAGCCATCGGCATCATATACATGGATATAGTCAATCTCAGGTTGGGCGATGAGCTGCTCTATCTGTTGCTCAAAAGCTTGCGTTTCCACACGCCATAGATGCCCAGTCATCGCACTGACATCTCTGTTGCCTACCTGTTGCAAGGCGCGCTCGACATCTGCTTTGTGCGTTTGGTAATCGCCCAGCAGAAGAAGCGCCGTAAACAATGCAGTCAGTACGGTCCAGCTTAAGGCTAGCTTGGTAACGATTCCCGCAGAAAGCGAAGGGCGTGTCAGGGGGCTACCTACCTTCATAATCACCTTTTTAGTGGGAAAGCTTCTCTGCTAATCATAGAGTCTAATCTTGTTTTGGGCGAGAAATGTCCTAGTTAGTAGGCGAAAAAGGACAAAAAAGGCGCTCCCAAGGGAGCGCCTGCCACACGCAATGTCTACAAATAATGACACGCTACCGATTGGAGTCAGTTTATCCGGATAACCCGTATCGCTGCCCCAAGCGGGTTTGTTATATGCCGTTTCAGTTAGTCCAATACACCACGACGCATTTGATCCAGCTCGATAGACTCGAACAAGGCTTTAAAGTTACCTTCGCCAAAGCCTTGGTTACCCTTACGTTGGATAATTTCAAAGAAGACCGGCCCAATAACAGTATTGGTGAAAATTTGCAGCAAGATGCCGCTGTCTACGTCACCGTCAATCAATACACGGGTGTCACGCAACTCGTCGATGCTTTCTTCATGGCCGTTGACACGCTCGTTGATTTTCTCATAGTAGGTGTCCGGCGTATCCATGAATGCCATACCTCGTTGACGTAACGTCCGCACGGTTTGGTAGATGTTGTCGGTGGTCATGGCGATATGCTGGATCCCCTCACCGTTGTACTCTTTCAAGTACTCTGCAATCTGTGACTTGTCATCACTTGACTCATTGATGGGAATACGGATTTTTCCGCAAGGCGCGGTCAGAGCACGCGACTTTAGCCCAGTCTTTTTGCCTTCAATGTCAAAAAACCGGATCTCTTTGAAGTTGGCAATACGCTCGTAAAAGTCAGCCCACACGTCCATGTTGCCAATATCCACGTTATGGGTTAAATGGTCGATGACTTTCAATCCTGCATCCGCTTCTTTCAGGCGCGATTGCCAATCTGGATAAAAGTCAAAATCGACTTCATAAATACTTTGGTCGCCATAGCGGTCGACAAAGTAAAGCAATGAATCACCAATGCCGTATACCGCGGGAATACTAAGCTCCATTGGACCGATGTTTGGTTCAACCACTTTGGCGCCTTGTTTAGCCGCATACGCAATCGCGTGTACCGCATCTTGAACGCGAAACGCCATGGCGTTGACACTCGCACCGTGCTGCTTGGCAAAGCCTTGCGCTTGTGATTCAGGCTCACCGTTGACGATAAAGTTAGTGTCTCCCTGACGATACAGCCAAACATCCTTGTGTTTGTGTTTGGCAATTTCGGCAAAACCCATCAGTGAGAACAAATTTTTAAGCGCATCAATCCCCGCTTGATCGGGCGCTGTGTATTCGACGAACTCAAATCCATCTGTGCCCAATGGATTAATCGTTTTGACAGGTGCTTGCATGGTTGACGTCATAATCGCTTCCTCCTTGTGTGTAGCATTAGAGATAGCATTAGACGGTGGTTGGGACTAGAGAAGACAGGCGGACAACAGGTTAACTAATTGTTAACCCATAGTGTCACTTATACTGAACAGTGAGAGAAAAAGGCTGATAGCCGCGTTTTATTAGGGGTTTAAGCCAATTAGAAGTGTAAAGAATAGCGACCAACACTCTGCTTTGTTTTACATTTTTGCAACGCAAGATAAAAACCACACAGCAAAGACACAAACGCCGCCCAGAGGCGGCGACCAAAAAGCGGGCGGATGAAAGGATTACACCTTGAGGCTATAACTATTTTGCTGGCCATTGGGTGTGATGGTTTTTTGCACTTGATCCATCAACGCTTGTTGCTGTTGGTTATAGGCATCAGCGCGCGTTTTCTGCGCTTCTTGTTCCGCAACACGATCAATGAGAGCTTGATAATCACGCTTATCCTCACGCTGCTCGCCCGATGCAGCGGCTTCTTTTTGCTCTTCCCGCTCTTTACGGATCAGCTCGGCACGCTCTTGCACGCTCATCGAGTTATTGAGACCGCCATTGACCTGGTCATCTTGACGATCGCGCTGGCGCTGCATGTATTGCTGCGCTAAAGGTTGCGAATTGATTGACGTCGGCATAGGTCCTCTCTCGAACAAGGTGACAGCTTGATTAAATTTTAGCCTATACGCCCACAAATTGATATCTCTATTTACTATAGAGGATGTCACCACTGGCCTAGTTGTTGCACGTTATCTCACGTTGGCCGTGAGATACCAACGCAGAAGCAGGGGCTTAGGTGACCCAACGCCCAAGAAAATCACGATGAATATAATGAGGAGAAACACCATGCTGACCGGTAAACACTGTGTCATTACAGGTGCCGCACAAGGGATTGGCCGCGCGATTGTTGAAACCTTTGTTGAGCAAGGCGCTACCAAAATTTATGCACTAGATAGGAATATTGACAACATGCAAGACTGGCAGACGGATGCGGTTATCGTGCCCGTCGCGCTGGATGTTTGCGATCAAGACGCTGTCGCGAATTGGGTGCAGACCCTGCACCAACAACACGCAGTGATCGATATACTGGTGAACAATGCTGGCATCACCCGAGACAACCTACTCACCAAAATGAGCGAAAGTGACTGGGACGCAGTCATTGACGTTAACCTAAAAGGCGTCTTTACCATGACACAAGCGATCGCGCCACTGATGATAGCGCAAGAGAGAGGCGCGATTGTGAGCTTGTCTTCCGTCGTCGGCACCGATGGTAATATTGGTCAAACCAACTACGCGGCATCAAAAGGTGGCGTGATAGCCATGACCAAAACCTGGTCAAAAGAGCTTGCCCGTCATGGGGCACAAATACGCGCTAACTGCGTGGCCCCCGGTTTTATTGAAACGCCCATGACAGCAAACTTACCCGATAAAGTCATTGAGATGATGAAAGGAAAAACCCCGCTGGGACGAATGGGCACCGCCCAAGACATCGCCAATGCGATCAGCTTTCTCGCCAGTGATAACGCGAGCTTTATCACAGGGCAGACGCTTAAAGTCGACGGGGGATTAGTCATATAATAGTGGAACCAAATCAGCCACTATGAGGCAACAATGACGCCAACACTCCTTATCACAGGCGCAAACCGTGGAATTGGTCTAGCGCTCACCGAGTTGTACCTTGAGCACGGTTGGCAGGTGATTGCCTGCTGCCGCTTCCCCGGCTCTGCGCCTCACTTAATGACATTAAAAAACCGCTACGCAACACTCACCACGCACGGGCTGGATGTAACGGATCATACCGCGATACAGCATCTTGCCTCACAGCTTAGTGACACACCTATCCATTTGCTGATCAATAATGCTGGACTCTATGGCCCCAAAGGCTATCAATTCGGTGAAGTGGACACAGCCGCATGGCGCGACGTGCTGGAGGTCAATACCATCGCGCCACTGGTTATCGCTGAACATTTCACCCCGCATCTTGAAAAGGCAAGCCAAAGTGGCCATACACCCATTTTTGCTTTCTTGTCCTCAAAAGTCGGGAGCATGAGTGATAACCAATCAGGTGGCGGGTATATTTATCGAAGTTCAAAAGCCGCGCTCAATGCTGTGATCAAAAGCCTATCTATTGACCTGCGAAGTAAAGGCATTCGTTCGATTGCTCTCCACCCTGGTTGGGTACAAACGCACATGGGTGGACCCAATGCCCTGATTGATACCGCCACATCGGCACAAGGACTAAAACATGTGCTCGATACCCTCACGGACAGTCAGAACGGCAACTTTATCGATTATCAAGGCCAAGACATTGGCTGGTAAGGGGCGAGGCGGTGATTGCACCGCCTCGTTAATTAGATAGGGAAGAACGTCATCGACGCCATACTGTGCACAACCTGATTGATATTACGGTTGGTGCTGTCTGCCACCATCACCGCCATCATATCTTGAATAATGATCATCTGACTCAGTAAGCGTTCGTAGCTGTAATTGGGCACCCCATTTTTGCCCATGCCATTACTCAGCAACAGCAGTTGGCCGTTGTCGTCCTTTTCATTATTCAACAACCAAGCGATCTTCTCTAGGTTTCGCGCACTGTTATAGAGTTTTTGTTGATCAATATCATCGAGCAAAAAAAACTCAAGTTGATGATTATAGCTGGCACTGATCATGCCGGTAACACCAGCCATGAGCGCAAACACGCGGTCGCCCTCAAATTCACTTGAAAAGGCTAAAGGCAACAGCGCGATACCATCCATTCCCCCTAGCTCTCGAAAGCCATTGTCAGGGCGCTCCGTTGTCATCAATTGCGCCACACGCTTTTCAATGGTCATGCCAGGCACTTTTTTAAGCTCGTGCGGGTTGCGCTTATATAACTTCACGATGAGCGCTTCGCTGAGATCACGAATTTCAGCAATGTGAATATCGGTAATTAAATCCATGTCTGACTTGGCCAGATTTTTAATATCAAATGGCCGACCAAGCTTTTGCGCGCACCCTGTGAGGCTAAGCAATAACACGCTCATCCATACCCAGCGCATCATAACAACATCCTTGCATCCTCTAACTCGGCGCTAGCATAACGATTTACGCCCGCTCGGTGCACTCCTAGAAAAAATCTTGTATGGAATATCACACTTTTAGCGTCTAACGGGCGCTGCAATCATCAATTTACGTTAAACCGTTTTGAGCCAATATCTCCTCCCATTGGCGGCAAACAACGCAAAGAAACGATAATCATCGCAGCATCGCGGCGCAATCAGCGGCAATAACACGCTCTTCATCAGTGGGGATCACCCACACACCGATCTGACTATCCGATGCGGATATACAGGCTTGATTGGCTTGATTGGCCGACGCATCCAAGCGCATGCCTAGCCAATCACACTGTGCCACCACACGCTCGCGCACAGGTGCAGCATGCTCGCCAATCCCAGCGGTGAACACCAGATGATCGACACCGCCCATTGCCGCACACAGGCTACCGATTTCTCGCGCAATTCGATAACAATAGTGCGCTATCGCCTGTTTGGCTCTGGGTTTATCACTGCATAATAAAGTGCGCATATCACTGCTGATCCCCGATAAGCCTAATAGACCCGACTCTTTATACAAAAGTGTGCTGACGTCGTCGGGTGTCATTCCTTCTTCGGTGATCAGGTGCAGCACCAATCCCGCATCAATGGCGCCACTTCGCGTGCCCATGGGTAAGCCTTCCAGCGCCGTAAAGCCCATGGTGGAAGCCACACTTTGCCGTGATTGGATAGCACACAAACTCGCACCATTACCAAGATGTGCAACAATCACTTTAGCGTCGCGATCAAAATCAGGGATCACCTCGGGTAAGCAGCGCGAGATGAAGTCATAGGACAAGCCATGAAAGCCATACCGTTGAAAGCCTCTGTCATACATTGGATAAGGAAGCGCAAATTGACGCGCTTCCTTTGGCTGCTTGGCATGAAAGGCGGTATCGAAACAGGCAATCTGGCGCATATCGGGTAATCGCGTTTGCAATGCTTTAATCGGAGCAAGGCTATAAGGCTGATGAAGCGGTGCTAGCGAGGTTAATGCCTCCAAAAGCTTGACGCTGCGCGCATCAAGAGGCGTTGATTGCTGAAAATGCCTCCCCCCGTGAACCACACGGTGACCGACGGCGACAATATCGTCCAACAGCCCGTGGCGCTCTAACCAGACGAGTAACGACGCGACAGCAGTATGATGGTCCGGCGCAGAGCCCGGGGAGACCGTACTGATCCCCGGCTTATGGCGGGTCATTGATACATCGTAGCGATCGGTTCCGAGCCCTGAGAACTGCCCTTTGACTAAGACATGAACCGATGAGCCAGACCCCGAATCCACGGGGCCCTCGGTATCAAACAATGCAAACTTTAAGCTCGACGAGCCACTGTTAATGACCAGTATGTTCGCCATCGTCGCCCTACTTATACTTATTCAGTGCTTTTCGTTGATGCTCCGCAAGCAACAACGCCAGCGCGCTCGACGCAATACGGGTTAGTGCATCATCGGCACGGCTGGTGAGCATAATGGGCACACGCGCCCCCACCACCACACCCGCGCCGGTGGCATCGGCAAGATAGCTCAATTGTTTCATCAACATATTGGCGGCCTCAAGATCGGGCGCCACCAGAATATCCGCACACCCTGCAACCGGGGAGTCAATCCCTTTGGTTACGCGAGAGTCCTCGGAAACAGCACTGTCAAACGCAAGCGGTCCGTCTAAGATACCGCCCGTTATTTGACCACGTTCCGCCATTTTACACAGTGCCGCGGCATCGAGGGTCGCATTCAATTTCGGGTTAATGGTCTCCACGGCCGACAATATCGCCACCCGTGGATGACTATTGCCAATCGCATGAGCCAGTTCGATGGCATTTTGAATAATATCGCGCTTTTGAGCCAATCCTGGATAGATATTAATGGCGGCATCAGTAATAAATAGCGGGCGCGGGTAGGTCGGCACATCAAAGGCCATCACATGACTGAGGCAGTGCTCAGTTCTCAACCCACCTTCTCGTTTGACCACTTCGTGTAACAATTCGTCGGTATGCAGCGCGCCCTTCATTAGCGCCTCACTCTCCCCCGCACGCGCCATGGCCACCGCTTTTTCTGCCGCCGCATGACTATGAGGTGCATCGACAATGTCAAAGTCACGAATATCCAGCTCGGCTTTATCCGCCGCCGCCATTATTTTGTCGCGAGGTCCGACGAGGGTGGGAATAATGAGCTGCTGTTTCGCCGATGCGACCGCGCCGCGGATCGAGCTATCATCGACTGGGTGCACCACCGCGGTGTGCATAGGATCAGGGTGATCGGCCGCGGTTAAAATCGCATGCAATTGCCCGCGCTCGGATAAACGCACTTCAGGTAAAACGGTGCGTTGACGCCGAACTTTTTTGGTGGGGGCGAGGACGCGCGCTTCCCCTTCAATCACGGTATCACCGCGTTGGTTTTCACAGCGACAGGCAAACACAATGTGGTGATGTTTTTCGTCCATTTTATCGACACGAACGGCAACGCGCAGCACATCGCCGAGCATGACAGGGGCTTTGAACGCCAGTGTTTGTCCAAGGTAGACAGTGCCGGGGCCGGGTAGTTTTGTGCCGAGTACGGTAGAAATCAGTGCCCCACCCCACATACCATGGGCAATCACTTCTTGAAAGCGACTGCTCTTAGCAAAATCATCATCCACATGAGCAGGGTTAACATCCCCCGACATGATTGCAAAAAGCTTAATGTCTTCCATGGTGAGGCGCTTTTCTAAAAACGCCTCATCGCCTAATGAAATCTCATCGTACGTCTTATTCTCGATGACTTCCTCGTTATTCGTCCCTGACATGGCGGGCTCCTTAATAATCGATCAAGTCAAAAAAGTGTGTGTTAGCCTCGTTGCGCTTAAAACCTAAGGTGATGACCAGCATCAACGTAATGGGTTAGCCCCGTCAACACACGGCCGGCATCGGCGCTAAGGTACACCACAGCATGACCAACATCTTGTACGGTTGCCAATCGCCGAAGGGGCGAGCGCGTCTCACCATCCACGGCCAAGGCTTCAAATTCTTTTAACCCCGACGCAGCACGGGTTCTGATCGGGCCGGGGGAAATAGCATGCACCCGGATCCCTTTTGGGCCTAATTCTGCTGCTAAGTAGCGGGTGGTTGACTCAAGCGCCGCTTTGACAGGCCCCATAAGGTTGTAATTATCGACGGCTTTCTCCGCCCCATAATAGGACATGTTAAACAGCGTGCCGCCATCAGGCATCAGTGGCTCTGCCTGTTTCGCCATACGGATAAATGA
Source organism: Salinivibrio kushneri (assembly GCF_005280275.1). NCBI lineage: Bacteria > Pseudomonadati > Pseudomonadota > Gammaproteobacteria > Vibrionales > Vibrionaceae > Salinivibrio > Salinivibrio kushneri. The sequence continues at coordinate 338,938 of NZ_CP040022.1, forward strand.
ATGACAAGAAATATCCATCGCTAGCGAGAACCCCTCTCGCGAGCAATCGACCACGCGACCGTGTAAATCATCCAAAGGCGCAAAAGCAATTGAATGCACAACAAAATCAACCCGTCCCCATTTTTCCTTGGCACGCGCAAATAGTGCATCGAGTTGTTGATCGTCCTGCACATCACACAGCATCAGTTCTGGATCGCCCATGGCCGCTTTGAGCGGGGTCACAAATCGCTCTGCCTTGGGTGTGCCATAAGTGACCAGCACATCGGCACCCGCTTGGCTCAGCGCTTGAGCACACCCAAACGCAATGCTGTTTTCATTGGCCAGTCCGGCGACAATGCCGACTTTACCTGCAAGTGAAAAAGGATGTTCCACAATATTCTCCCTACATTGGATAACGACGCGTTCATCGCTCAGTAACCTGAGTGATTACACTAAAACAGACATCATCCACTTTAAATCAACCGCAAACCCTCAACGTAGACTTAAATCAGCGTTAGGTGCAAAAGTATAGAAGAAAAAAGGCCGAGTGACGTGCTAGATAAAAAGACAATTTTGACAATTTTTTATGACAGCCGCGCCTTGGACCACGGCGATAAGAGCTTTCACTCTAATCGGTATTCTCGTCTCACAACCAAAAACGCCACCGCGATCAGCGGTGGCGTTTTACACAAGCGAGAAGCGTAGGACTACGCCAACTCGGCCATCACACACTTGGCAAGGTCAGCGGGACGGTAGTAGACCGATTTCATCACCTTGCCTTCACGGATAAGCTTGCCGTCCACACTGACATCGACGGCACATTTAGCGATGATGCCATCCTCTTTGGGGCTGGCAACGACGTCTATCCCTTTTTGCGCGTAAAACGCTTGGGTATCGGCAAACTCTTGTTGATTGCGACAGACTTTACTCATATTGCTGCTATGCACCTCATCCCAACAGGTCACAAAATCAATACCTAGGCGCGAGGCGATTTGAAGCAAGATATCAATCATGTAGCTCACTTCGAGTTGTTCCCGGTATCCACGCGACCCCATTTGAACAGCGCGCCCCATCAGCACGTAGACACTATCAACAATAGCGTCCACTTGCTCAACCAGCGAGTCGGCTTCCGCAAGCTCTGTCATCTCTTCTACCGCCAACGCCGTGTGCAAATCATCGGCCTTGTCATCGAGAGAATCTGGATCATTGCAGGGCAGATCAAAGGTGGTGCGAAAGGCTTCAATATCACGGTAAAGGTGGTCGTAGATCGCTTGATTGAGAACAGCAAATTTCATTTATAGGGCCCTTTGAGAAACAAACACGCATGCATTCATGCTGAAAGACAAGGGACAATACAATAGCACTGCTCATCAAGACTTAAAATCGATCCTGATGATTCTTTGTCACCAGACAGCGTTAAAGCACAAATATCGCTCAAGCTTAGTGTACGCGCGCCGCTAACTTCTTATACTGAACCTATGATGTCAATTGCACGCTCGGTCAAAAAGGATAGTTACTATGACCAAACATTTATCGCTCGCCACACTGTGTGCTGGCATGCTGCTGGCCACAACCGCACAAGCGCAAACCTCCCCGCTCAGTATCGGTGCTAGCGCAAGTGTCACCGACGTAAAATACGGCTCTCAAACGGAGACAGGTCACACTTGGGAAGTCAATGGCACCTTACGCGTGACAGATTATACGAGCTTATATACCGGATATGGCGAAACCAGCGCTGACTTTGACAATGAGAATGGCACCGAAACCAAGCTGACTTCATCCTATATTCCGGTTGGATTACAAGTTAACTTTCCCATGTCAATGGGCAATATCTACCTACGCGGTGGCGGCAACTACTATCAAACTGAGTTCGGCACAGATAAAGATATTGGCTGGGGCGCCACAGGCACTGTGGGATTTGAATTACAGCCCACCGTTGGCCCTAAAATGGCGTTTGAATTAACCTATGCTGATAGAGGCGACGCAGAAACCAGTTCAGTCAGTGTCGGAACCAGTGTTGGCTTTTAACGGTGTAATGTTATCGGTCACCAGCGGTAAGTGCGTGACCAATGGCCTGCTAACCCGACACGGTGCACCATCGTAATAGTACATGCTGGTCGTCGCCGAGCTGACGCGAATATGGGTGAAGCTCACCGTGCTCGCGTCGTCTCGGTGCATACAAACAGATAAGCTACCTAATACAGGTTCGTGGCTACGATGATACTGGATTAAGCCGTGCACGGAAGGACTCGCGTGCAGGCTTGATGCCAATAGCGCTGAGCGGGTTCGACGCGCATCATCCGGTACCACCGCAGACGACACGACAGGTGGCACACACTCAATACGCTGTAAGGTTTGTCCATCCCAGTGCCACGCCTTTGGGGCCGGGCACCTAGGTGGCGTTCCAATAGGCGAAGCGGGACGAAACACCAGCAAGTTAAACGGTGAGAAATCCGTCATTGTATGCGCAGAGACGATGTGCCCAACTTGGGTTAAGTCACGTGCTCGGGCCACGGATTTAACCAGCTGACCCCGACTACGCTTGGGCACAACAGACGACTGACCTTGATAATCATTTAACAAACAGACCAATAGTCCATGCTCATTCGCCGCTATCCAGGTTCCCATCCCATCAGGATCAATCGGCATAAGTACGCGTGTTCCCGCGATTTGATAAATTTTCGGCGGTATTGCACGGCTTCGACCTCGTGCCTCATCACGGTTAAAACACAGCTCAAACCCTTGCTCCGAGGTCAACCATGTCAGCGTGCACATTGATGTTGCTCTCGCTGATAACTTGCTGTCGCGGCGGCGATGCCAATCTCTTTATCCAACACTTCGCCCAGATCGTGGGCTGCTGTGCGCATCATAGCAAAATGGTGAGTGGCATGACTGGCCACTGCAATCAATTCACGCATTATGGTTGAGGGGGTCTTCACTGTGTTGGAGGCATATAAGGTGACTTGTGTCGATACGTGTATCGACTGCTTGAGTTGTTGATTAGACAGCGTGTGCAACCAGCTGGCTATGGCTTGCCACTCAGCTTGGGCAAGGGATTTATCGGTTTCTACACGATGGCCTCGCCGACGTTCATCTGCATCCATGACGCCACTGCCCTCTCCTTGGTGTAAGGCCCAATACATATCAAGCGCATGACGCATATGTTGGCCAATGGTGCTGGTAAACCCATCAGCCTGCATACGGCTATAAGCTTCGTTCGTGACACTCGCTAGTAGCTGCTGTGCCTGATAAGCCACATCTAGGTTACCACGAATAATCGCACTATCTGCTTTGGTTAGACTCGAATGCATACCCTCACCTTAGTACATGTTGCGGCAATTTGGCGCCATCATCTTCATACAAGCAGATGTCATGCCGTTTTAGTCCGTTCCTGGGTATTGCTTCATCCAGCGCCTTTCTTGATACCAGGCGCGTAGCAAAGCAAACACAGAAGGTGGTTGGTGCCCCCGCAATCGCAAGCGTGCGCCAATATGGTACAAATGCCGATATTGGTGCAGAAGTGCTCTGATGGCTTGGAAATAGCCCCCCTCACTGTCCCAAATATGCGCCGGCTCACTACTCGCGCCGTTGATCTCGACAATACACAGCCCCTTCCCTTGTTGTAACGACGCGATATCGCGAAACTTGATATCGAAACGGCCGAAGTAAAAGCCATTAATGTCTTTGGCGATCGTATCTATTTTTGCCGTCAGCGCCGGCGTCACCCAAGCCGCCCCATCTTTAAAGATGGCACCGCGGCAGTGGCTACCCGAGAAGGCTAGCGGCATACGTACGCCAGCTGGTATTACCTCATCAAGCTGATGATGGTGGCGCTGATGATAAAGATGTCCACGCACAGAGGCGGCATCATGGTGTTGGATAAGCGCGGCTAAGGTGCGCTTACCATCACCGATCACAGCGGGCAAGTATTTCAACCCGAGGGAAAATATTTGCCCCCTTTCCTCGCCGGGATAGCGAATATAGAAAACCCCCGCTTCCGCGTCGTAAGGTGCCAATGCTTGGAAAATAATGTCTCTGTCGGGTGGAAATGTGCGGATATAGGCGAAGAGCTTTCTTTCCGTATCAATGCGCTGAACACCAGCCCCTCGACAGCCTTTGTCCGGCTTAGCCACCAGCGGCATAGTGATACCTGCCTTCGCAAGTTCGGCAAGTAGCGTTTTTTTAATGCTGGGGGTGATGGCATTGGGCCGCGTCCATCGCCAATAGGCAGCGATGTATCGTTGCGCCGTGTCGCCCGCTTGAGCAAACACCTCTGATTTAGCCTCACCCACCATTCCTGAAAGGGAGATGCCTGGGTTGGCAATCAATGGCAATGTCAAACTGCGATAGTAGAGGCCAAGCCCGATTGATTGAACCACGACGGGCGTGTAGAAACACCACGCCGGCAGAAACTCAAACCAGCCCAACGGCCGTGACACAGGGTAATTGGGCATGCCAGCTTGACCGATGAGCATCATCGAGGGCTTTGTCATACCGAACCTTTTGCGGGGGTTAACAATGCGCGACGACGAAGAAAACGATTCATCAGCACCAACGCGATAACCGCAATAGCAAAGGCCCACCCAGTGAGCTGTTTCTCTGCTAGCCATTCACTGTGCTCAATGGTGAATGCCCCCCAAAAGATCACGCCTGTCCAACAGGCGGTGGCAATCCCCACGGACAATAAAAACGTACGAAACGGGATAAAAAGAAACCCACTGAGGCTGTAGGTGACCGTTCTAAGCCCGGGAATAAAGCGTATAAGAAACAGGTTTAAAAAAGCATGCCGACGCAACAAGTGGCGCGCGTCACGGACGCCTTTTAGCATTAACAGACGGGCACGTAAACGCCGGTAGCGTCGCGCGTACCGGCCCAGTAAGAATAGCGCGATATCACCACTGGCAATACCAACAAAGATAGCCAGTAACGCCATAGGCCAGGCTAATACCGCTTGAACAGCAACAAAAGCGGCCAGCGCGATCGCACCATCTTCAAAGACATACGAAGCAAATATAATCACAAAAAATAAACCCAGTGACGGTAAGGTCGCCAAACTGGGTATTATGTTCTCAACCATTGGCTTTCTCCTCCTTATTAATCATAGACAGAGGAAAACCCAAGTTACTTACAAATTGATGAAAAAACGCGGTTACATCCCCCCCGCCACATCAAATAAGCTGCCTGTCGAGTACGAGGCATTATCAGATAATAACCAAGCAATCATTTCGGCCACTTCAAGGGTAGAGCCACCACGCCCGAGTGGAATGTTATCCGCTACGCGGGCGACACGATCCGGCTCACCGCCTGCGGCATGCATATCCGTATCGATGGGTCCTGGCCGTACCGCATTGACACGAATACCTTCACGCCCCACCTCTTTAGCGAGCCCCATGGTCAAAGTATCAAGGGCAGCTTTGGTGGCTGCGTAGTCAACATATTCATTGGGCGATCCGGTTTTTACCGCTGCGGAAGATACGTTGACAATCGCGCCACCGTTCCCGCCGCGGGACTGCGCCATGCGGTGTACCGCTTCGCGGCAACACAAAAAGGCACTGGTGACATTCGCTTGGAACATCGCGTTGATCCGCTCGGCATCCATACTGCTCACCGCCGACTGCGGCAACATGATCCCTGCGTTGTTAACCAGTGCAGTGATATTTCCCAAACGGTTGTCTGCTTCGCTAAATAAGCGCTTCACGCCCTCTTCGCTCGACACATCCGCCTGAACCGCAATGGCATTGACACCAATCGCTTGAAGTTCATCAACAAGCGCAAAAGCAGATTCACTGTTGCTCAGATAATTGATGCAAATGGCATAGCCACGCTGTGCCAATAGTTTTGCCGTCTCACGGCCAATGCCGCCACTTGCCCCGGTTACAATCGCAACTGGATTCATTGCTACTCCTTTTCGCTTAATCCGCCGATACCGGTGGATAATACCCCATTCTCACTGCGCCCCAATGTTGACCTGCAACGAAAAGAGGGACAGAGAGATCATGCATTACCTCACCGGTATCGCGCTTGTAGGTCTGCAGCAACATGGTATCAGTATGTTGACCGCAACGCCTACCTGTTCGGTCATCAAATAAGCGTTTAGTCCGGTTTCCGGTGATATCTTGCGCATAATCGCCGGTGAGAGGCTGGCAAAAGCGCTGATTATGCGTGGGGACGTAGCCATGGTTGTCATTGGCAATCACATAAACAATATTCTCATCAGTCTCAAGAATTGGCTCTTGAATAGGCGGTAAGATCCGATCACACAAGCTATCAAATCGGGTGGTATATTTTTTAGGATCGGTATTCGCGATCGGCTGGTAGTGACGATCAAACAAATCACTTTTACTGATCTCACCCTGCTCAATGGCTTGTGCAAACGCCACCTCTATGCGATCGCGACATAAACTGGCCGCTTTGAAAAAGCGTTGATGCGGACTCGCCTCAGACAGCTCGGCAAAAACGGCATTGGTTTTTTCGGTGGTTTCCATCAAGCCTTCCGCTTCTTGGCTCAGCGCAATCACCTGGTTATCACTGTCTTTCAATCCAGTCCGCACTTGGGTCAATGCTGAAGCAATTTGCTCGAGGCTTGCACTGTTTTGTGACGATCCATCCGCCATTTGTCTCACGGCGGCTTCAACCTGATCGGCTCTGGACGAGAGGCCGGTTAAAATCTCTCCCCCTCTTTCAACATTCAACGTCCCTGACTCGACATCCGATGACAGCGTTTGAATATGGGTCATCACATTACTCGACTCTGTCATGATCTGTTTTATGATTTCCGCGACTTCACTGGTGCTTTGTGACGTACGCTGAGCAAGCTGACGCACTTCGTCGGCCACCACCGCAAAGCCACGCCCTTGCTCTCCCGCTCGTGCTGCTTCAATGGCGGCATTCAACGCCAATAGGTTCGTTTGCTCTGCAATCGCATCAATGACTTGTGCGACATCACTCACTTTATTGACGTTAGCGTCTAGCGCTTTAATACGTGCCACTGTTTCAGCCGTTTTTTGGTTAATATCACGCATTTCCTCAATGGAGTCCGTGAGCTTATCGGCACCTTCCAAGCTCAGATCTCGCATGCGCGTCACTTGCTCAACAGACGCTGCCTGCGCTTGGCAGGTATCAGCCAACGTCTGTTCGATATGCTGTGCCGTCTCGGTCACTTCCACCACCGCAGAAAATTGGTCGGTTAGTCGCGTTTTCAATATATCTGAGCGATGCGAGACTTCCGCCGCATTCATGGCGTTCATAGTGGCGCGCGTTGCTAGCCGTCCAACCGTCTCCATCGGTAGCGTTTGGGTTTCCTCCTCAATATCCTGCCTCGATACCTCCTTGGGTGTCGACGCGTACACCCTCATTGCCAACACAGTCACGAGCGCTTGACAAGCCAGTAGCCCCGCCACGCCATAAAACTGCTCGGAAAAAAAGCGCCCACTCACCAACACTAACAGTGCCAACGTGGTGCCTATGGCAACCCAAAACCATGATTGTTTGTTCATTGCATTCCCTGTCATCGAACCACCTTTGTTCCTCACTGAACCCATTTTATCCAACGTCATGGCATGCGGTCGTATCACGACACACAGAACGGCCACGCTTTATTTATTGATGCCATGCTTCATGCCTAATCGCGGTGAAAGTGATCAAATTTCGACTAAAGCACTAGATCTAACACGCTTGTAACCAAACCATTCTAGGCCCCAGCTACTACTTAATAAGGCGCGGCATAAATCAGCACCGGCACAAATAGCGGAAACGCAATAAACGTCGTTAATTCTTAGGAAAAATGCGCTAAGCTACGGCTAGGTCATTGTAAGTAATGGGAGAGCCATGCTCCGCGGTCAACGAGTGCTTCAGGCGATTCACGCCTTTTTGGTATTGATGACAACTAGCTTCTCGCTGGTGTGCTTTTCTTTAGCTGTCATTCCTGAAAGCGAAGAGTTTGCGGTTATTTGGTATGCCTCCGCTGTAGGCGCTTTCTCGCTAGCCCACTATCCTCACCGCACACGCCCTCTTGCGACACTCGGTTTTTTTGTCGGCGTATTCGCAGCGGATTATCTGATGGGGCTCCCCTATGCACTGAGCCTCAAGCTGGCGTTGATCAATACATTGACTGCCTTCACGGGCTGCACGTTATTCCTGTTTATGCGCCGACGTTATGGCAATCCTTTGCAAAGTGTTTGGCCATTTATCCGCGGACTGATGCCCGTAGCGGTCGTTAGCCCACTTGTCGGTGCCCTCCTCGGGGGCTATATTTTATCCGCCTTCAGTGATCACGGATTCAACTACTATCTAGTACGTTGGTTTTTTAGTGAATTTATTGGGTTTGTCGCCCTATTCCCGCTCCTCTTGGCACTCAAAGAACGGCTATACACGGAGGCTCTCGACCAACTCTACCGACCCGTTTACTCTCCAGCGACCATGATCAGCGGCAGTCTCGCGCTTTTTGTCTTGATCAGCTTACTTTTTTACGCCTTTCCCTATCCGTTTATCGCGCTGACAGGATTGTTTTTCATTGCCGCCACACTGCAAAGCAGGATAATAGGTCTTGCCACTATCGCCTTGTCAGTGGTCAGTTTTGACCTCCTTTCTGCAATCGGTGTCTTTGCTTTCCATATCGACAACGAGCACCAGGTATCCTTGTCGCGCCTAGTCACCGCAGCGGCGACCTTGGCGATCGGGGTTGGGATGACACAGCTGGCATATAGCTATCGCCGTCATCAGCGGCACCACATTGAGCAGCACTCGCTGCTCACACAAGCCATGCATAACTCATTGATTGGGATGGCGATACTTGATCCCAGAGGTATCATCCAAGATGCCAATGCCAGTTTGTCGCAGTTTTTTGGCTGCGAGCGCCACGTGCTACTCGGCTCGCATGTGTCTTTGTTCACACGAGAACAAGACCAATCGTCGCTGAGGGATTATTTTAATGATCTGATCATGGGCCATTCTGACAATAAGCGATTGGAAAAACGCTTTGTGCGCGTGGATGGGGAGATAGTATGGGGACGTCTCTCCGTCACCGCGGTGCGGGATAAACACGCTGGGCATGTCACTCACTTAATCAGCCAAGTCGAAGATATTAACGCCCTCAAAGCAGCACAGCGGGAACAAAAACGTTGGCTTGAGCGTTGGCGTTTTGCCCTCGATATCAACAAACTTGCCGTCTTTGAGCTCAACGTTGATACGGGCGCACTCTTGTTTTCTGGGTGGTCAGCGCCTTTGCTCGGCATCAATGCCAAACAGATACGCACCTACCAAGACTGGGTCAGTCGCATACATCCAGATGATCGCGCCGCCTGGGAGCAATCTATGCGCCTGCTGGTCGACAAACACACCGATCGGATGGTGGAGGTATTCCGGTTTAAAAATGATGAGAACGCCTATCGCTATCTGCGTCAATCGTCGGCACGGCAAACGGGGGAAGAAGCCGAAACCGTCTTGAGTACCGTGATTGACATCACGGAGCAGTATCTGACTAACCGGCAAACAGACACCTTACGCCGCCGCCTAGAAGCCGCGACAAAAGCCGCCAATATTGGTATTTGGGAGTATCACGTTAACGAAGACAGGCTAGAATGGGACGCACAAATGTACCGCCTCTACGATGTCCCCGAGGCCGAAGGCCGTGAAACACTCGCCAGCTGGCAGCAACGCCTTCATCCCGATGATGCAGAGACCATCAACCAAACACTTAAGCATGCCCTCAAGCATCATCAACGCCTGGATACCCAATTTCGTATCATTGATAGCCAAGGACGCATTCGCTACCTCCGTGCCCTCGCCAGCTTACAGATAGATGATAATGGCAACACAGTACGGATGATCGGCGCCAATTGGGACAATACCGAAATCAACGAGCTTAACCACGCACTGGCCCAAGAGCGTGAACAGCTTGATGTGGTGATGAACTCTATCAACGATGCGGTGATCACCATCGACGATCAGGGCAACTTGGCCTACCTCAACAACACCGCGCAGTGGCTTGTTGCCAATGATAGCGTGCTACCACTCGGCCAACCTGTAGACACCGTTTTCGAGCTGTATAAAAACCAACAACAGGTGCTGCTTTCTAGCTTTAGCAATCAACAGACAGAGACCTTTTTTGAAACGCAAATACAAGATGCCTACCAATTGGTGCTAGCCAATGGTAAGCGTGTGTATGTATCGGTGGCTGTGTCTCCGCTGAACAATAACCAAAACGGTGAACACGGGTATGTGTTTGTGCTGCGAGACGTATCGGATGAGCATGCGCTGATGGCACAGTTAGACTACAACGCCAATCATGATTCGCTCACGCAGCTACCCAATCGCCGCGCCTTTGAAACCCTGATGGAAAATCACTTGTCCCGCGAGAGTCAGTCGCCTTCCGTGCTAGCCTTTATCGATTTAGACCTTTTCAAAATCATCAATGACTCGGTCGGCCATCACGCCGGTGACGAAGTCCTATGCCAGGTATCACAAGCCTTAGCCGATAACATACGCAGTGATGATGTGGTGGCGCGTTTGGGCGGCGATGAGTTTGCGTTGCTACTCACTCACTGCAATATGCGCGATGCGAAGCATACGATCGCCGACTTAATCAAACAGCTTGAACACTTGTCTTTCTCCTATGGCGAGCGCATTTTTGCCATCAGTGCCAGTGTGGGGTTAGTGGATGTGAACGATGCGACGTTAACGCTCTCGGATTTGATGAGTCGCGCCGATGTGGCGATGTATGAGGCCAAGTCGTCGGGACGCGGGCAGATAATGGATTACAACGATATCTCAGGAACCGCACAAGGACGCCACAGTGACATGCAAATGGTGGGGAAAATTACACGGGCACTGACTGAAAACCGCTTTGCGCTCTATGGTCAACAGGTCGCCCCCGCACAAGGGCCTGTGGTTGAACACTGGTACGAACTGTTAATACGCATGATAGATACCGACGGCCATATTATGAATCCGGGGGAATTTATTCCTGCTGCGGAAGCCTTTGGTTACATTCGTGATATCGATGGCTGGGTAGTGAACTATGTGCTCAATACGCGCGCGGTGGAGTTGGCAGCGTCAGGACTCAGGTTCAATATCAACCTCTCAGCCAATTCAATCAGTGACCCTAAATTTCAGGCTCAACTCAAACAGCTATTGAGCGCCTCTGTCTTCCCTGCCGAGCGATTGTGTTTCGAGATCACTGAATCAGCCCTCATTAGTCATTTAAACACAGCGGTCTCCTTTATTGACGAACTACGCCAATATGGCGCACATGTCGCGCTAGATGATTTTGGCGCCGGCCTCTGCTCATTTCATTACTTAAAGCTGTTCAATGTGGATGTGGTCAAAGTCGACGGTCAATTTGTAGCTAACCTCACCGACCGAGAAAACAAAATCGATCGCGTCATCCTGGAGTCCATCGTCAGCATCTGTGACACTATGGGGTACAAAACAGTGGCGGAATGGGTCTCCGACGAGGAAAAACTGGCCTGCGTGCAAGAAATTGGCATCCACTACGTGCAAGGGTTTCTTATCGACCACCCAACACCACTCGATACACTGCTTGCAACACCTAATCTCACACCGCCGAGTCACTGACGGCGCTCGACGATCACCGACTATCGTTTTACTTTCTCGCCTAGTATGCAGGTTGCTTGCGACATTGGGCGTACAGTGACACAAGTCATCGCATGCGCCGTTGCACTCGCCCAATAAAAAAGGCAATTTAGAGGTTTTATTTGGACGCCTCCCTCATGAACCGATATACGCTGGCCGGATGCGGCGCTATCCTGCTTTGGAGCAGCAATGTCGCCTTTATTCGCCATGTTACCGAACTGCTTGGGCCACTCGGTGGCGCAGCGGCGATTTATACCCTAGCCGCCTTCTGTTTGATTGGCGTTGTGGGTCTACCCAACCTCCGGGAGTTCCCACGCCAATATTTAGTTATCGGCGGCGTTTTATTCGTGGTGTATGAACTGTGCTTGGCCTTATCACTGGCTTGGGCGAATACCCGCACCCAAGCAATCGAAATGGGGGTGATCAACTACCTCTGGCCGTGCTTAACCGTCTTGTTTTCGGTTATTTTGACCCGTCAGAAAGTGAGCCTTTGGCTCTATCCTGCGTTAGCGGTCGCCTTTATGGGTGTGGTGTGGACAGTAGGAGGGAAACAAGGCGTCTCTTGGTCTCACCTCGTAGCAAATATTCAATCAAATCCGGTTAGTTATATATTGGCGTTTAGCGGAGCGATTATTTGGGCGATATACTGCAATCTCACCAAGATGCGCGCACAGGGTAAGAACGGGATAACCTGGTTTTTCTGTGCCACCGCGGTGACGTTATGGGTGGGCTACCTCGTCTCTGACGCACCCGCCATCAGTCTATCATGGCAAACCAGCGGCTATGTGATGCTCGCTGGACTTGCCATGGGAGGCGGTTACGGGCTTTGGAATATTGGCATTCTCAAGGGCAATTTGATGGTCTTGGCCACCTTGTCCTATTTCATTCCTATCTTATCGACCTTATTGTCGGCCGTGTTACTTTCGACTTCGTTGACGCTCACCTTTTGGCAAGGCGTGGCCATGGTCACATTTGGCTCACTGGCCAGCTGGTGGCTAACGCGTGAGCCCGTAAAAGCCGCCAGTAGACGTCAACAAGTGAGCGCTCAATGACGCCTGAACGCCCTCATTATATGAGGCGTGGCGGCGAGATGACACAGGCGACTAGCCTCGAGTGGCGGCTAGTCGCCGAGAAAGTTAGGACTCGATGGCGGCCATCGACGGGGACGGCGTCGCGACGCCATAATACAGACAAATGCGCTGCCCGTTTATCTCCTCCACTTCAAAATCAATCTCGTAAATCTGCTCCATGATGGGTTTAGTCACCACGTCTTTTACTCGACCACTGGCAACAACCTCACCCGCTTTCATCGCAATCATGTTATCGGCATAACACGCACTAAAATTAATATCGTGCATCACGACCACGACCGCCTTATTGTATCGGTGTGCCAACTCTCGTACCGTTTTCATGATCGCCACAGAATGACGAATATCGAGATTGTTGAGTGGCTCGTCGAGGAAAACATAGTCAGTGTTTTGCGCGACCACCATGGCAATGAATGCCATTTGCCGTTGGCCACCACTGAGCTGATCAATAAAGCGATCTTGCAACTCTGTTAGCCCCAGCTGCGCTAACGCATCGTCAATCATGGCATTGTCTTGTTCGGATAGCCGCCCTTTGGAATGGGGAAAGCGTCCAAACGCCACCAGTTCACGCACCCGGAAGCGCATATTGACGTTGTTTGCTTGACGCAACACGGCCAGCTTTTTTGCTAATGCCTCATTGCTCCATTCACTGAGCGGTTTATCGCCAATCAAGACTTCACCCGCATCACTGTCTGTCAGCCGGCTCGCCATCGACAGCAGCGTACTTTTCCCCGCCCCGTTAGGGCCGATGATAGCGGTCACTTTACCGAGGGGAAACAGAGCACTGGCTTGATTCACCACCTGTGTTTGGCCGTAAGCTTTCGATAATCCAATTAATTCAATCATAATGTTAAAACTTGTTTTTCGTCAGGAGATACAAAAAGTAAGCCCCACCGACAAAGTTAATGATCACACTCACCGTGGTCTCAAACCCAAACCATTGCTCGACAACATACTGGCCACTTAACAACAAAAATGCGGCCAACACACTCGTGGCCACAATTAAAAACCGATGCTGATAACTGACAAACATTTGCCGCGCAAGGCTCACCACAATCAAACCAAAAAAGAGCACCGGCCCGACCAAAGCGGTTGATAAGGCAATCATCACCGCAATCACCATCATTACCTTTAGGGTGAGTCGACGTGTATCGATGCCAAGGCTGGTCGCGTTATCCTCACCCAACAAGCACACATCAAGCTGATTGCTCAATCGATAGAGCACCAGCAAACAAGCAGCGAGTACCGGCACACTGACATAGACCAGTTCACGGTTGGCATTATTGAAACTGGCGAACATCGCATCTTGCAATATAGCGAACTCACTCGGGTCAACCAATAAGGTAAAAAACTGACTGATACTGCCAAATACGCTACCTAGCACGATACCAATCAACAGCAGGGTGTAGATGTTGGCGCGATGGCGACGAAAGTAAAGTGTGAACAACACAGTCGCGCTGATCGTCATTAGCACCACACTGGCGGTAAAGTTCGCGTAAGCATTGATCAGCAATACGCTACTTGAGCCGAATACCACCAATAAAACGGTTTGCAAAAGGACGTATAAACTATCGAAGCCCAGAATCGAAGGCGTCAAAATCCGATTGTTGGTGATGGTTTGAAACACCAGCGAAGAAGCCGAGATCGCCACGGCAGCGAGCGTAATAGCTAAGACCTTAGGGGTTCGTCGTGAAAGAAAATACGCGTAATTATCCGCCGTTAATCCATGCCCTAAAAAGTACCCGGCTACGAGCACCACTCCCATTGCGACAAGAGAGAGCTTGATACCATCACGCATTGGCTTTGTCCCTCATCACCAGATAGATAAACACCGCACCGCCTAAGATAGAAATAATCATCGCGATCGGGACTTCATAGGGGAAGATAATGACGCGGCCCAGAATGTCGCAGCTCAGCACCAACACCACGCCCCAAAAGGCTGTCCAAGGTAGGTTACGTTTAATGTTATCGCCCATAAAAAGCGAGACAACATTAGGCACAATTAAGCCAAGGAAAGGGATAACGCCGACAATCATCACCACAGCGGAAGACAACAACGCGACCACCATGACACCAAATAGCACCACCTTTTGATAATCAAGGCCGATGTTTTTGGCAAAGCTTTCACCAATACTGGCGGCGCTGAATTGGCTGGCATACGCATAGGCGATACCACATACTGGAATAGCCACAAAAAGCACTTCGTAATTTCCCGCCAGCACCGACGAAAAGTTGGCGACCGTCCACGCTTGCAAGGTTTGAATCAGATCGTACTTATAAGCTAAAAACTGGGTCAGCGAGGAGACCACATTGCCGTACATGATCCCTATCAAGGGAACCAGCACGGTATTCTTAAACTTCAGACGTTGGAGAAAGTGGACGAACAACCAGGTGCCGGCCATTGCCATTCCCACAATAACGGACAGATCCAGCCATTGGCTGGCCCCCCCAAACATAACTAACGTCAGTACATAACCCAGCAGCGCACAATCAATGGTGCCCGTGGTATCAGGCGCGGCAAAGCGGTTTTGGCATATCTGCTGCATGATGAGTCCAGCCACACTTAAGCCCGCACCAGCCAGACAAATAGCCAGTAAACGAGGAATACGGCTGGTGGTAAAAATCGTCCACGCTTCTGGGTCGCCCGCCCATAAGCTCGCAAGGGACACATGCGCCACACCAATGGATATCGACAAGATCGCCAACACCACAAGGACAGGAATAGAAAGATACTTCACAGAATCACTACCGTTGAGGTCTAGAACCACAAAGACCCAGGTCCAGCCTGGGTCTGCTTGTTTGTCGTATGATGATTAAAGCACGCGGTTTACATCATCAATCATCTTGTCCATCGCCGTCATGCCAGCCATGGTGATGTACCAAGCGGTTGGGTCGAGATAGCTGATACGTTGCTGTTGGTGAGCTTGCGTTTTATTGACCAAAGGATTGTCAAAACGCGCTTTCGCCTTGCCTTCACCTTCCCCAATCGCCTGCTCACGATCAAGGACTAATAAGACATCTGGGTTGGCGTCGGCAATATATTCGAATGAAATCAAGTTACCGTGTGAGCCGGCGACTTCCACATCGTCGCTTTTCGCTGGCTTTAAGCCTAGCTCATCAAACACCATACCAAAACGACTATTCTCGCCAAACATCGCCACTTTACTGCCGTTACTCATGACCATCAGCGCGTTAAAGTTGTCCGCCACCGCTTTCTCATGCGTCTGCGCAATTTTGCTGCTCATTTGCTCAATAATTGCGTCGACTTTATCTTGCTTATTAAACACTTCGCCAAGCATGCGCCAGTTGGCTTGCACACTTTGCCAATAGTGCTCGTAGTCGGCTTTAAACATGATAGTCGGCGCGATTTCCTCTAACTCGCCCATCAGCGATGCCATACGCGCTTCCGCAATGATCAAATCAGGCTTTGCGGTAAAAATGGCTTCATAGTCAGGCTCTTTCACCGTCCCGACCGCAACATATTTATCGTCTTGATAGGTTTTGGCGAGATAATCCGGCATTAAGGACTTCACCACGCCAACAGGCTCAACGCCAAGACGATCGAGTACATCCAAACTGCCTTGCCCCAAGACAACGACGCGCTGTGGTACGCCGTCGATTTCAACCGTGCCCATCGCATGGGTGATTGTTTTCGCCGCAGCATGGCCGCTTAGCACTAAGGAAACAGTAAGAAAAATAAATTGAACAAATGAACGAAAAGCTTGCATAGCCCTTTCCTCGTAAAAATCGGTAGAGGAATGCTAACGCAGTTGAATAATCAAGTCACGAATAGAAGTGAGAATTATTCATATTTATAATGTTATTGATCAAGCGCATGGCATGAGGCGATAGGTTTTGTACGCACAAGCCAGTCATCATGTCTTTCATTCAAGCATGCCAATGACGCTTACCAAAACTGTTTTGATCTTGCGCAAAAAAACGGCAATTGAGTCGACGACATGCGGACAATGCGTCACCAGCACGCGTTATAGAAACGAAAAAAACGCGCGACTTGCGCAAAAAGCAAGCGATTGCATCGACACTATCAACATATTTAGTAATCATTAAGGGTTTTACGCGCTAATATGGGGATAGTTGTGATCAGGATCGCGCGTAAATGCGCACGGGTTACATACACTGGGCCCATCTCATGCGGAACCACTTAAAAGACAATAAAGACAGCTATGACTGTCGCAATTTAGGTACCGATTTGAGCTGGACTGCACCTAACTAGATGTTTGAGGGTTATAATGAACGAAATTTTACTTGCGGTCGTCGCTGGTGCCATCGTTGGCTTTTTCTTCAGCGCGATCAAGTTACCATTGCCTGCTCCCCCGGTCATTTCTGGGATCATGGGCATTGTTGGTATCTACCTTGGCGGCATGGCTTACCAAGCCGTGATCGAACGCTTTTTCTCTTAACTAAAGATAATTGGAGCACACTATGGCTACCCCACATATTAATGCTGTAGACGGCGCATTTGCTGAAACTGTCCTCATGCCTGGTGATCCGCTGCGTGCGCAGTACATTGCCGAAAACTTTCTCGAGAACGCGGAGCGCGTGACCGACGTGCGTAACATGTTCGGCTACACCGGTACCTACAAAGGCAAAAAAGTGTCTGTCATGGGTCACGGCATGGGGATCCCATCTTGCTCAATCTACGTGCATGAGTTGATCAAAGATTACGGTGTTAAAAACGTGATTCGCGTCGGTAGCTGCGGTGCGGTTAAAGACGATGTCAAACTGATGGATGTCATCATTGCACAAGGTGCGTCCACGGATGCGAAAGTCAACCGCACACGCTTTGCGGGTCACGACTTTGCAGCTATCTCAGACTACCACCTGCTTGAAACAGCAGTCGGTGAAGCACGCAAGCAAAATGTTTCCGTGCGTGTCGGGAACGTCTTCTCTGCCGATCTCTTTTATAGCCCAGAAGCCGATTTGTTCAATAAAATGGATAACCTTGGCATTCTGGCAGTGGATATGGAAGCGGCGGGTATCTATGGTGTCGCCGCAGAGCTGGGCGCACGTGCACTGACCATTCTGACTGTGTCTGATCATATTATTCGCGGTGAAGCACTTAGCTCAGATGAACGTCAAAAATCATTTAACGAGATGATGACTGTTTCGCTAGAAACCGCAATCAACCTGTAAGTGTTGGTCGGAGGAAACGTGTCTAGCGGTAAACTGCCCCTCGCGGCCGGTGATTTACAGCTGAACTTCTGTAAAACCCTCACCTGCCCGAATTTTGGGTCAAAGGATGAGCAAGATTACTTGGTTCAGCACACCAATCCAGCACGACCAATCTTGGTGTGCCGTGAGTGTGGCGCGTTTCCTCCACTGTTAAATAACCATGATGTTCACGCTGAGCTGATTGCTCAGCGCCAACTTCATGCCGATGGCTTGTGTGCCTGTACCAATCCAGAGTGTGAGCATTTAGGCAAACCCGTGCTCACGCATCGGCATTGTTATCATGCGTTCGGCTATAGTGGCGATCGTCAGCGTTATCGGTGCAAAAGCTGCCAAAGTACCTTTGTCGATCGCTGGTCTGGGGTCAACAAAAAAAGTGAGTTACAGCAAAAGCTGTTGGCCTTTCTTTTTACTGGCCACACAGTGCGTGACATCTGCCGGCGGCTGTCGCTGAATCCGAAAACCTTCTACGATCATCTTAACCAAATAGCCGCACGTTGCCGACAAAAGCTTGCCGCTTACGATAGTCGGTTTTTAGCTGATACCTCAACCGGTCACCTAGCCAGTGTCCACACCGCATTGCAGCCCAAGAGCGACAATGGCGTGCAATGGCTAGCAACGGGTGAAGCGCATAGTGGCTACGTGCTGCAGCAAGATGTGAATTATCATGCGGATGACCATCACCACTTGACCACACACCATGACCCTTACCAATCTGATTGTCGGTTTATGTCGACGCACAGTGCGGGTCAGCCGCAAGAAACAGTGGTACGGCCAGAGGGATTATTGGGTCGGGTTGATGCCAAATACCGCGATGTCTTTGCCCGCTCGAATGTCGAAGATCCTTATACGCAGCCACTGCATTTTATTTATCCTAATCGCGGCACGCTGATCCGCCCTCAATACACCACGTATGCACACTACCTCAACCTCAAGCCGTTAATCGAACATTGGCAGCAAATTGTGGTGTTTTCGCCACAAGAGCCCTTATTGCGCTCCGCTTGCCTCTCCGTTTTTGAGGCCGATATTCGCGATAAGCGCGTCAGCCATGTATACGTCGAGCAGGATGCCGGTTGGCAGCCCGGATCAGAGCCAGAAAAAATTGATATCGTTTTGCTAAGCTGGTGGCGTGACCGTTGGGCCTTTACTCGCCGTGGCGACGGCGCTAAAGCAATCTGCGATCATGGCCAGAATAAAGGCCAAGAAGCCTATTGGTTAACCCATGCAAGCTGTGATGCGTTGAAAAAATATCAACAGCACTTCCACCAGCAGTTTTCACTGTTGGTCAATGAGCCGAGACGCCGACTGCGCCCGGGTGGACTGCTACCCTTGCTTGATATCTATCGCGCATGGCACAACTTATGTTGGCAAGACCGCGCGCATCTCACGCCAGCCCAACGGCTTGGCTTGACCGAACGCCCTTTGACCTTGGCGGATCTGATGCTCTGATTGATATCGCGCGCATTCACTTGACGTGCATCGAGGTTTTTTGCCTAAATGCCCAATATCGCCGAGAAGGAAACCGCCATTGGACATTCAACTCCTGCGCACATTTATTGAAGTCAGCAAGACACGTCACTTCGGTCGTGCAGCGGACAACCTTTACCTGACCCAGTCGGCTGTGAGCTTTCGCATTCGACAACTCGAAACACAGCTGAATACATCCCTGTTTATTCGTCAGCGCAATAATGTTCGTCTGACCGATGCGGGGGAGCGATTACTTCCTTACGCTGAAACCATGCTGCAAACCTGGCAGCGCGCCCAACAGGACGTCAGTGCGATGCACCACGCGAGCGCGCAACTGACGCTAGCCGCCTCCCCGATGCTGTGGGAACTCGATGGCGTCAGCGCATGGGTAAACCGCGTCTGTGCGGCACACGGAGACTGGTTGATCCGTACCGAGTCGACGCCAGCCCAGTTGCTAGCGCGCCATTTGATTGAAAAACGTATTGATGTCGGGTTGACCTCAGAGCTGCCTAAGCTTGAAGGATTACAATCGCATCACTTAGGCGATTACCAACTTCAGTTAGTCAGCCATTTACCGGGGCTCACGCTGGACACGAGCGAGACCCTCCCCCTGATCTATCTAGATTGGGGCACTCGCTTTTCGCTCGAGCAAAGCCAAATTGCGTCCCTGCAACGTTCACCTGTGTTACACACCCAGTCATGCCAACTCGCATTAAACTATTTACTCGTACACGGTGGCGTCGCGTTTCTACCGTCATTAGCGGTTCATCCTTATCTCGACAATGGACAACTCCACCTGATTGACCACGGCCATATGTTGACCCATCCTCTTTACCTTACCTGGCTAACCAATAGAGATAAAAGCAACCTAATCAATGAGTTAGTATCATCTTCCGGTCAGTTATAAGGGCACAGAAAAAATCGCTAAATTCACGCCTATTTCACTAGTCGACGGTCAATTTTTAGGCTATCTTAGAATCGTTAGGCAAACATTATGTGTCTAACACTTCGGCTACACATAGCACTGACAATCAACAAGCGTTAGGAAAATACCACCATGGCACAGTGGGATCAATGGTTAAAACACGGCTCGCAACAAAAAGAGAAGTTTAAATCTCGCCACCACGACGATTTTGATGACGATATGCCACGCGGCAAAAAAGACAAGAAGCGCCATAACAAACGCGCGCAACGCTCTCAATACGACGACAGTTATTTTGGAGAGGATCGCTAATCGCGAGGTAAGGCTCGCGGCATTAAGCACTGGTCATTGATAGGATAAAGGCAACGTTATCGCGTTGCCTTTTTGTTGTGGTTTTTAGACACTGGAGCACTCACTCAGGCTTGTTGCGCTTGCCACTCTGCTGCGTGTCGTTTAATCGCACGCTGTCCTAGCTGCCAACGCGGATCTTGCTGTAAGCGTTGCCAATCCACGGTTTGGCGCACCCGCAACCTGTCAGCCGCAGGAACCGACTGAATCGGCAACGCGTCGAGCACCGACACCGCACTGTGACGATCATTGCATATCAAGGCCATATCACATCCAGCATCAAGTGCCGCTTTGGCACGCGCGGGCGCGTCGCCGAACAAATGCGCGCCGCCCATGCTTAAATCATCAGAGAAAATAACCCCTTTAAACCCAAGCTGTTGGCGCAAAATCTGGCTAAGCCAGTATGGCGAGCCGCTCGCTGGCAAGGCATCATGTTGTGGGTAAATCACATGCGCAGGCATCATCGCATCCACGAGCCCCTGCTCAATAAACGATTGAAAAATCGCAAAATCGTCTGAGTGCAAAATATCGCGCGTGTCCTCAGGTGTCACTAAGTGCGAGTCTTCTTTCACCCCGCCGTGTCCCGGAAAATGTTTCCCTGTCGTGGCCATGCCGGCTACGCGCATCCCCTTAGCAAAGGCGCCGGCATAGTCGGTGATAGCTTGATGTGTTGCGCCAAAGGCGCGGTCTTTGATTGCCGCACACCCAAACCCTAAATCCAGCACAGGTGCAAAGCTAAGATCGATCCCATGGGCGATCATCTCCATTGCCATTACCCAACCCGCCTGCTCCGCCAGCGCTGGACTGGCGCTCAACGCACCATATGACTGCGCGGCGGGGATGGGCGTAAACGCGTCGCGAAATCGCTGAACACGTCCGCCCTCTTGGTCGACGCCAATGAGGATCTCACGTCCAGCCGCGGCGCGTATTGACCGGGTTAATGCACGCAGCTGCGCGGAATCAAAATAATTGCGAGCAAATAAAATGACGCCCCCAACACTCGGGTGTGCCAAAATTTCTTTTTCTTCGTTATCGAGCTGCTCTGCATGCACATCCAGCCAAACCGGTCCCATTGTTTCTCCTTCATACGCTTGTCAACCCACTGACAATCTTGCTCGGTATCCTCAACCATCATGTCGTACCGACTGATAAGATGTCAGTATCACAGACGCATACTCAAGCACTTTGCCACGTATCGCAATCTGATTATACTCAGTACCTTGTCTTTCACCCCCATTTTATCGCTGGACCACTGTAAGGGAACACCCGATGCCACAACCCGCCGCCGATATCTATATAGGTGTTATGTCAGGGACGAGCTTAGATAATATCGATGTCGTCGCTGTAAGGTTTACTCACGCCGGTTACGTGGAGTCTATCGCCCGCCACAGCGATCCGCTTCCCCACGATATTAAAACCACGGTGATTACCTTGAGCCGAGGCCATCCGATGTCGGTCAAAGCTTTGGGTGAACTCGATCGTCGTTTAGGGGAATGTTATGCCAATGCTATCAATACCTTACTTGAACAAGCAGCATTACGGCCCAAGCATGTCGCCGCCGTCGGTTGTCATGGTCAAACCGTCTATCACCAACCCAGCGGTGATTATCCATTCACCATGCAGCTTGGCGACGCCAATGTGATTGCAGCGCGAACCGGCATTACCACTGTCGCTGATTTTAGGCGCAAAGACATGGCGTATGGCGGCCAAGGCGCGCCTTTGGTGCCCGCCTTTCACAATGATTACTTTGCTGATAGCGAACAAGCCACCGCGGTAGTGAATATCGGCGGTATTGCCAACGTATCGATGATTTGCCCTGACCGCCCCTTGTATGGCTTTGATACGGGCCCCGGGAATATGTTGATGGATGCCTGGACGCAGCGTCACCGCCATCAAGCCTATGATAAAGATGGCGAGTGGGCAGCCACCAGCTGCGCGTATCAACCCTTACTCAACCGCCTGTTATCCGACGCCTACTTCTCACGTCCCGCTCCCAAAAGTACCGGGCGGGAATACTTCAATCTTGACTGGCTCGATCGCCAACTGCTCGCGTTTTCACTCTCTCCAGACCAAGTGCAAGCGACCTTGCTGGCATTGACTGCCGAAAGTATTGCATTAGCCATTCGTCCATTAGAACGTGGCCGCGTCTTCGTGTGTGGCGGTGGCGCGCACAATCAAGCATTGATGCATGCGCTACAACAGGCACTTCCGCAATGGTCGATTGCACAAACTGACGATGCCGGGATCAGTTGCGACGATATGGAAGCTATTGCCTTTGCTTGGCTAGCCAGACAAACCCTTAATCACCAACCAGGCAACGTACCCGCCGTGACGGGCGCAACGCAAGCCTGTTGCCTTGGTGCCATTTATCTACCTTACTGAGGAACGATTATGTCAGCCCCCAGCGTCGATCAGCTAAAAGGCTTACTCTCAGAAACACGCAACCCGCATACACTGACGATCGACCAACAAGACACACTGGGCTTGGTGGCGATGATTAACGCAGAAGATAAGGGAGTCGCCGCCGCCGTGCAGACGCAGCTCCCTGCGATTGCCAACGCGGTCGATGCGATTGCGGCAAGCTTTAACCAAGGCGGCCGTCTTATCTACATCGGGGCGGGAACCAGTGGTCGACTTGGCGTGCTTGACGCCGTTGAATGCCCGCCCACCTTTGGGGTTAATAATCAGCAGGTCATAGGACTGATTGCCGGTGGCGAACCTGCCATGTTCGTTGCCCAAGAAGGTGCCGAAGATAACCCTGATGCGGGTAAATCGGATTTGGTCGCGCAACACCTCACCGCGAAGGATGTAGTGGTCGGCATCGCCGCCAGTGGTCGCACCCCTTATGTCCTCGGTGCACTCGATTATGCCCAGAAAATCGACGCGGTGACGGTCGCGCTGTCATGTAATCCCCATGCGGCGATCAACACCCACGCCCAGATTGCCATTACACCCGAGGTTGGCCCCGAAGCGCTCACGGGCTCAACCCGAATGAAATCAGGTACGGCGCAAAAAATGGTATTAAATATGCTAAGCACCGCCGCGATGATAAAGACAGGCAAGTGCTATCAAAATTTGATGGTCGATGTAAAAGCTAGCAACGATAAACTGGCGACCCGTTCAACGTTGATCGTGATGGAAGCGACAGGGTGTGAAGAAGATACCGCGACACATGCCCTTTCACGCGCTGATGGCGAAGTAAAAGTCGCGATCTTGATGATCTTGGCCGACCAGGATCCCGCTACAGCCCGGCAACGCCTTCAGCAGGCCAATGGGCACCTGCGTGATGCGCTGGCGTTAGGGTAATACTCGACAAGCCTTATCCATCTGAGGAGGAGCGCAGGCTTTTCTCTTGCAATATCGCCGTCGGTTGCACACTGTCCATGCGCTCAACATAAGCCTGATATTGTTGGAACGGAAGCGGCCGAGAGTAATAATAGCCTTGTGACACATCGACGCCATACCGGCGTAACAGGGCCTCCGCTTCCTCTGTTTCCACGCCCTCAGCAACAACCATTACCCCTAGTGAGCGGGCCATGTCTGTGGTGGCGCGAACAATGCTTTGATGACGGCCGCTCTTGTGCAGATCTCGCACAAAACTGCGATCAATTTTAAGCTCAGTGAATGGGAGTTGAGAAAGGAAATACAACGAGGAATAGCCCGTGCCGTAATCATCGATCGATACTTCAATCCCACTGGCAGACAGTGCTGAAATCAGTTGTTTTAGCCAGTTATAGTCCTCGACCATCACTGATTCTGTCAGTTCCAACGAGATGAGGTTTGTCGGTATATGATATCGGTGCGCCAGCTCGACCACACGATTAGCCAGATCCGGTATATAAATATCAGACGCACTGATATTGATGGAAAGGCGGCGGCAATGGCCGTTACGGATAAGCTGCGCTTGTTGTTGAAACGCGCGTTTCATCACCCATAAAGTAAGATTATTAATGATCCCAACATCTTCCGCCATTTGCACAAAGACTTCAGGCGATATTTGCCCGTACTCAGGGTGCGTCCAGCGCGCTAAGACTTCCGAACCATGGATAGAGCCAGTGCGCAAGTCAATCTGCGGTTGATGATAAAGCTCGAGCTGATCATTCTCGATGGCGTCTCTTAAATCGGTCACGAGTGAAACATGCAGTTGATGATGTCGCTGCTCGTCGGAGTTAAAGCGTGCATAGTGAGTAGTGAGTGACTGGTGTTGAGCAATAGCGCTTAGGGCACGGCTGATTAATAAGCTCGGATGATCACCATCGGTGGGGCAGTGACAAACACCAACCCGTACTTTCACTTGTGTGACAAACGCGCCAACACACAATTCACCATTTAACTCTTTAATCAGCGCGTCGATGATACGGTCACACGTTGCGCTGTCAGCATCATCCATTAAAAAAGCAAATACGCCTTCTTTTAAGCAGCCCAAGCGATAATCTGGCCTGTCACTGTCCGTTCTTATACAGATCACAGGGGGTACAGCCAGGACATCACTGATACGCTCCGCAATCGCGGTGATGTATTCCTCTCGAGCGTGCTCATCTAAATACGGTAAGAGGCTGGTATAATTATCTACCGAGAGACAATATAAATTGAAACTCATATTCCGACTGATCAAGTCGTCGATCATCATATGTAATACATTATTATTCGGTAAATAGCTTAAGGTATCGTGGGTGAGCGCTTGCATTTCTTGTAACCGTTGGCACCGGAAACGCTCGGCTAACGCCAAAGTAAACAAGATCATGGTCATTCCCAGCGACATCATCAGGGCATAACGTGATAGTAAGCTGTATTCAACGTAATTGAGCATCAAGGCATAAAGCATCACGCCACCCACTATGGCGGGGATCCAGCTGAAGGCAAAAAGCAAGAGCCAAGACTTTCTCGGTTGCCATTGCAACCATAGGTAGTAGGCTAGCAAGCCATAAACTGGTAATTGCGCGATAAAAACGAATGACAGTGACACATACGTCGGGGTAATAAAACTTAATACAGCTAAGCCAAATAGCCCTCCACAAGTCATATAAAACAGTGATCTGGCACGCTGATAAAGCCGACTTCGCTCAAAGTCTAAAAAATAATAAGTAAACCACAATCCCGCCATGAGTAAGCAAACGGCCAACGCAACCAAGTGGTTACTGATGACTATTTGAACCGTATCTGGCAAAAAGTAACGACTGAAACCGTGATTCACGCTCACGAGCATCGCGCTCATTAGGGCAACGGGAACAAAAATGAGATAGACGCGCTGACGACTATAGACATACACCCCAGCACTATACAGCGCGACCATAAACGTAAAGGTGACAAATCCCCCCCAGACCAAATGTACCGATCTAGACAGATGATCAAACGCGTGGTGCGACATTACACTTAACGGCATGATCGCCATATCATTCGAGGTAACTTTGAGCAGTAATTGGTTGTCACGATCAGGGAGTAAATTGACCGGAATGGAATCAGGCATTGGCAAGCGATTCAAGCGTGCCGGTGTTTTATCCCCTGCTTTTATCTGTGAGCGCACCTGATCGCTATCCAAGATATGGTACGCGTCCAAATAGTCAATCAGTGGGTTATCGGTGAGCACATGAATGTCGCGCTCAGCCAAGCCACGATAATTAAAATCAAGCTTGATCCAATAGGTTTGATAAGCCAGCTTCCACGGAATGTCACGCGCGCTATCGGCTGGCGTAAACGGCGCATGATCCAACACATAGTTAAGAGAGAGATCGTTGGTTTCATCAATGAAATAGCTATAGTCGGTGCTGACCAGTGATTGCGCAGGGGCGGTGGTGCGGCTCAAACTCGTCATCCAAAACCCGACAGCCAATACAACCACCAATGTGAACAAGGTCGTCACCCAAATAAGGGGCTGCCGAGACTGTAGTGCGTGCATAAACATACACTCCTTAACCAAAAACGAGTCTGCCGCCCGAGGTTACTCCCCTTCCCTTGTACTTCTTGCGATTTGATCTGCTCGGAATGCTGGCGGGACGTAATAAAAATAGATAGTGATGGCTACTTTTTCAAACAGAGCGCCTTTAAAAACGCTGCCTATACGATTAATCAGAGGGTTACATAGCGCGTCGTAGAAGCCAAAACAAATGAACATAAGTTTTAAAATGGAACATTTGTTCAATCATCATAAGCGCGATACACTGAGACCCATTACAGTGAGCCGTACTGTGTGCGGTGAGTTTGATCCGATCGATGAGCGAGACTAACATCCATGAGTACGCCAACGTCCCCAGATAACGTTCACGAAGACACAGATTTGCTGA
Source organism: Salinivibrio kushneri (assembly GCF_005280275.1). NCBI lineage: Bacteria > Pseudomonadati > Pseudomonadota > Gammaproteobacteria > Vibrionales > Vibrionaceae > Salinivibrio > Salinivibrio kushneri. Next base: position 365,805 of record NZ_CP040022.1, read on the forward strand.
CCGAAATCGCCATTCTGTATTACCAGCAAAGCGCTACCCAAGAGGAGATCGCACGCAAATACAAAATAAGTCGCCCCAAAGTCAGCCGTCTACTCCGAAAAGCACGCGAGGAAGGGATCGTTGAAATCACGGTGAAGTTTCACCCCGTGCATAGCGCGCAATTAGAACAAAGGCTCATGGCGCGATTTAATCTCAAACGTGCATTAATTTCTCTCGACCAACCCAGTCCCGAAGAGCAGCGCACTCAAGTCGCGACCCTGGTTTCCACTTATTTGGATGGCAACCTTAACGACGGCATGGTAGTCGCAGTGGGGCAAGGTCAAAACGTCGCGGCGGTTGCTGATCACCCAGGGGTCGTCTCTCATCGCCAAACGCGCTTTGTTTGTGCTATCGGCGGTACCCACCGAAGTGGTGATGCCTTTAACGCGGATCATATTTGCCGGCGTCTCGCCAAAAAATTTGGTGGCAGCAGTGAAACCCTGTATGCCCCCGCCTACGTCGATAACGAGTCAATCCAACAAGTGTTTGTCTCTCACCCCAATATCAGTGAAACCTTGAATCAGGCGAGAAAGGCAGAGTTTGCACTGGTCGGCATTGGCGATATGGACGAAAATAGTCATATGGTCAAATTGGGTTGCTTTACCGCACGCGAGTTTGTTGAAGCACGGGTGAATCATGGTATTGTCGGAGACATCGGCGGTTTTGATTTCTTCCGACTTGACGGGCAACCCACGGATAACCTGATGCGTGGCCGTGTGGTTGGACTGGCGATGCCAGATTTGGCACGTATTCCGAGTGTTATTGCCATGGCGAGCGAGAGTCGCAAAGCCTTATCGATACTCGGAGCGCTGAGAACGGGCGTTATCGATGTACTCGCGACCAGTGCAAGCTGCGCAATGGCCTTGCTGAATATGTCCGAGCCTGCACCTGATGAAAGCGTGTTCACATTTCAACAGGATGAGTAAATTCGTGACCAAAGAGTGAGACGTAACTCTCTTTATATCGCAATACAATTGACAAGTGGCGTAAAAAACTCAAAGATCGTCACATCATTTGCTCAGACGCGTTGCATCTGTTCATATTCAGATCAAGCGTTAGCACGTAACTCGGCGTCTGGGCCTACCACGTAAAGAAGGTGAGTGAAGATGAGCAACAAACTGGACCAACTCCGTGCCCTAACCACAGTGGTCGCTGACACAGGCGACATCGAAGCGATTAAAAAATACCAACCGCAAGATGCCACAACCAACCCTTCTCTGATCCTCAAAGCCGCGCAAATCAAAGAATATGCGCCGCTGATCGATGAAGCGATTGCTTATGCAAAATCACACAGCAGCGACGCAGACCAACAGGTTGCCGATACCTGTGACCGTCTCGCCGTCAATATTGGTAAAGAAATCCTCAACGTGATCCCTGGCCGTATTTCTACCGAGGTAGATGCACGTTTGTCTTACGACACAGACGCGAGTGTGGCTAAAGCGCGCAAGCTTATCAGTATGTACAACGAAGCGGGGATCAGTAACGAGCGCATTCTGATCAAACTGGCGTCAACTTGGGAAGGCATCCGCGCCGCAGAAATCCTGGAAAAAGAAGGGATCAACTGTAACCTGACGCTCTTATTCTCATTCGCACAAGCACGTGCCTGTGCCGAAGCGGGTGCTTACCTGATTTCACCGTTTGTGGGCCGCATCATGGATTGGTACAAAGCCAAAGAAGGCCGCGATTTTGAGGCGGCTGAAGACCCAGGTGTTAAATCCGTCACCACCATCTACAACTACTACAAAGCCCACGGCTACGACACCGTCGTGATGGGCGCGAGCTTCCGTAACACGGGCGAGATTTTAGAGCTGGCTGGCTGCGATCGTCTCACCATCAGCCCACAGCTTCTCCAAGAGCTGAGCGACGCCGACGGTGACGTGCCTGTGAAACTCAAAGACGCGGGAGCCACCGAGCAACGCCCAGCGCGTATGACGCACGCCGAATTCTTATGGGAGCACAACCAAGACGCGATGGCGGTTGAGAAGCTCGCAGAAGGCATCCGCAATTTCGCGGTTGACCAAGGCAAGCTTGAAGATATGATTCGCGAACAACTGTGATCCAACACAAAGCGTGATTTAACACAATAAAAGCGGCTCAGCCCGCTTTTATGATACTGTTTGACCCTATTTCACCTGTTCAACCTGTAGGTAAACACATGGAACGCAAAATGCTAGCTAACGCCATCCGCGCCCTTGCGATGGACGGTGTGCAAAAAGCCAAATCTGGTCACCCAGGCGCCCCAATGGGCATGGCTGATATCGCCGAAGTCTTGTGGCGCGACCACATGAACCACAACCCACAAAACCCAGATTGGGCCAACCGTGACCGTTTCGTACTGTCAAACGGCCACGGCTCTATGCTGATTTATTCGTTACTGCACCTGACCGGCTATGGCGTATCCATTGACGATCTTAAACAGTTCCGTCAATTGCACTCGAATACCCCAGGCCACCCTGAATATGGTTACGCGCCGGGTATTGAAACCACTACAGGTCCTCTCGGCCAGGGCATTACCAATGCCGTGGGTATGGCAGTGGCAGAGAAATCGCTCGCGGCGCAATTTAACCGCGACGGCCATGACATTGTCGACCATCACACCTACGCATTCTTGGGTGATGGCTGCTTGATGGAAGGTATCTCGCACGAAGCATGCTCACTCGCCGGCACCCTAGGCCTGGGCAAACTGATCGCTTTCTGGGATGACAACGGCATTTCTATCGACGGTCATGTGGAAGGTTGGTTCTCTGACGATACCGCGAAACGCTTTGAATCTTATGGCTGGCACGTGATCCCTGCCGTCGACGGCCATGATTCGGCAGCCATTCAAGCGGCCATCGAAGCGGCAAAAGCAGAAACTGGCAAGCCGACATTGATCTGCACCAAGACCACCATCGGTTACGGCTCACCCAACAAAGCAGGCAGCCACGACTGCCACGGTGCGCCACTGGGTGATGACGAAGTACAAGCCGCGCGTGAGTTCCTCGGTTGGGAGCATGGCCCATTTGAGATCCCACAAGATATTTACGCACAGTGGGACGCCAAAGAAGCCGGTGCGGCCAAAGAAGCCGCATGGAACGAGAAATTCGCGGCGTATCAGGCACAGTATCCAGAGCTAGCCGCTGAGTTTACTCGTCGCATGAAGGGTGAGCTGCCAAGCAACTGGGACAGCGAAACCCAAAAGCTCATCAAAGATCTACAGGCCAACCCAGCCAAAATTGCATCGCGTAAAGCGTCACAAAACGTGTTAGAAGCATTTGGCAAGCTACTGCCAGAACTGCTCGGTGGCTCTGCTGACTTGGCACCGTCTAACTTAACCATGTGGTCAGGCTCTAAAGCGATCAGCGCAGACGATGCTAGCGGTAACTACCTGCACTACGGTGTGCGTGAGTTTGGTATGACCGCCATTATCAACGGTATTGCCCTGCACGGCGGTTTTGTACCTTACGGCGCAACCTTCCTGATCTTTATGGAGTACGCCCGTAACGCGATGCGCATGGCCGCGTTGATGAAGGTGCAAAACATTCAAGTGTATACCCACGACTCGATTGGCCTGGGTGAAGATGGTCCAACTCACCAGCCGGTTGAGCAAATGGCCACTTTGCGCCAAACGCCGAATATGAGCATGTGGCGCCCGTGTGACCAAGTTGAATCTGCGGTCGCGTGGAAAGCAGCGGTTGAGCGTAAAGACGGCCCAAGTGCCTTGGTGTTCTCGCGTCAAGGCCTGGCTCAGCAAGAGCGTGATGAAGCACAATTGGCTAACATTGCCAAAGGTGGCTACATCCTAAAAGATGCAGCGGGTAAGCCTGATCTGATCTTGATTGCGACCGGCTCTGAAGTCGAATTGGCGATGGAATCAGCCGCGAAACTAAGCGAAGCCGGCAAACAAGTGCGTGTCGTCTCTATGCCAAGCACTGACTTGTTCGATAAGCAAGATGCCGCCTACCGCGAGTCCGTGCTGCCATCAGACGTGACAGCACGTATTGCCATTGAAGCGGGTATCGCCGACTACTGGTACAAGTACGTGGGTCTAGACGGCCGCGTTGTCGGTATGACCACCTTCGGTGAGTCCGCACCGGCTGACGAGCTGTTCAAGATGTTCGGCTTTACCGTTGAAAACGTGGTTAACACCGCTGAAGAGTTGCTCGCTTAATCGCATCTCTACGGCACGTTAATTCTGCGAAGGCCAGTCAGCAATGACTGGCCTTTTTTCTATCCTCGCTTCTCGCATCCTGCAACCCATGCTGTAACAGCGACAGATGCAGCGCGCTTATAGAAAGCGACTCGCCGAGGGACGCACATTAGCATCCAGAGTATCCACCCCTATGTCATTTTGAAGGTGGGCTGGCATCGATGCGATTGACACTGCTTTCGGTTTATGGCTCATACCAACTCGCCCTTGAACACCTTGAATAATCGCCAATAACATTGAGGTAACGCCCTTTTTCATTTCTTTCATCGTGATTCCCCTCTCATTGTGTTGTGAAGATGCTAGTCAGGATAAAACCTCAAGTTATATTGAGGTAAACAAGGAGTGGCAGAAAAAGGTGAAAAAAGATGGAAATGAGTGTTGGGCAAGTGGCAAAACGCGCGGGGGTAAAGGTGTCTACCCTGCATTTTTACGAACAAAAAGGCTTGATCGCCAGTTGGCGTAATGCGGGCAATCAACGCCGTTACGACCGTGCAGTGCTGCGTCGTCTTGCGGTGATTAAAGCTGCACAACATGTGGGGCTCTCACTTGAAGAGATAGGCGAAGCATTAAGTGAACTGCCCTCTCACCGAGCCCCCACCAAAGAGCAGTGGCGTGATATGGCACAGCGCTGGGATGCCACCCTCAATGAGCAAATCGCACGCTTACAGCAGTTACAGGCCAATTTAAGTGGCTGCATTGGCTGTGGCTGCCTATCAATGAAAACCTGCTCGCTCTATAACCCCAATGACGTGGTTGGTGAAGTCACCCAAGATGACAACGTGTTGAATCACCCGAAAATGGGGGTAACCCAACTGTTAAAAGACTGGGGAAAGAGACGATGAGTAGCCCAACCGCAACGCTCCACCCAAGGATTAAATAAAAATACTCACAACGCTTTACATGTGGGTGGAATGCTGTATGGTGGACACAGCTCTGGAACATGGAGCATCAATGATACATCAAGTAAAAGTCAACATAAGCTACGCTATTATCAATATTATAGAGTTTCTAACGTTACCCGCTTTCGCTTTTAGACATTTCATCGACTCCGTTCAAAGCTATCCTATTTTTTGTAATTTAAGAGAGAATGATTATGTCTAATCAAGCAACTGGTATCGTAAAGTGGTTTAACGAAGAGAAAGGTTTCGGTTTCATCACTCGTGACAACGGCGAAAAAGACGTGTTTGTACACTTCCGCGCGATCGTTGGCGAAGGTTTCAAAACCCTAACTGAAGGCCAGCGTGTGAACTTCACCGTTGAGCAAGGCCAAAAAGGCCCACAGGCTTCTGACGTTTCTGTAGCATAAGAAATCAGACCTGATTGATAGAGGGCGCTCAGGCGCCCTTTTTTTGTGCCTATGGTTTGGCGAATGTGATCAACACGGCGGATGGCAAACGATAGGCACAACACGTTTTCACAAAAAAGCCCCAGCTGTCTGGTGTCTCACCAAGCTGGGGCTTTTTTATCAGCGCAACCGACCAAGGTCACTCGCGACTTATGGCTTAAATCAGCCTCGTTGCATTTGCTGACGCTTTTTCAAAAACGTTAACCAGCTTTCTACCGCTTCATCAGGGGCAATCTTTTTAGCAATGCGTGCTTGCTCGAGGGCCTGGTCAAACTGCTTTAGTTTGTAGTAGGCGCGCACTTTTGTCAGCGCTACCTCTTTGGCTGACGCCCCTTTACCCGCCTTATCAAGCGAAGTAAGTGCTTGCTGATAGTCGCCTTGCTGAATTTGCATTAACGCCAATTGCCAATGGTACTGACGATCTTTTTGTGCCGCCAATTGCCAAGCTGAAACAGCCTGAGGCCATTCCCGCGCTTGCTGCCATAAGCTTGCTTGCTGCGCGAGCGTTTGCGCATCTTGTTCGTTCTCAGGCAAGCGTTTGAGCCACGTCGCCGCCCGTTCGGGGACGCCGATATTGGCATACAACTGCGCCACCGTACGCTGCTCACTGGGTTCAAGCTCCACCCCTTTACGCTGGGCGAGTAAATAGGTGCTGATCGCCTCTTTCGGTTGCTCTAAGCGCACATAGTTGGCCGCCAATTGGCGCCACCATTGCTTGTTTTCAGGCTCGAGCTTCAACAATGCTTTAAGCGTCGGAGTCGCTCCACGCCACTGCTCGAGTTGTAGCTGCGCGCCCAACTTCAACGACAGCGCCGACACACTGGCGCCATTTTTCACCACGCCCTGATACGCCGGGTAGGCGCTTAATACCTTACTCCACTGTTCACGCTGATAGTGCGCCTGCATAATGCGCAGCCACACATCTTCACTTTGATCCGTCTTTTCTTTGGGGATCGCGCGAGCCAACGGATAGTAGTATTGCAGCGCCGACGCATACTGGCCATCAATCAACAATAAATCAGCGAGCATGCGCTTGGTTTGCCAGGCTTGCGCGTCTTTCAGCTGTTCACTGTCGACCGCGCGTTGAATATGGACAATCGCCTTATCGTTATTGCCATATTGCCAATAGAACACCCCCAACGCCCGGTTTACAAAGGCCTTATCGTAGGCGCGTTCAGCAGACAGCGCTTCGAGCACGGCAATCGCCTCACCCAGTTTGGCGTCTTGCTCTAGCGTTTGGGCTTTTTCAATCGAGCGTGCCACCGATGGCGAAAGCTGCGCAGCGGCTGGCAGCGAAATGACCAATACGAAGGTAACAATGAGTCGTTTAAACATTAGCGTAAGTTAAACTCCAGTTTCACCTGTTGACCGGGTTGAGCCACGGCCTCTCCGTTAACCACTTTCGGCTCATACTTCCATTTACGCAGCGCGCGTAACGCCTCTCGCTCAAACACGCGCGGCGGGTTGGCATCAACCACGGTCAAATCTTGTGGGCGTCCCGAGGGACTAATGGTAAAGCTCACCACCACGAATCCCTCTAGGCCGCGGCGCATGGCGCGTGGCGGATAATTCGGCTCGACCCGAAATAGCGGCATCGCTTGCTGGTTGTTCGGCCCGGTGCTGACATTTAAGTCGCCTAGCGACGGCGCTTGCACCATCACCCCTTGAATATTGCTTTGCACATTCAAGTTCGGCATATCCGGCTGTGGCGCAGCACTGGATTGTGTTTGCGTTTGCGTCACCGGCGTCGGTGGATCGGGCACCTCTGGCGGTTTCGGGCGCTCCGGGACACTGCGTTGGCGACGTTGTACCTCGGTATCCGGCTCTTGCATGAAAATATCAATGCTTACCGACTCAGCCGCCTCCTGAGGCCGCTGAGACGATTGTCCGACCATCAGCGCCATCAACATAAACAGGCCAAGCGTAAACACCAACGCCGCCGGCAATGAGATTAGCCATCGCTTCATTACGGCGACTCCGTGGCCAACGCAATGCTGCCAATGCCGGCCCCTTTCGCCGCATCCATGACTTTAACCACCGTCCCGTTGTAGGCCAGCTCATCGGCTTGAATCACCAGCGAAGCGTCAGGCTTATCGAGCAACAGGTGTTCAAGGGTCGCTTCGACACGTTCCACATCGACAAGGCGCTTATCAATGTACACCTCATTCGAGGCGGTGACCGCGACAAAAATACCCGCCTCTTTTTGGCTGGTTGAGTGGCTGGCTTCCGGGCGGTTTACTTCCACGCCAGACTCGCGCACAAAGGAGCTGGTAACAATAAAAAAGATCAGCATGATGAACACAATGTCCAACATGGAGGTTAAATCAACCTGCGCTTCCTCGCGCTGTTTTTGGGCTCGAATCAATCGCATTACTGACTCCGAAGCGCCTGCTCCAGCGCGACTTCACGACGCTGACAGGCTTTAACTAAACGGGCATGGGCAAACATACCGGCCAAGGCAGCCACCATACCTGCCATAGTGGGTAAGGTGGCCATTGAAATACCTGAGGCCATTAAACGGGGCTCACTGGTGCCTTGGCTGGCCATCACATCAAACACAGAAATCATCCCCGTGACCGTGCCTAACAGCCCCAACATCGGGCAAATAGCCACCAAGGCTTTAATAAAGCCAAGATAACGGCCGAGATCCTGTTGGGCTTGAAACAACCAGCCTTGGCGAATGGCGCGTGCATGCCAAGAATGATGGTCGGTACGCGCCTGCCACGCGGCGATCCACGCGCGACGTTGTGCGGGGAATCGTGAATAGAGATATAGCAGGCGTTCAATCACCAACACCCAGCACACCATTACCACCACACCTAACCACCAAAGCACGGGCCCACCTTGCGCCATAAAATGACGCAAGGTGCTCAAAATATCCTGCTGGCCAAGCTGTGAAAATAACGCCACGTCTATCATGCCGCTTGTCCGGTTTCCACTCGCTGATCACTGTTTTCAGCTTGTTCCGCCACCAGGCTAATGCTTTGTTTTTCCAACATGCCACGAATGTGATCGGCTTGCCCACTCAAGATGTTATGCGCCAGCAGTAGCGGAATGGCGGCAATCAAGCCAAGCACTGTGGTGACCAACGCCATCGAGATGCCATCCGCCATCACTTTCGGATCGCCATTACCAAACTGGGTGATCACCTGGAAGGTCTCGATCATCCCGGTCACCGTCCCCAGCAAGCCAAGCATCGGCGCCAATGCAGCAAGCAGTTTCAGCATCGATAGGCCTTTTTCACAGCCTTGCTGTTCATCCACCACCGCTTCCAATAAACGCAGCTCCAGTGATTCCACATCGCGCTTTGGTGCATCATGATAGACCTTCAGCACACGGCCAAGCGGATTATCCTCCGGTGATTCTGGGTGTTTAAGCTGGCGATGCATTTTGGCGTGAACCGAGAGCAAGACTGCCCCACGGTATAGCGCAATGAGCAAGCCGACAGCCAATAGGGTCGCGATCACTTTGGCAACAAAGCCACCCTGCGCAAAGCGTTCGCTTAAGCTTGGCGCATTTTCTAGCTGCCCAAGTAACATGCCACGTGACGGATCGACGAGCACGGTCTCACCCACGTTGCCGATGGCTTGTTCAAGCTTTGCTGATGTTAAAGTGTTGTCCGGTTGTGCCCGGTACGGGACCGCCACTTGTCGTTCAGCTTGCCAGTTTAAATACCCTTGCTCATTCACCAGCCCAAGGTTACCCACTCGCACCACCGACTGCTCAGACGATACACCTTGCGAATTCACCACGGGTAGAGATAGGGTTTGCAGCTGACCACTGGTTTGCATTTGCGTGAGCATGCCCTGCCACAGACTATTAAGCTGCTTGAGCGATGGTAAGGTATCCGCGGCCACAATATCCGCCACCGTTTGATTAAACTCAGGCTGAGTGATCGCCACATAACTCGACGCGCCGTCGGTCTGGATGGTTTTACTTGCTTGGCGCACCACACCAAACAACTCGCCCAAACTGCCCGACTCCAAACGCAGCTTATCTTCCAAAGACGCCAGTTGTTGCTCGTTATCGCTGAAGGTGTCACTCAATTGCTCTGTTTCCGCCTCTAACGCATTGCGCGTGGCTTTGAGCTGATTGAGTTTCGCGCGCAATTCACGCTCGGTCAGCGCGAATTGTGCTTCTCGTGCTTGGTTATGCTCACTCGCCTGCTGATGCGCCTGTTGGGTTTGCTCGACAAGATCATCGGCGTGGGTAAAAGGCGCCATCGCGGCAAAACAGGTTGCGACAATAAGGGTTTTCCAACTCATGACTTCACCCCTTGGTTAGCACTCAATGGCAGAGATAACAACGACGGTGCCATTTGCTTTTGCGCCACCGCAAAGGCCTTATCCACCGCTTCCGCGACACTGGCATCCAGCGCGACCCACTGATCATCGCGGGCGCTCCACAGCCAATGCTGCTGACCATCTAAGCTACGCGCCACCAGCGACATTCGACCCAAGTGCAACACATCCACCTGGTGCTCTCGACCATTAAGCACAACGGTATCTTGATAGGCATCAAGCTTGCTGCCATAGTCTCGCTCAATTTGATACGCCTCGAGAATACGACGGAATTTCTCTGAGTCCGCCACATCGGCACGGCCCATCATCGCCTTCAGTTTTTGCAAACGGGCTTGGCGTTGGTCGGCTTTAAGAGGAATATCCTTGGCAAGCCACTGCTCGAGCCCACCCAACATGCGATACATCAACGGCACGATGCCTTGGCGAGTGTCTTTGATCTCGTCGATTTGATTCCGCAGGCTGGTCGCCTCTTTATCCTGATTGACCACCAAGTTTTGCAAGTGATCTCGATAGATTTCCAGGTTACTAATCTGTGCCTGCAGCTGCTCAATTTCTTGGCGCATGGCCAAGCTGCTATCAGAGTGGCGATTAATCCGTGACTGTGACTGCGCGGCCTCTTGGGTAGTGTTACCCTCGATAGCTTGCGCTTTTTCGAGTTGATCCGCACTCACTACTGGCGTCAACGCCAAACAGGACGCAACGCCCAGCACGAGCCGAAATGAAGACGATTTTATCATGGTGATATCTACAAACATGCATGGTGATATGGCTTGCGCCATAAACAAAAGTGAGAATAGTTTCTATTTGCGTGTAATGTACCGAGTTTGGCGGAAAAGATCTAGCCTAGCGGTAAAGAGGACGGAGAATATTGCGGCTTATCAGTAAAGAAGAGATGACAATAAAAACTGATAATACATCAAACAGATAACGGTCTCACTGGGTTCACTTACTCGTTCCCACGCTCCTGCGTGGGAATGCATACCAAAGTTACCCTCTAACAATCAGACTTTTCCCCAACGCCTTTAAATTTATCAACAAACGCAGCAATTGTGTCACGATTGAACCTCCCAATGGCCGGCTTTATCAGAGCCGACCCGTTTAATCCTTTGCGCTTGCTGTAACTTGGCCAAGGTGCGACCAATGGTGCGAATGTCTTTGCCGATCCGCTCGGCCAGCTGCGGCCGCGTGAGCGTTTTATCGGCCGCTAGCAGGGCGATGATAGCCCCCGGCGTTTTCAATTCTTGAATCCAACGCATCAATATTATTTACAGGGACGTTTACAGAGGCATTTACAGGGGCGTTTTGTGTTCTCGTTCCCACGCTCCTGCGTGGGAATGCATACCTCGCTACCATTCGCGACAAACCTCCAGCAGTCCCGGCGTGCCCATGTAATCTCTGGCACTCGAATAACGCCAGTGAGCTGCTTCATCGACATAGCCCCGCTTCACCGGATTTTGATGAATGTAGTCGATTTTCTGCCACATCATGGCGTCGTTTTGTATCAGTTCAGGATGCACACCCTCCTGCCAAAACTGATAAGCGCGGTCACCTTTGTGGGCTTTTTTATAAAACGCCAATTGATCCAGAATTTGTTTAACGTTGCGCTCAGCAAGGTATTGAATCAGATTTCTCGCCGTCCATGATTTAAGTCGAGCAATATCATGATCCAATGCCTTACTTTGCAACACTAAATGACAGTGGTTTTCTAGTACTACCCAAGCGTAAACCTTTAGGCCGTCTCTGCTTAAAAAACGCAAAGCATCAAGCAAGATATTGACGGTGTCCGGGCGCGTGAATACCGGGATCCAGTGCAGCACGGTCAAGGTGACGAAGTGCGGTAAGTGAGGCTCGGTGATTTTATAGCGGCTTCTCCCCATGATTCACACTCCATATGCATTACCACGCCAGAGCGTGGGAACGAGGTACGACTTCTACCCATTATTCAAACTCCGTATACACTCCCACACCGGAGCATAGGAACGAGTGAACAGCGCTCAAACCCAAACATAGGGCGCTTTATTCAGATGCGCTCTCGATTAGCTTACAACTTCCTGCCATTTCGAGTAACTCGTAACAACATCATGTTTCGCGTTCTCACTCGTAATCTCTGCATTAATTTTTTCAGAGAATTTAACTCGTTCCCACGCTCCCGCGTGGGAATGCATATCGAGCTACCACTCACGACAAACCGCCAGCAGCCCCGACGCGCCCATGTAATCTCTGGCATTCGAATAACGCCAGTGAGCTGCTTCACCTCTCGTTCCCACGCTCCCGCGTGGGAATGCATACCTTGCTACCATTCACGAAAAACCGCCAGCAATCCCGGCGCGCCCATGTAGTCTCTGGCACTCGACTAACGCCAGTGAGCCGCTTCATCTCTCGTTCCCACGCTCCGGCGTGGGAATGCATATCGAATTGATCCCCCTGCTAGTGATCACAAAGCCATCAGAATCACCACTCAGAGATGTCATAAAATCCAGTCAAGAGTGCGAAGTGAACCGCAGCAGTGATAAACTACGCCCATTCGTTTGCAATATGATATGAAAAATGAACCAGCCGACTCAGCAAGAACAAGAATACTTAAAAGCGCTTGAAAGCAAGCTATGGACTGCCGCCGACAAACTCCGCTCCACCTTGGATGCGGCTCAGTATAAACACGCGGTGCTTGGGCTGATTTTCGTCAAGTATGTGTCGGATGCCTTTGATGCCCGCCGCCAAGAAATTTCGGCACAGCTGGATGATCCAGAGCACGAATACTACCTCGACCCAGAAGGCTTGACTCCAGAAGAGCTGGAAGAAGAAAAAGCGATTGAGCTTGAGCAACGTGATTATTACACCGAGAAAAACGTCTTTTGGTTGCCCGCTGAATCACGTTGGCAGTTTTTGCAAGATAACGCGCCACGAGTGATTGGCGGGGCCGAGCTGACCATCGCCGGCAAAGCGAAGAAAATCACCTCCGTCGGTCACTTGATTGATAATGCGCTAGAAGGCATTGAGCGCGACAACGCCAAGCTCAAGGGTGTTTTGAACAAAGCCTACAGCGGCCTGCGTATCGACCAAGCCAAATTGGTTGAGCTGATCAACCTAATTGCCACTATCCCGTTTTCTCACAACTCGCTAAACAGCAAAGACATCCTCGGCCATATCTACGAGTACTTTCTCGGTCAGTTTGCCTTGGCAGAAGGGAAAAAAGGTGGCCAGTTCTACACGCCCGCCTCGATTGTTAGCTTGATTGTTGAAATGCTCGAACCGTTCGAAGGGCGAGTATACGACCCGGCGATGGGCTCCGGTGGCTTCTTTGTGCAATCAGAAAAGTTTATTGAGCGTTACGCCAATAAATATGACATCGACCCGCTCACCCAAAAGCAGAAAATCTCGATTTACGGCCAAGAATACAACTACACCACTTGGCAGCTGGCTGCGATGAACATGGCGATCCGTGGCTTAGATTACGACTTTGGTAAAGAGCCCGCCAGCACCTATACCAATGTTCAGCACCCTGACCTGCGTGCCGATTTTATTATGGCAAACCCGCCGTTTAACATGCGGGAGTGGAACACAGGCGTCGATGATAACGACCCGCGCTGGGTGTACGGCCAACCGCCCGCCAATAATGCCAACTTTGCCTGGTTGCAACATATGCTCCACCACCTCGCGCCCGACGGCTCGCAAGCCTTGCTGCTCGCCAACGGCTCAATGAGTTCCAGCACCAACAATGAAGGCGAGATCCGCGCCGCGTTAGTGGAAAACGATTTGGTCGAGTGTATGGTTGCCCTGCCCGGTCAGCTGTTTACTAACACCCAAATCCCCGCCTGTATCTGGTTTTTAACCAAAACCAAAAAAGCACGTACCGATAAAGCAGGCCGCCAGTTGCGCGACCGTAAAGGCGAAGTACTGTTTATTGACGCCCGCCACCTTGGCTATATGAAAGACCGCGTGTTACGCGACTTTTCTATGGACGATATCGCCCAAGTGGCCGATGTTTTCCATGCGTGGAAGACGGGCGCGGAAGTAAACGGCACCACATACCAAGACCAAGCCGGCTTTTGTAAATCCGCCACCTTGGATGAGATTAAAAAGCACGATTTTGTTCTGACCCCAGGCCGCTACGTGGGCGCGGCGGATGTGGAGGATGACGGCATTCCCTTTGCGGAAAAAATGGCGACCCTCACCGAAAAGCTGGGTGAACAATTTGCGGAATCGGCCAAGTTGGAAGCCGAGATTAAGAAGAATCTAGCGGGGTTGGGTTATGAGCTTTGAAACCGCGACTCTTGATTCATTGTGTGAGCTTATAGTTGACTGTCCTCACTCGACACCAAAATGGACTGATGAAGGGATTATTGTTTTACGAAATCAGAATATCAGAAATGGTGTTTTAGACCTCTCCGCCCCTAGTTTTACTAACGAAGAAGATTATCTAAAGCGAATAAAGCGAGCTGCCCCAAAAACAGGTGATATAGTATTTACACGTGAAGCCCCTATGGGGGAAGTATGCATGATACCGGAAGGAGTAAAGTGCTGCTTGGGGCAACGGCAGGTGCTGTTACGTCCAAAATCTAGTGTGAATGGGCAATACCTCTTTTGGGCGTTGCAATCGCCTTACGTCCAGCAGCAGATAGCTTGGAATGAAGGAACAGGCTCTACAGTTAGTAATGTTCGAATTCCTGTATTAAAAGCATTGCATATTCCTCGAATTGGCAGTGAAGATATGGTTGCGAAATCACTATCTGATATTGCTTCAAGAATGGCGCTAAACACCCAAACCAACCAAACCCTCGAAGCCATGGCGCAAGCTATCTTTAAGTCTTGGTTTGTTGATTTCGACCCCGTCAAAGCCAAAATGCAGGGCAAGCAGCCCGAAGGAATGGACGCCGACACCGCCGCGCTTTTCCCCGATAAGTTGGTTGAGTCGGAGTTGGGGCTGATTCCGGAGGGGTGGGAAGCAGGAGAGTTGTCTGACTTGATGGACTTCAATCCCAAACGCACTCTCAGGAAAGGGACAAAGGCTCCATACCTTGATATGAAAAGCATGCCAACAGCAGGCCACCTTGCTCTAGATATCTACGAACGAGAAATGGGGAGTGGAACTAAATTCATCAACGGCGATGTGTTACTTGCCCGCATCACACCATGTCTTGAAAACGGTAAGACTGCATACGTAGATTTCCTTAAAGAGGAGCAAGTTGGCTGGGGCTCTACAGAATATATCGTTATGCGATCCAAGGCAGATAGCTATAAATATTTCAGCTATTTTATAGTTAGATTCGAACCGTTTAGAAAATTTGCAATTCAAAGCATGACAGGAACAAGTGGTCGTCAGCGAGCACAAGCTAAAACTGTTCAAACCATGCCCTTTGTTGTTCCACCACCTCCCATTCTTGAGAAGTTCGATGAGTTGATCGCTGCGAATATGAAACTGATTAAGCGCCATGGTGACGAAAATAAAACGTTGGCAAACCTACGCGACACCCTACTCCCCAAGCTACTCTCCGACGAATTACCGTTGGAACAGGCAGAAAAACTGGCAGAGGTCAGCTAAACGCTAATGAGGCTGCGCGATCACAGCGAGTGAGATAAAGAATAAAAAGGAATAGCGGATGATTACCGAAGACCAGCTGGAGCAGCTCTGCCTCGATTGGTTTAAAACACTGGGCTATCAATACGCGCTCGGTTACGATATCGCCCCTGACGGCGACCGCCCTGAGCGCGATGACTACCATCAAGTCACCTTAAAAGGGCGGTTGCTTAACGCCCTTTCCGCGCTGAACCCACAGGTGCCGCATGACACCTTAGTAGCCGTGGCCAAAACCGTCTCCACCCCAGATTCACCGGTGCTGATTAAAAGCAACAAAACCTTCCATCACTATGTGATTGAAGGCGTGCCAGTGGAATACAGTGTATGGCAAGACGGCAAACAGACCACTAAACATGACCGTGTCAGGCTGATTGACTTCACCCACCCCGATAACAATGACTGGTTAGTGGTGAATCAGTTTACTCTGACGGGCACGAAAGGCAACCGTCGCCCTGATGTGGTGGTCTTTATTAACGGCCTGCCTATCGCGGTGATTGAGCTCAAAAACCCTGCCGACGAACAGGCTGATATTTGGAAAGCTTATAACCAAATTCAAACTTACAAAGACGAGCTTAGTGACTTATTTGTATGTAACGAAGCCCTGGTTATCTCGGATGGGACGCGGGCACGTGTTGGCTCGCTAACCGCAAACCAAGAGCGCTTTTTACCTTGGCGCACCATTGCCAGCGAAGACGACAAACCCCTCAATGAGTTTGAGCTCGAAACCCTAATCCGTGGCTTTTTTAATCGCGCCCTGCTGCTCGACTACATTCGCTATTTTATCCTATTTGAGCAAAGCGGCGACACCATGATTAAGAAAATTGCCGGTTATCATCAATTCCATGCCGTGCGCGAGGCCGTCAAAGCAACGGTTATTGCCGCCAACACCACCAACCAAGTGACAGAGCCGCGCGCCAACTATGTCAATACCGTTAAGCCTGGCAGTAAAAAGGCGGGGGTGGTGTGGCATACCCAAGGCAGCGGTAAAAGCATCTCGATGGTGTGTTATGCCAGCAAGCTGTTACAACAGCCAGAGATGAACAACCCTACCTTGGTGGTGGTCACCGACCGTAACGATCTGGACGGTCAGCTGTTTAACACCTTTACCATGGCGCAAGACACCCTCAAGCAGTTGCCACAGCAAGCCGAGGATCGAGAGTCCCTGCGCGATTTACTCGCCAGTCGCCAATCAGGCGGGATCATTTTTACCACCGTGCAAAAGTTTTCGTTGCAGGACGATGAGTCGTTTCATCCTCAGTTATCGCAGCGTGGCAATATTGTGGTGGTCTCTGATGAAGCGCACCGCAGCCAATACGGCAACAAAGCAAAACTTCGCGAAGTAAGAGACGCTAATGGGCAAGTGGTAGATCACCGCTATGTGTATGGCTACTCACAATACATGCGCGATGCGCTGCCGAATGCCTCTTTTATTGGCTTTACCGGCACGCCTATTTCGCAAGACGACAAAGACACTCGCGGTGTGTTTGGGGATTACGTCTCGATTTATGATATTCAAGATGCGGTCGAAGATGGCGCCACCGTGCCCATTTATTACGAATCTCGCCTTGCCAAACTAGACATTAACCAAGACGACATTGAAGCGCTGAATGAGCAAGTCGATGAAGAAATCGGCGAAGACGAAGAGATCAGCACCCGCGAGAAGCTAAAATCTACGTGGTCAGCACTCGAAAAACTGGTGGGTGCCGCGCCCCGCATTGAGCAAGTGGCCGCTGATTTAGTCGAGCACTTTACCACCCGCACCGCGACTTTCCCCGGTAAAGCGATGATCGTAGGGATGAGCCGCGAAATCTGTGTTGATCTTTACAACGCGATTGTTGCAAACAAGCCCGAGTGGCATGACCCTGACCCACACAAGGGGGCGATAAAAATTGTGATGACGGGCAGCGCGTCAGATAAAGAAAAGATGCAACCCCACATCTACGATAAGAAAACCAAGAAGCTGTTTGAGAAACGCTTTAAAGACGTGGACGATGAGCTGCAATTGGTGATCGTACGCGATATGTGGCTGACCGGCTTTGATGCGCCCTGCTGCCATACCATGTATGTCGATAAACCGATGAAAGGCCACAACCTGATGCAGGCGATCGCGCGGGTCAATCGGGTGTTTAAAGACAAACCCGGCGGGCTGGTCGTGGACTATATCGGTATTGCTAACGAACTGAAAAACGCACTAAAAACCTATACCAATAGCCAAGGTAAGGGCAAACCCACCGTCGATACCGCCGAGGCCTTCGCGGTGTTGATGGAAAAAATCGATGTGGTCAGAGGCATGTTTGCCACCCCCGTTGATGGTGAGGTATTTCACTACCGCCCAGACTTTGAAACCCAAGCTATTCGCCTGCTGCCCGGTGCGCTGAACCATATTGCGGGCCTGTCTCATCGTAACAGCAAAGGGGAAGAGGTGCGCGACGGCAAACGCCGCTATCTCGATACCATGGCCGCGCTGATGAAGGCGTATTCCCTGTGTAATACGCTGGATGAAGTAGAGGGGTATAAAAACGAAATCGCCTTTTACGGTGCTATTAAGACGGCCTTTTTAAAGCACTCCACCGTCGATAAAAAGCGCAGCGACGAAACCCGCAACTCCGCGCTACGTCAGATCCTTGATAACGCCATTGTCGCAGACGGGGTCGATGACATTTTCAGCACCGTGGGGCTGGAAAAGCCCAATATTGGCCTGCTGTCGGAAGAATTCTTGGAAGAGGTGAAAGATCTCAAAGAGAAGAACCTTGCGGTTGATCTGCTAGAACGGCTATTACGCGATGAAGTCAAAGCGCGGATGAAAAACGATGTAGTACAGGAGAAAAAGTACTCAGATCGCATTATGTCAACGCTGCAAAAGTACCATAACCGCAGCATTGAAACCGCGCAGGTCATTGAAGAGCTGATCCGCTGGGCCAAAGAGATGCAAGCCGACGCCAGCATGATGGACGAGCTGGATCTCACCGTTGACGAAATTGCTTTCTATCGCGCACTGGTAGTGAACGAGGCATCGGTGCGTGAGCTGGGCAATGATACGCTCCGGAAATTAGCAATTGAGCTAACCCGCCAGTTACGAAAATCAGCAACGGTAGACTGGCAAAAGCGCGACAGTGTACGCGCACGCATGCGTAATATTGTCCGCCGCCTACTCCGCCGCTGGAAGTATCCGCCTGATAAAGCCGAAGAAGCTACCAAGCTGGTCCTAGAGCAAGCCGAGGCATTAGCAGACGGTTGGCATAGTTAACGGAAGAGAAACCGGCCAATATGCATTCCCACGCAGGAGCGTGGGAACGAGCGGTGCATCGGCTACGGTATGTATTCCGTCTCTGACTCCCATGCTCTTGTGTGGGAGCCTTCACGGTGTGAGTAGTTGCAGCTAAAATTTAGAATTAAAGGTGTTGTTTTATGGATAACAAGGCACTAAGGATTTTTTTCCTGACCCTATTAGCTGTTTCAACCAATGGAGCAGCCCAAGATAGGGCGACATACCCTGAAAACAAAGAGTTATTACTTGGTAGATACGCTGGTAAAGAACTTGTTATTAACCGGATTACGCCAAACTTTGCTGTTATGTACGATATATCAAGCTTTAGGATATATGGTCATGATTTTACGATAGATAAGCATACTCGCTATTACGGCAAATCAGGTATGGCACACTACTCTCAGATCACTACTGAAAACGTGAATTGCCGGGACGGATTTATATCAAATTCATCTCTGGGATTTTATGCAACTTACTCACTAGATATGCAAGTAGAATTTAACGCTCCTAGTTTACCTGAGAGTAAGGAGCCGTTGGGTCGATTTGAACAAGATACGTGCAGACTACTCTCAGATAATGGATTTAAGTCAGCTGGACTAAGCCAACATGAGGGATTAGAACAGTATAAAAGTGCCATGCTTGAGTTTAGCGTGAATATGTTTGAATTAGCTCCGCCTAGCATATTCGCTATACCTGATCTTATCAATAATCCGTTGGGGGTAGCACAAGGAAACGACGCGAAAATGACACCTATCGGCAAACTATTGAAAGAAAAAAATACTAACGTAGACTAAGCCACTACTCGTTCCCACGCTGGAGCATGAGAACGAGTGGTGCAACATGTCAACACTATCGTGACTAAGGGACGTCAACAAGCCAGCATCATCAGAGATCGCCTCAGCAAAGAATGTTAATTTAGAACGCCGCTAAACATAGTTAGATTACACTACCTTTTGATTTCATAAGGATCATCGAAAATTAGTCACTTGACAAAGCCCATCGGATCAAGGCATTCTACCAATCGGTATTACATGGATGCCTGCCCACCCCAATGGCAAATCTCTTCAGAGAACCAGCTATCTTATTCACACGTTTTTTTCAGCCATCGTATATGGTGAGGGGTGCACTTTAGTCAATGGCTACTGAGGAAAACGAAATGTCAGATGAAAAAAGAAATTTAGTTGCTCACGCTAAAAAAGCTGCAAAGAAGCTCTGTAAAAGCTCCCCTGAAAAATCACATTCCCAATGCTTGAATATAATCGCTAAAAGTCTAGGTTTTCGTGATTATCATAACTTACTTCAACATAATAAAAATCAAGCCCCTATAGTAGAAGATTATACTTGTCTGGTTGATAAATACTCTAAAGTCATCAACAAGGTGCTCGCTGACTGCATAAGCAAAGAGCCCAAAGATGAGTTAGTCAATGATTTTTTTGGATTACTATCCACTACTATTAATACTGATACAGATTTAGAGCGTATTGAGCAATTGACAAGGTGGACTATCGATAAAGAAAAGCTGAAGCAATATGGGTATTCTTTTCATGAGGGTGAAAACAAAAAATATGAGGATTTAGGTTATATTTTAGTCGCTATTAGCCATTATTACAGATCTATAATGGATAATTGCAGCCACCAAATTGGTGAACATATTAGCTTTAATAATTATTTCGGCTATTGGTTACGCGCTATACATCCTAACGCGCGCACTAATTCACCAACTTTAGAAAAACTTAAACAACTCTATCCATATAACGGAGATCAAACACTCTCTATTGGGGCCACAAGTTGGGCACCAAGATGGTGGCTTCAGGACCAAGGAAGACTTTAATTATGCATTCCCACGCGGGAGCGTGGGAACGAGTTAATCCGCTAACTGCGAGAACTTGATGATCTCGTGAGATTGTTCAAGGGTTTGTGCGAGGTGTTGGATATGGGCGGGGGTGATTTCGCAGCAGCCGCCAACCACCAACGCACCGTCGGCAATCCATTGTTGTACGCGTTCCGTGTGGACTAACGGTGAGAGATCTTCCCGCGCTTGCAGGGCATCGGCTTTGCTGCCTTTGGCCATGTCTTCTACCGATTTAAACGCATTGGCATAGCCACCCACAATGTCGGCCTGGGTCGCCATCTTTGGCATCGCCGTGGTAAGCACTTCTGGGTCGCAGCAATTGAGCATCACTGCTGTCGGCGCGTAGTCAGTGACCGCGTGCATGGCTTGTTCTAGCGACTCGCCAGAGCGGAGTGCGCCATTAGGCTCTAACCGAAACGCCACCCCAAACGGTTTACCTTGCTCACGGGCGGCGGCGCACGCTGCACGCGCTTCAAGGGTGTTGGTCATGGTTTCAATTAAAAACACATCCACATGAGGCTGTAGGCGGGCGATATGAGAAAACTCGGCTTTCATATCGTCAAAGCTGCGTTGCGGCTGGCCGAGGTAGCTGCCCACCAGCGGCGGTAAACAGCCGGCAATATCGACATCGGCGCCTGTCTCATCCACCGCTTGCTGCAGCGCTTCGAAGGCTTTTTGATAAATGGTGTCTATTTTATCGCTCAGGCCGGCTTTGGCGAGGCGCGTGGGCGTCGCTGGATAGGTATTCAGGGTATGCGTTTTCGCGCCGGCGCGAATAAAATCTTTATGCACGTCTTTGACAATGTTGGCATGTTTTAACATCACCGCGACCGACCAAAGCTTCGAGCTCACATCCGGCCCACGTTGATAAATTTCCTGTCCTAGGCCACCATCGAGTAATGCAATCGACGTCATGATAACTTCAGCCTCCTTCGGCCATTTGTCCTTGGTTTAGCGTGAGATTACCATGCGCTCGCCGATTTAACATCCCGGTGTTACGCCACCTCTTCACTGCCTTCAATCGCGAGGTACTCAAGCTTATCGATGACCACCATGCTTGCCGACTCCATGTGTTGTAACTCACTCACCATTTGCTCGGGTTGTTGATGATGGTATGCCTCCAGTGCCGCTTTAGCATGAGTATGCACTTTCTCATGAGGTGCGGCTATGGCTTTAAACGTTTGTAACTGCGCAAAATATTGCTGACCTTCACCATGCTCATACCACTGGCCGAGGCGGCATTGGGTGTGATCGGTGACATCTGATGCCACCATGCTGTCTTCACCCAGCACCACGCGATATATCGCAAATTTAAAGCTAATATGGTCAAGTTTCGCCAGTTCACAAAAAGCACGCAGCGCAGCCGCTTTAATGGTGGTACGGCTATGCTGTGCTTGCTCACTCTGCGTGGCCATCGCATCGGCCACCTGTTGGCCTTGCTCGCTATATTCGATCGCGTCACTGGCAAGCTGATCGGTAAGTGTGCAAGCATGCCCACTCCCAGCGCGAATCTTCTCGACCAGCTGGGTAATATCTTGCGTGGCACTGGCTGTGCGTTCCGCCAAGCTACGCACTTCATCGGCGACGACCGCAAACCCTCGACCTTGCTCGCCGGCACGTGCCGCTTCAATCGCCGCGTTTAATGCCAAGAGATTGGTTTGATCGGCGACATCGCGAATCAAGTTCACAATACCGCTTACCTCTTGTGCATGCTGATCGAGCGAACGAATCGCCTCTGACGATTGCTGACATTGCGCGGATAAGGATTGCACGTGACGCGCAAGATCATTGACTTGCTCGGCACACGACGACGCCTGATGGCTCACGTCCGTTACCCGTTCTTTTTCACCGTTAATGGTGTCCGCTAGGGTAGCCAGAGAGGATTGGGTCGCATTGATAGAATCACCAAAATGGCATAAGTTGGCATCAATCGCTTTTCCCGTTTGTCGTTTTTTCTCTGCGGTGTCTAGCTCTTCCTGCAATGCAGCTTTCTCTGCATTCAGCGCGTCGATGGTATGATTAATCTGCTCAATTTTTTGCTGTAGAGCGACTTGTTTTTGCTGTTCTTGTTCAAGTTGACGACGGGATATAAACACGCTGGCTCCTAATTAAGCTTTTTATAATATTTTAACGCTTAATATTGGCTTTGTA
The DNA here is from genome assembly GCF_005280275.1 of Salinivibrio kushneri. Lineage (NCBI taxonomy): Bacteria > Pseudomonadati > Pseudomonadota > Gammaproteobacteria > Vibrionales > Vibrionaceae > Salinivibrio > Salinivibrio kushneri. The sequence continues at coordinate 388,525 of NZ_CP040022.1, forward strand.
TGATAAACGGAGCGAAATGTGATCCATTTTACGCCAATCATTTGATTTACACTGTAAACCGATAAAAATTCCCGCCATACTGACGTCTCTGCGGCGAATGAGCGAAACATTATGACCTTTTGGTTGCTTTTTAAACGTTGGATTATCAGTCACTTCGCCCATTTAAATGGGCGTATTTTGGGCTTGGTGGTCCTTGCTTACGGCATCATCGGCTGGCTGCTTTTGTACTGGGCGGGCGAAACCGAGATGACCCAGTCACTCGGTCGCTATATTTATTACTTAATGGTCACCGCGTCCACCGTTGGCTATGGCGACTATTCGCCGGCGACAGAAGCAGGACAGTGGATTACCGCCTTTTGGATTATTCCCGGCGGGCTGGGGTTATTTGCCGTTGTGATTGGTCATGTAACCAGTGCGTTGGTCGATTATTGGCGACGTGGATTACAAGGAAAACGGAGTCTTACAGTGAAAAATCATATTCTGGTGTTAGGGTGGAATGGTCAACGCACTATCCAGCTTATTCGCCTACTACAAAGCGGTGTGCATGGCGATCGTCCTATTGTGCTTTGTGTGCGTCCCGAAATGGAAAACCCGCTCCCTGGCGAGGTGGAATTTGTGCGCGTCACCAGCTTTACCGACGCCGAGGGCATTGCCCGTGCGGGTATTGATAGTGCCGCGAGCATTATTATCGATAACCCCGAGGACGATATTACCCTGTCAGCGGCCTTGTTTTGCGCGCACAAAAACCCCTCAGCGCATCTGCTCGCCTACTTTCAAGATGATGCACTCAGCCAAATATTAAAACAGCACTATCCACACGCCGAGTGTGTGCCATCTGTGTCGGTGGAAATGCTAGCGAAAGCTGCCGTGGATCCGGGTTCCAGCCAGTTGCATCACGAGCTGTTAAGCACGGCACAGGGGATGACGCAGTATTGCGCTCGCTATCCTACCAATGCGAGCGCCACGGATGTGGGCACCCTGTTCAACCAATTAAAGCACGAATACGATGCGACATTAATTGGTCTCGATAAAGGTGAAGGCATTACCCTTAACCCCAACCTTGCAACAGACGTCGCCCCCGGCGATCGCGTATTCTATATTGCAGCCGAGCGTTTACCGCATTGGTCAGCGGCGTAATTCGGGTACCATTCATCACACGCGACACCTGCTGTTAGCCTTTCCCGAACAGTCCGCCGCTTCACCTTAGGAGCGGCGGACTCGCTTTAGGTGCCCTATTGGTGAAAAACCGTCTATTCGACCGAGGCTTCTTTTACATCGGGTTGACTCGCCTCAACGGGGTAAGCGTAAAAATGATGAACAGGCCCTGCGCCTCTTCCCACCTTTAACTGCTGGCTATGCGCTAACGCGTCGGTGAGATAATGTTTCGCCGCGCGCCCGGCTTCAATGGGCGTCATTCCCTGCGCGTAATAAGAGGCGATCGCTGCAGACAGTGAACAGCCTGTGCCGTGCGTATTTGCAGTCTCAACCCGACGGGCGCTCAAGGTTTGGCACGTATCTCGGCTAATCCATACATCCACGCTTTCAGGAACGTGATGTAAATGGCCACCTTTGAGCATCACGTACGGGCAGCCGAGGCGACGCAAGGCGGGGACTAACGCATGCATTTGCTCAATGGAGGTAGGAACAGGCTGACCGGTTAATCGCGCCGCCTCCGGCAAGTTGGGGGTGAGCACGGTTGCGCGTGGGATCAGCGCTTCAATCAGCGCTGTCATGGCGTGTTTATCCAACAAAGGATCACCGCTGGTAGCCACCATCACGGGATCTAAAATCACCGGTAAGTGTGGCGACCGCGCCAACACGGCGGCTACTTCGCGAATAATCGCTTGGTTGGCGAGCATACCGATTTTCACTGCACGCACTGGCATATCGTACAACACCGCATCTAATTGGGCGCGGACAAAACCAGGCTCAACCGCCGAGACGGCCTCAACGCCACAGGTGTTTTGCGCGGTTAATGCGGTGATCACCGAGCACGCATAACCGCCGGTAGCTGAAATCGCTTTAATATCGGCTTGAATGCCGGCACCGCCACCGCTGTCTGAGCCGGCGATGGTAAGAATAACAGGTGGAGATAGGTTCATATTGGCCCCTTAATCATCAGGGGCGGAAGGAGACAAAGCGAGCCCGAATAGGCCACTTCGTATGCTGAACGTGTCAGTTCCCTCCGCCAGTGCTAACTGGATCAGGTTCTACGGGTCCTGCTTTCGCAGTCTCAGCAATTACTTGCTCCCCGACTAACACGCTCAGAATATAAACCTTACGGATAAAGCGCAAGGTTGATTGCTCGTTCATTTTCCCACTAGAAACAAAAAACGCCCCATCGGTGGGGCGCTCTACCACGTACCTCGTTCGGTTTTATCGTGGTTATTTTTTGTAATTTTTGACCAACGCATCCACTTTTTCAGGAACTGCTCTTTTAGGTTTTCGTGCTCATAGTCAAGATCATAGGTATTGTGGAACCCCACGCGTAACTGAACCCCGTTACCCGCTAAATAAATGGTATAGCCGTCGTAATCCGAGAAAGCGTCGATGCCATCTAGGCGGTGCCCATCTTCAATTTCTTCACCATACTCTGTCACTATCTCAAACGCGCGCAGTAGATGGGTAGGATTGAGTTCGTTTTTCACGCTTCCCTCCTGGCTGTGTTAGCGAAATTGTGCTCCACCTCCCGGCCGTGATCCACGACCATAAAGTGGGCCGGCCAATACCGGTGGCGTAGTCAACACATGCCCTGACACCTCAAGCCGGCTTGGCTTAGCAATAATATTGGGTAAGGCGGCCAAAGTATCAAGGGTGGTATCTGGCCCTGTTTTTTGGATTGCTGTACCGTAATTATAGCCGTAATCGACACACACGACAGGCGAGCCCGCCGCCCTTGCCGCATGAACATCATTCACGGCATCACCAACCACCAGCAATTCTGATGGTGGCACTGTTAAAATCGCCGCCGATTCAAAAATGCTATCGGGATCCGGCTTTCCGGCTGCGATTGCATCGGTTCCTAAGATACGGGTAAAAAAGTGGCTGACCCCAAGCGCTTTGAGTAGGCTATTGGCATGCGCCGTTTGCATGTCCGTGGTACATATCATCGGGAACTGACGTTGAGAGAGACCTTCAAGACAAGCAAGTACCCCTGGATAGAGTCGAGTTTTTGGCGGTTTTTTGCCTAGGTATGAGGACAGGAACAACGCGCGGGCTTGGTTCAGTACGGTGGTGGAAACCCGCCCATCAATGTGTCGCGTAAGCACCCGATGGATCAATAAATCCGCGCCATCACCAATCCAGTCTCGAATCGCACTGGGCTCTTCCTCCGGCAAATCAAACCCTCTCAACATGCCGAGGACAGCGTCGTATAGATCATCAAAAGGGTCTGCGATCGTGCCGTCTAAGTCAAAGCATATCGCAGAGATATTCTCCAATTTTTTCATGGAACGCCTCCACAATCAGTGTGTTATCGCCAGAAAGGAAAGGGAACGGTGGATCGGGCTTGCTATCCAACGAGTCTTTGAAAGTTAGCAGAGAACCAGAAAGCATCCTACCAAAACAGCAGGCACAATGTATCGAATCACCGGTACAAAATTGCATAACTCACCGCTTGCCCACAAACTTCAGAGGCGAATCAAGCCCCTAACCATAACGTGATCATTTTCACATTTATATATCTTCGCACTCATCGATACCGACCTTAACCCTGTATAAAAATCCGTCACGTTTTTGACGATTGAGGGAACACGGCGATCGATAGCCCTCGCTTTGTCATGAAAATGAAAACCAAATAGGCATAGATTGTCATCGAACCGCTCTACCCTGTCTCTCTCGATAGTGAGATTCGATGTATTCTTTATATGCGGTATTTTTCTTCACAGCCTCTATGGCGTTACCTGGCGGTTGTAATGATTGCGCTGATCGCCGGTTGGTCTGTCTATACCTTGGAAAACCAGCGTCAGCAAAGCCGATTTTCGACCGACGTGGAAAAGCAACGTCACACACTCAGTAAAGCCTTTTCCCAACTCTATGAGCTTCAATTATCGGCGCAGTTGTATCTGCAACAAGAAGGCGGCCTGACACGTGATAAATTCCATGCCTTTATCGATAACCATACCCAAAAGCGCTCTGGGCTTGATAGCGTCATGTGGCTACCTCGGGTCAATCGCGCGGAGTTAAAACAGTTTGCCGCGCAACACGGGCATTATCATCCCTTTCCACCGCTCAATAACCATGCCTGCCAGTGGGTGATGCGGGGTGATACGTTTCCCGCGCTTTACTTGTCCCCCAAAGCTGCGGCAGAGGGGTATTCAGGTTGGCGCGCGGATGCGCAATGCGAGAATACCGTTACCATGGAACGGGCTTATTTTAAACGCCAGCCCGTCGCGCGATTAATTCACAACGAGCAAGGCCATGGGGTGCGATGGTTTGCAGCCATTACCGCACGAGACGGCCAATTAGCCGGTTTTCTCGCCACCACACTTTATTTTGATACCTTTCTACCCACGCTCTGGCAAGATGACACTCCCGCGCCCGATATGGGGCTAATCGCCCGTGAAGCCTTTGGCCACCAGCAAATGTTTGCCACGCACTCAACGCAAGCATTGCAAACATGGCGAAATACTCACTCGCCCGACATCACTATTCCGATTGCGGGAAGTGAAGAAGGGTTAGTGATCAGGTTCACCCATCTGCGCGGCTTGCACACCGGGCTACTCTACGGGGTGCTGGTCGGGCTATTGGTATTGTCACTCGGCTTATCGGTTCTGGCCAGTTTTTGGTCTTACGCTAACCGACTGTCATTGGCACAACACTTAGTCAACAAGCAGACCCGCCAGCTTACCCATCAAGCACATCATGACACTCTGACAGGGCTGGCAAACCGTGCGGCGCTCGACAATGCCTTGGAGGGAGCACTCCAGCAAGTGAGCGCCCAGTACAGCGAGCACTTTACCTTGCTGTTTATCGATCTCGATCGGTTTAAGGTGGTTAACGACTCTCTCGGTCATGTGACGGGAGATACGCTTCTAAAACAGGTTGCTAAACGTTTGACACAATCGGTCAGTGGCGAGCGCGTATTTCGCTTTGGTGGCGACGAGTTCATCATTTTGCTTAAAGCCGACAGCTCACTGGCATTGGCACAAACCAAAGCCAAGCACCTGCTCCAGGCACTCAGCGCACCTTACAAGGTGGACGAGCATATGATTAACTTGTCCGCCAGCATTGGCATTGCCTCGGTGAACAAGGCCAATGCCTCGGTGACGGATATCATTCAGCAGGCGGATATTGCCATGTATCACGCCAAGCAAACCCGTGATCGCCTGGCCATTTTCCAACCGGCCATGCTTGCCAAAGTCCAGCAACGCTTTATTGTTGAACAAGACTTAAAGAAAGGGTTGGCACAGCAGCAGTTTCACCTGATGTTTCAACCTATTTTTGATGGTGAACATGAAACACTCAGCCATGCAGAAGCGCTGCTCCGGTGGCAACACCCGACGCTGGGGTCGATCTCACCGGCAGAGTTCATCCCAATCGCAGAAGAAACCGGTTATATCATTGAGCTTGGCGACTGGGTGCTCGAGCAAGTCGCTGATGTGCTTGATAGCTGGCATATCCGATTTCCCACTAACCAATGTCCATCTATCACGGTGAATGTGTCGGCCAAGCAGTGTCAGTCAGCCACTTTTGCCGATGACGTCGCCTCACTGATCGCCAGGCACCAGTTTGCGCCCCAGTGTCTGGGGTTAGAAATGACAGAAACAGCCCTACTTGAGCATTCAGAAACGGTGGGGAAGAACTTACATCAGCTTCACGCGCTGGGAATCAAACTGTACCTCGATGACTTTGGCACCGGGTATTCATCCCTCTCTTTACTGCGCCAATATCCGTTTAGCGTGATTAAGATGGATCGCAGTTTTATCATGGATATCGATCAGCCCAACGGCAAAGCGGCGCCCCTTTGTCGAGGAATGATTGCCATGGCACATGCCGTCGGTTTAACCGTCGTAGCAGAAGGCGTCGAGACCAAACAGCAGCTAGGCTGGCTGCGCCAACACCAATGTGACTACTTGCAAGGATATGTGCTCTCTCGCCCGATTGCGCGGACAGCGCTTGAAGATTGGTTGCTGCCAAAATCACACCAGCGAATGGTCTTGGTGCATGGTTGAGGCGACGGTTGTCATGGCTTCGGCGGATGACGTACCCATTCGACATAATGGCGCCGCTTGCTGCAACCACTCGTCGCGCAACACACCGTAGCGGAGTGAGTCATAATACTCACCTTGATAGTAACGGACGGCGCGTAAGCGCCCCTCCTCAGACATTCCTAGCGCTTTGGCACAGCGCATCATCCCCGTGTTCCCTGACCAGGTCGTTAAGCCGATTCGGTTTACTTGGTGACGAATAAACAATTGGTCAATCCACTGCGTCAGTGCACGTCGGCCGATACCTTTGCCCCAGTCTGTGGGATCGAAAATGGTGATCCCCACTTCCAACCAACGCGTGCGTTTGTCTTCCCAGTAAAGAGTGACATAACCGACTGGCTCGTTATCCACACAAATCACCTGTGCCGTGTCACCCACGATGAACCGGCGAAAAAGACCAAAACGAAACGACCAAAACGACACCGGCTCAATGGGTGTGTAAGGCGCATCATACTGTTTCCAGGCACGAGAGTAATAAATATTGCGCCAAAAATAACGGGCTTCGTTTCGCCGCGCGGCTCTCAAGGTAACGACTAAGCGGTTAGTTACATCCACGTCCATGTCGGGTTACTGTTCTCTCTTTACCAGATAATCGGTGACGACCCTGCCCCGTCACAGCGACCGTTTGTCGGTGTGACCCACAAAGGTACCCAGTTTAACTCAATTAACCACCACATTGGCGACCTCCGTCAAACAACCCACTTTTATTGAGTGTAGACGGTTACGCGCAAGACCGACGTCTTGATTGCTGTGAGATGGCCACACCCAGCATCACCAATCCACCGCCCAACAAGTGGTACTGAGTGAGTGTTTCCCCTAGCACAACAACGGCGATAGCCGCTGTCATCACGGGGAGAAGGTTCATGTACATCGCCGTTCGACTCGCCCCATTGAGCGCGATAGCGTGTAGCCAAACCGCTGGAGCAATCACCGAAGCGCCCAAGGCGGCAAATCCCACCAATGGGTAAGCGTCCGCGGGGATCGTAGGACTAGGCGCCATCCACAAGACCGGCAGCAACATGATCACCGCAAACAAGGCTTGTACATACACTGAGACCCAGTTTGACAGTGCCATCGTCCATCGCTTAAGAAGCACGCAATACAGTGCATATGAGGACGCACACACCAGCATCAGCCCATCCCCCACCGACGCACCAGCGTGAAAAAGAGAAAGCGGTTTGCCCAGCGTCAACATATAGACCAATCCACCGAAGGATAACATGGCCCCGATCCCTGCCCGCGTCGTTAACGGTTGCCCGAGTGTGGGTACACTGATCAATAAACTTAACATTGGTACCAACGACATAATCAGCGCCATATTGGTTGCCGTGGTCGTTTGTGCCGCAAAGTAAGCTACGGATTGATTGGTCACCATCCCGAGTAATGCCAGCACGGCTAAACGTGGCGCTAATCGGCCAACGGCACGTCGTTGTCGCCATACAGTGGGCAGACAAAAGGGCGTTAACACTAAAATGGCAAAAAACCACCGATAGAACGCCATCGCACCAGGTGCAATCACAGTCACCGACATCTTGTTTACAATCGTATTAATCGCCCAGATGAGCACCGCGGCTAACGGCAATAAAAATGGCATGACTGTCTCACAAACTCACACAAAGGATGGATAAAGCAGGTAGTTTACACTGTAAAGCGGCAAATAAAATCCAAGCGAATCGCCAACGGAGCCTAACAGATGGATACTCGGTAAGCGGATGAGGAAGGCAAGGAGAAAAAAGCGGGCAAAGCCCGCTCGGCAAGTGATTCGCCAAATGGTGCCATCAGAGCACCCAATAGGACAAAGGTATCGAGAGGTAGTTTACGTCGATCATCGAAGCTTGTGTCATTACCCTGTCAACAACCTGCAAAATCGGTCACTACCCGCCCATTGCAATATCATCCAGAGCCTTAAGCACTTGCCCATCGAGATGGCCCTCAAACACGCGCTGACAGACTTTTCGTCGCACGGCTAGGCCAGATATCAACTTTTCAATAGAAAGGTGTCTATCATGCTGTTGTTGATTGTAAAACTCGATGGTGCGGCTGAGTGTTTCGTAAGAGACCACTTGCTCACCCACGCGCAACCAATCAAGCTTTTCTAAATACCCCTGACATTCTTCGGTGATCACGGATGAAGGATGCCCTGTCATCGCCGACAACGCGGTAATACTGCGTTGCAACGCTTCCTCAGACGTATACTTTGAGAGCACAATGGTCAGTTCATCTGCATTAATCTCAACCAAGTGCTTACGTTGTTTAACACGACGTCCCAAGCGGCCACTGCTCTTCTCTTTGCGCTGGATCGGTTCAAACTCACCATCAATGATCCCGGAAAGCTGATCAAGGTCTTGGCTGGGTAAGATCTCGTTTCGCAATGGGTTGGGCATGGTGGGGGCCAGCGAACGTTTGCCCTCGTTATACATCTTGGCACGCGAATAGCGGATCACCTCGTCCACGTTGCATTTTATGTCTATGCGGTAGTCAGGGTATTTTTTCTCTTCGTCTTCGCGCGTTAACGTTAAGTGATACCCCCACAAGTTTACCGCAAAGACAGATTCGGTCACCTTCCCTTCCGCCAGCTTTCGCAGCTCCCGGATTAAATCACTGGAAAAACGGCGCCATTCGATATTCCGCGCCATTTTTTGGTTCAGCTCGCTAAGCAACATAGAATCTTCGAGTCGACGCGACATACGGCTTCTGAACAACGAGTAGAGCTGAAACACCAAGGTGTGCTGACGCAATATCTCTGGTGGGAACAAAAAGAAATAATCGCGTGTCATCAACTCTTCAAAGAACGAAGGTTCCCACACCAAGATGTAAAGGTTGGGCTTGATCCTAACCTCACCATCTTCACCTTCTTGAGGCGCTTCCTCCGAGGCGGTAATGGTTCTGGCTAAGAACCGGAATCGGTCACTTTTGAACCCTTCTGGCATGTTTTCACTGAGCCAACGTCCTGTCAGCTCATGAAGCTGAAAGTCAGTAAACTCAATTCTATCGATGCTTTCGCGGATGGCGTCACGTGCAGGACCACTGTCTTTTTTACCCCGTAATTGCAGAATATCGGTGATATAGATGGGGGTTTTGTTGCCAATTGATTGTGTTTGTAGCTCGTAATTAGGCAAATGGTGATCATGGTACTGCACCGTGAGGGTGAACAGGGCGAACAGTGTCATCAGATCATCCACTGTCATGATCGACTTAGCCGAGCGGGTTTCAATGATCGCTTTGGTCCCACTGATCGCCACCATCGATTTTTGATAACCTTTTTTGGTGCGCGGAGGGGCAAGCGCTTGATCAATGATCCCAGCCCAGCTGGTCGGTGAGACCAAAATCTGATCTTTTTCACCAGGCATCATGGGGGGCGTGCCCAGTCCATGCTCACTGAGTAGTTGTCGATTAACTTGTGTTTGCGCTAATGCTTTTGAACGTTTTTGTTTGACTGCATCGCGACTTTTTTCTGTCATTAGGCCTGCACTGCCGAGCGATGAGATCAATCGGCTAGGATTAACAAACTGATGCAGCATGGTTTTGCCCGCGAGTCCTTCTTCAAACCGCACAGGTTGCTGAATGAACAGTCCTAACTGGACAGCGGCACGAAGCCTTTGCTGAATCGCTGCGCGTGTGAGTTGGCCATCTGTCGCATCAACCAATTCTGTGGTGGAGACATACCCGTCTTGAGAGGCAAAGCCCCGCACTGAAATTAAGTTCAGCAGCTCTAGAATGCTTTTGGTTACCCCTTTAAAGTGTTCATACTGTGCAAGCCAATCAATCAACTGATCATGAACGGCAAACAAATGCCCGTCTTTGTGGGAGCGAGGGGCTTTTATCAAGATTTTTTCGGGTTTACTGGCATTCATGTCAGCTTAAATCCTTTGTCACGAGCATACTCAACGCGCATTTTTAATTGAATTGACGGAAACCGTAAATCGATCACTCTTCCAGGGAAAGACTAATAAAAAAAGAACCAAAAAGAAAGATCTTTTTTATTGTGCTTTTTAACTGATCTTTATGATTATTCTGATCTAATTTGATGATCTGATCTTATGATCCAAACAATTGGATTTATATAACATTCTGATTTTTATGAAGTATAATTTTACCTTCCTCGAAAGCATGATCATCAAAGTCTCGGAGACATGATCATCACCACGCACCAACGATGATCAAGTAAGGCCCGCATCAATGATCAACATCTTACCGCATTGATGATCAGATAATAACGGCAACGATGATCAAGCGTGATACACATCTTATCCACAGTGATAGGCTATCGCTGACGATGATGTTATTCGATTTAGTGACTAAACGGGCGAATGGGACTTAGGAACAATGATCAAGACAGCGCTTTTTTAGCCGATCCGATGAAAAAGCGTCCATGTTGTTGGTTAGGCTAGCGGCTATTTCACGCTTATCCAGCAAATCGAAATGACATTGACAGTATAACCGTCACCGGGATGTATGTGTCCGGTTATTGGAACAATGATCATGAAGGGGATCGTGCTGTTCGATCATCTTGACCTAACCCCTTGTTTCGTCCACTGGAGACGGAGAGGTGGATAGGATCCTTCTCGATCCCTTGTTACACCTGACGTTATCCGTAATTTGGCGGTTTGATTATATCGTTCCGAACAATGGGACATTGTATAAGCGTTTACAGCAAGTCTTGATCATTGTTCCGTTGAATAGCGATATACGCCGCGTGGATTTGCAGAGGATTTAACCCATAATACCGCTTGATCATGTTTCCTAAGTGATGCGCTTACGCTCGAAAGCATGATCAAGTGATGGCGTCCATGAAGGCCATACACCTTGATCATCGTTTCGGGAAAAATGATCAAAACCGTAGTAAGCGATCGGGTGAGCGACAAATGGGGATGTTTTTCAAACCAACTTCCCTGCTTCAGGGTTAAGTCACGATAAACTCAGTTCAATGACCGGATACCGTAAATTAGCCATTCAAAGATAAGCTTCCGGTTATTCGACTTGTTTACATTGTAAATAAGTGACGCTGTGACATTTTAAATGTGCTGAACTTATCGTAGGTTTGTCGAGGTGAGGATAAGCGGATATTTGTCGCTATTTTCATCAATCATCCAAGATAACAATTGTGAGCAGGATCTTTATTTGATTGGCTTTTGTTCACCTTTTTATTGTTTTGACTGGAATGTGCTGTACAATCGGCAATTATTTCTCGTTAAGGCGAAAAAGAATATGGATAGGGAAAAGACGATTGAAAACCTTCGCAACATCGCCGCGCAGACGAAACAGGTTCAGTCTGATCGGGTCGAGATTGTGATGGAAGAGCGCCACGACCAACTCTTTCCACCGATGTCAAAAGCATTAATGGAAACGCGTTCTGGATTAACGCGGCGAAAGCTTGATGAAGCGATCTCTCGCATGGAGCAAGAGGGGCATCAGTTTACTAAAAACAACGCTAACCATTATTCGATTACACTCGATGAGGCGCACCAAATCATGGATGCGGCGAACGTGCCGACCTTTCATGAGCGTAAAGGAAAAACCCATAAGCCCTGGGTGGTGAACATCCAAAACCAGAAAGGCGGAACCGGTAAATCCATGAGTGCGGTGCACTTAGCGGCGTGTATGGCCCTCAATTTGGAAAAGCGTTATCGCATTTGCTTAATCGACTTGGATCCACAAGGCTCATTGCGACTGTTCCTCAATCCACAAATTAGTTTGACCGAGCAAGAGGGGATTTACTCCGCCGTTGACGTCATGTTGGATAATACGCCCGAGCCTGCAGACAAAGACTTCATGATGCGTAATGTCCTATTGCCGACACAGTACCCAAACTTAAAAACCATGGCGGCCTTCCCAGAAGACGCGATGTTTAATGCTGAGGCGTGGCAAGCGTTAGCAACGAGCCAGTCTCTGAATGTGGTTGAGTTGCTGCAAGAAAAAGTCATCGACCCAATCAGTGATGAGTTTGACATTATCATGATAGATACAGGCCCGCATATCGATCCGCTGGTATGGAATGCGATGTATGCTTCAAACTCGTTAGTGATCCCTTGTGCGGCAAAGCGCCTTGACTGGGCGTCGACGGTGAACTTTTTCCAGCATCTGCCACAAGTCTATGAGATGTTCCCTGAAGACTGGCATGGCCTCGAGTTTGTGCGGTTGATGCCGACTATGTTTGAAGATGACAACAAAAAACAGATTTCGGTCTTAACGGAAATGAATTATCTTTTAGGTGAACAAGTCATGATGGCGACCATTCCAAGAAGTCGCGCCTTTGAGACCTGCGCCGACACGTACAGCACAGTGTTTGATCTTACCTCACAAGACTTTGAGGGCGGTAAGAAGACGTTGTCGACAGCCCAAGATGCCGTCCATCGTGTCGGTTTAGAACTTGAGCGTGTGCTGCACAGCCACTGGTCTCAGCTCAATCAGGAGTAATCACGAAAAATGGCCATTAAGACCTCTGATTTAAATGCGCGTTTGTTTGCCAAAGCAGACAAGCGACGAGCGACGACAACGCAAGAAGCTCAGAGTGCAGCGAGTGAAAAAGCGGCAGTCATTGAGCTTGCGGTCGCCGGTGAACACACGGTTGAATTTGAGCTGGTAAAAGTCCCTGCCAGTGAGATCCGAGATAAAACGACCGTCTTTGATAAGAATGCGCGAGAGCAGTCATTTCTGAATGAACTCGCGTTATCCGATATTTTGGTAACGCTAAAAGCACATGGCCAGCAGTACCCTGCAGTGGGTCGTTGGCTTGACGATGGTCGTATCGAAGTCCTCGACGGTAGCCGACGCCGCATGTCGTGTCTGATTGCAGACCAAGATTTCTTAGTGTACGTGGCCAAAGGCATTAGTACGCGCCATGCTAAATTCTTGTCAGATGTCGCCAATGCGCACAAACCCTTATCGCTTTATGAACGCGGTAAAGAGATGCAGGCAATGTTAGACAGTGGTGAAGTGAGTGACCAAAAAGCATTGGCGAATGCGTGTCAGTGTAGCGAAGCCTTGGTCAGCGGCGCCCTAAAAGCCGCGGCCCTGCCCTTACCGCTACTCCAGGCCTACCCGAGTGTGTCGGAGTTGGGACGGCCGACGATTGTGAAGTTGCACCGCTTGTATTTTGGCCTTGATGCGTCTTTGCAACAACAGCTGGTTGCTAAGCTTGGTGACACGCCTTTATGGCAACAGGTCGATGCGCAAGGCGTGACGCGTATTACGCGAGAAGTCACCCAGTTGATTGAGCAGTTTAAGGATGAACTGGTTGCGCCGACATCTACTGAAAAAGAGCAAGCGCAAACACTGCTTGAAGGGCGAGCGTCATACCGACGCAAAGGCAACAATTTGAATATTAACCTCAAGAAAGTCAGTGACGAAGACGCAGAGCGTATTTTAGCGCTGATTAAGCAAACACTCGATAGCTAATCTTTTTGCCGAAAATGACAAAGTAAAAACGACATGCCTGGCGTGTCGTTTTTTTTTGCGTGTTATCATCCCCTATCCGCTTGGTAAAAAGCCTTATGGAAACATGATGACATCACCCACATTGGAAGACTTTTTTGCGCCGCTGATCTTACGTGCAGCCCATCACTCCCACCGTCAACTGGTTTGTGTCGATAAGGATTTGGCGACTGTGCTAGCCGGCTTTGATGAGACACAAGCCCCGTTAATTGTGGGAAGCGCTGAACATGGTTTGAGTTGGCGCCAGGCTCAGCAAAAGTTAGGACAAGAGTGTGGTCATATCGTGGTGGAGGTGAACGCGCAATTTAACGCGGAAGCTTTTTGCGCCATCGTCGGTTGCTGTCGCGCGGGGGCGCTCATTGTGCTCCGAATTGCCGCCGGCGTTGAAGATATGCCGCCATCCGTGCAACGTCTTCTTCGCTGTTTGAGTGAAGATGATAGCGTCGCATTTCATTGTCATTGGCAACACCGGTTACCGCGAGAACGTTCGGTGCGACCCCAAACGCATTCAGTCACCCAGAAAGATGCGATTGCTGCGGTGGAGAAAGTCGTGACCGGACATCGGCGCCGTCCCCTGCTGCTTAGCGCTGATCGAGGTCGGGGTAAATCGGCCGCATTAGGAATGGCCGCGGCTAACTTGATGATGAAAAAGCCAAGGCGCATCATTGTGTCATCGCCTTCCCCTGCCCATGCATCAACGCTTTTTCATCATCTGAAAGCCACCCTTCAGGTTGATGACGCCGGTCAAAAAATCGATTATCAAGGAAGCCAGATACGCTTTATCGCGCCTGATGCGCTGTTGCAAGACGCGCCAGCGGCAGACTTGTTACTGGTTGATGAGGCCGCGGCGATCCCGCTTCCAATCATAAGCCAATGGCTTAATCAATACAGTCGCGTCGCGATTGCCACGACAGAGCATGGCTATGAAGGGACAGGACGGGCTTTTACGCTCCGACTCAAGCAAATGCTGGATGCAGAGCAGCCACAATGGCGTACCTTAAAGCTCACCGCCCCCATGCGATGGGCTGATGATGATCCGGTTGAGCGTACCTTGAATGCCCTCTTTTTACTCAATGGCGACGACGACTTAGCGACGGAACGGGCCGATATGCTTGAGACCGAGTGGGTTAAAAATGTGGTGATTGAACCGATTAGCCGTCACCAGTTGTATCAAGACGAGGCGTGTTTACGGCAGTTATTCACATTACTGATCGCGGCCCATTATCAAACATCGCCTAACGATTTAGCCCGTCTTCTGGACGATGACGCTCTCTTAATCTTTGCCGGCTGGCGCAACGATAAGTTGGTTGCCGCGTGTGTCGTGAGTCAAGAGGGTGGGGTTGATTGGCAAACGTGCCAGGCGGTCGTTGCGGGGCAACGCCGGATAAAAGGGCATCTGTTTAGCCAATCTGTCGCCGCGCATTTGGGGGAGGCTGAGGTCTTGCACGACAGGCTTTGGCGCGTGCAACGTATTGCCGTATCCGAGCCCTATCGACACCAAGGCGTCGGTCGACGGTTGCTCGCCGTCGTGAATCAACACGCGGCTGAAGCCTCGGTAGTTGGGGTAGGGGTTAGCTTCGGTGCAACCGCATCGTTGACGCCGTTTTGGTTTAAGCAAGGGTTTAAGCCGGTTAAACTGGGATTGAAACGCGATCAAGCCAGTGGCTGCTACTCACTGCAAATGATTAAACCTATCCAGCCATTGAGATGGTGTGATCTGGCGTTGCGCTTGTTTAGGCAAAGTCTTCCCATTCAGATGCTCACTAGCCATCAACGGATGGAAACGGACATTGCTATGTCTATCATTGCAGGGTTACCAACCACACCGCTACCGGAGGAAGTAAGACAACAACTCGATGGGTTTGTAGCCGGTGGTGTAGGAGTCGATGCTGCCCTATCGAGTCTACAGGCTTGGTTATATCATCATATTCGTTGTGACGGGAAAAAGGGCGAGAACGCCACACTCCCCATTCTGGTTAGCCGTATTTTGTTAGGGTTGCCTTGGTCTGTGGTTTGCACCCGATATCAGCTTGCGGGAAAGAAGGACGCGGAATCTCGAATACGGGACTATGTTCACATGCACCTGACGACATGAGCGATTTACACTGTAAACGAAACACGCGGCATTGGCTTGATTTACAGTGTAAACGCTGTCACGCTTGACACGTATTTACACTGTAAATCGTTCTAATGTCGATCATTGTGGGGAGCATGAAGAGGGTCAATGAATTAATCCTACCCTGGTCACGTTTTTATCAGTGATCCTGCTCCCATAAACGATAAACCTGTATAATTTATTATAAATGAGACAATTGCGCACACTGGCATTGGATTTGGACTAATCTAGTCAGTGACGACAGTCGAGCGTAACGTTCCACAAGATGATGGAGCAAGCGCGTTGCCAAGTGGTTTACTGGGCTAATAAAGCCGCCACAAGGATCAGATAGGCAGGAAGCGAGATGCTAGACGATATCCTCCGCGTCTCTCAGGATGGTCAGCGTGTATATTTATCGGCAGGGAACGTCGAGCATACAAATGGCCAACCCATAGAGAAAAAACAGATTAAGGACTGGTTGGTGAGCAATCAAGTCGATGGCTTTTTTTGTTTTGATGATACGATAGAGTCAGCCCTCACCAAGTTAAATGCCTCGCCGGATGATGCTGAGTCGGAAGATTTCATTATAGCAGAACGCCGTGATGCAACTATCGAGGCGCGTATCGCCGATGATAAAATGACGGCCTATTTGATCGTTAACGGCGCTTGTGGCGGGCGTGGACTGAAAGCCGATGACATTCTTTCGACACTGCGTGATGCTAATATTGTTCGAGGGATAAAAAAACCAACCCTGCAAAAACTTCTCTCCGCATCAGGAAAGCTCAAACCTGGTGAATATCTCGATGTGCCCGTTGCATTCGGCCGACAGCCTATCGCCGGCGAAGATGCACACCTTGTCTATCTCATTGAAGATCCTACCGAGCGTGTTCGTCGTCCCAAACAGCGTGAAGATGGAACCGTTGATATGCGTGATTTGGGGGAAATGGTGATGGTGAAGCAAGGACAGCCTTTAGCCAAACTGATCCCAGAAACGTCGGGTTATGAGGGCTTCACGGTCACTGGCTCAGTGTTGTCGACCTCGTCCGGTCAGCCAATGACACTCACCGCTCACCCAGGTAGTGAGTTCAGTAACAAAGATCCGAATATTTTGGTGGCGACCATGGCCGGGATCCCTCGGTTACAAAAAGACGGCGTGGCTGTCGATGATGCCTTGAGCTTAGATGCGGTTGATGTCGGTACTGGGCATGTCAACTTTGAAGGCAGTGTGGTGATTAAAGGGGATGTCGAAGTGGGTATGAAGGTCACGGCATCGGGAACCGTCACGGTAGGAGGAGTGGTAGAATCGGCGACCATCACCGCCGGTGCCGACATTATTGTCCAGAACGGGATTATCGGCCGACAAGTTGCAGCCGATTCTGATATTAATTGTACCCTGATTGCGGAGGGCAATATCGTTGCCAAGTTCGCGCAGTATGCCACGCTCTGTGCCAATCAAAACCTAGAACTTACCTTGCATGCGATGCACTGCAAAACACATGTGGGGCAGTCAATCATCATTACTGATGCCACCAAGCGCAAAGGGACATTAGCGGGCGGTCAACATGAAGTCGGTGAGAAAGTACAGGCGGTGATTATCGGCGCCAGCGCAGGGGCGCATACGTATATCCATTGTTTCCCGCGTCTGCCGATACTTAAACGGGAACTCGTCAATCTAAACAAAAGCTGGGAAGAGAAAAGTGCCCAACTGGACAAGATCCAGGCGGCAGAGAAAAAACTTGACGCTGTTCCAGAAGAGAAGCGCGACGCCGCGATGGTGGAAAGAATAAGTTCGACACGCGAGCACCTTTCTACCGAGCTAAGTGAAATAGAAGCCACGGTGGAAGAAACAGATGCGGCGATAGAAAGCGGATACAAAGCCGCCAGTATCATTGCGACTAAGTCATTACTGAATCGTGTCCATTGTACTATCGGCGAAGACAAGCACGTGATTCACTCAGAGCATGGTCCATCACATTTGTTTTATGATAATGCGGCGATTGAATTAAAGCCGTATCAAGCCAATGGTTAATGCTGGTTTACAGTGTAAACTGTTAGCCAACCTTACGGATTTTCCCTTCTTTTAAGGCTTGAAGTACCGCTTTTTTCGGGCCATCTGCGACCACACATCCTTCCTCCATCACAATAAGACGGTCAACCACATCCAGCATGCTGGTTTTGTGGGTACTGAGAATGAGTGTCTCCTCTCTGCGTAAATCTTTTAGCTGGGTCTTAATGAACTGCTCTGTGCGGTTATCCATCTGACTGGTTGGCTCGTCGAGTAAAACCACCGGTGGGCGGCCTAAAAAGGCGCGAGCAATTGCAACGGCTTGCCGTTGTCCCCCGGACAATAAGGCACCGCCTTCTCCAACCTGTCTTTCTAGTCCAGAGGCATGGCGTTGGGTGAAACTTAACACACCGGAACGGGTCGCGGCGTCCATAATATCAATATCATCAGCGAGTGGTTGGCCTAGGGTCATATTGTCTCTGATTGAGCCAAAGAATAGGGTCGGCTCTTGAGGAACAAAACCGACATTGCGACGCACGTCGATATAATGAAGCTGTGAGATATCGGTATCATCGATGGCAACCGAGCCTTGGGTGGGAGAATAAAGACCGACTATCAGACGGGCAAGCGTTGTTTTTCCTGAACCCACCCGGCCAATAATACCGACTTTTTCTCCCGGATAAATACGAAAGGACACCTGGCGCAAGGCGAGGGCAGTGGTGTTGGGGTAATGAAAGTCAACGTTGTCGAGTTCGATTTTGCCACGCAGCATCGGGCGATGAATATAACGTTTACCCTCGGTTTGTTCCGTGGGCAATGCCATGAGTTGGTCGATAATATCGAGTGCTGATTTTGCTTGGTGATAGCGCGTGGATAACAAAGATAGCTGAACCAAGGGCGCTACCGCTCTTGAGCTGAGCATGCTTGCCGCAATCAATCCCCCCATTGTCAGTTCGCCTGCGGCTATTTGGTAGACACCAAATACAATCATACTGACGATGACAAACTGCTGAACAAAACTGGCCGAGTTATGGACCGAGTCTGTGAGACGACGTGTTTTGATGCTCCAGTTTGCCATATGGGCAACGGCTTCTTCCCAGCGATACTGAAACTGACTCTCTGCCCCGAATATTTTAATGGTCTCAAGCCCTGATAAGCTCTCTATGAGGTTGGCGTTCTTTTGTGAAGAAAGACGTGTCCCTTCCTCAATCGTGCGCCTCAGGGGCTTTTGGATCAGCCATGCGTGGATAACCAGTAACGTAACCGCAATGATAGGGACGATCACCAAAGGACCGGCGACAAACCAAATCACGAGTAAGAAAATGATGGCAAAGGGGAGATCGATGAGTGTGGATATCGACGCAGAGGTAAAGAACTCGCGAATGGATTCAAACTCTTGCATATGTCGCGCAAATGCCCCCACTGAAGGTGGTTTGGCGTCCATTCTCACCCCGATGACTTTGGCATAGATACGGGACGAAATAAGCAAATCCGTTTTCTTACCGGCAATATCAATAAAGTAACTACGGAGCAACTTAAGGAGTAAGTCGAAGACAAAAATGACCAAAATCCCACTGGCGAGCACCCAAAGTGAATCGAAGGCCAAGTTAGGCACGATTTTGTCGTAAACGAGACGAGAAAAGAGTGGCACACTGATCGCGAAGGCATTAATAAAGAGTGAGGCGATTAAGACATCTCGGTAAATATGACGCGATTGCCAAAGCGTGCCCCAAAACCAGTGGCTCTCATCCTTCACTTGTGCGTCTGGCGCGCGTTCATCAAAGCGGTATTGCTTTTTCAGTAAAAAAAGGCGTCCCAGATAGGCATCGTTAAGATCATCAAGCATCACCCAACGAGGTGTCATATCCGCATGCGGCAAAACGATTTCCGCACGCCCCTTTTTTGCATCCATTTCGAGTACGACGCACGCGTCGTTATCTTTCATTAGCAAAATGGCTGGGCAGAGCAGCGAAGAGAGGCGTTCGAGCGGCATCGTTTCTTCTTTCGCGACAATCCCCGCTCGTTCAGCCGCGCGGGGAAGTAAAAAAGGTGAGAGGTAGCCGTCGGAGATAGGGAGTCCAGACACAAGGGCATCGGGGGAGTTCGCGTTACCGAAGTAACGCGATACATAAATCAATGATTGCAGGAGCGGATCTTTAACCATGGCTGTCCTGAGTGTTATTGAAGATATAGCCTTGGAAACCATTGACGAAAAGCTCGGAAAGGTGAGCAAGTTGTGCGTCTGTTTCCACGCGTGTCGCGATAGTGGTGATATTTAGGTTATGCGCGGTGCGACAAATTGATGCCAAGACATGCCCTTGGGCATCGTCTTCTATATGGCTGGTATAGGCAAAGTCTATTTTTACGTAATCGGGCTTAAAGCGTTGTAAGTAATCCAAAGACTGGAAGTTGCGACCATAATTATCGACGCCAAATTGGAAGCCTGCTTGGCGGATTTGATCGATCAACAAGCCAGTGTGATCAGCATGACGAACAAAAGCGACCTCTGGGATCTCAAATAACAGTTGGCCGGCCAGTTTGCGGTGCTGATACAAGGTTGTTCCCAACCAACGAATAAACGACGCATTGGTCACACTACTCAAGGTGAGATTCACCGCCAATGGCCCGACACTGGCGTCTTGAGATAATGTCTTAAGCACGTGAGTAATGACATACTTATCGAGGGTCTCACCCAGCTGGAGCTGTTCCACGGCCCCTAAAAAGTGCCCAGCCCCATAATACTGGTCGTCTTTTTCTATCGCAGAAAAGACCTCTTGATGCAGTCGGTTTGATTCGCTGTCTGTGGCGGGTTGGTATTTGAACACAAACAGCTCTTGTGCGACGGCTTCATGCAGCAGTGCTTTCCATTGCTGTTTACCCATTGCAGCGTCACCGATGGATTGGTCAATCAGTACGACAGGGTGCTCTGGCGTATTGCGTGCTTGTGATAAGGCATTATCTGCTTGTGACAGTAGCACGCTGGCATCCTGGTTCCCGCCGCCATTGATAGCTAACCCAACCGCTACCTTAGGTGGCGTGAGGCCGGTCGGATCCGCTTGCATGTCCACGACCATGGCGAGCACACTCTCGCCGAGCAAGCGTAAGTCATCAGGGTCTGAATTCGGGGCTAGGATCACAAATTCATCTTTGCTCAAACGCGCTGCGGTCATGTTGTCGTCGCTGATAATCGTGGTAGTGAGGTTATTCGCAAATTGCTCAACCACACGGTCCCCCGCTTCGAAGCCATGGTTTTTATAGGCCTCCCCAATGAGGTCCACTTTAATTAACGCCATACCGCCAACACCAGACTCGGTTAACCAAGATTTAAGCTGGCCAACATAGAAGCTGCGGTTACCGAGGCCAGATACCGCATCTCGATAGGCGGTTTTACGTAACCGGTCGGCCTCTTTTGCTTGTTGTTCAAAGTAGTTTTTGAGCTGATCGGTCATGACATTAATGGCATTAACCACGGTTTTAAGCTCTGTCGTGGGAGGAAGCGGAATGGGATCACCAAATTTGTTTTTGGCGATTTCGCCCGCTTTGGCCGTAATGCGCGCAAGCGGTCTCAGAGAGCGCTGTAATTGCCAGCCAATGATCACGGACGCAACCAAAAAGATGACCACCATAATGGTCCCCAGTTGGACAAATGATTTCCATAGTTGCTTATATGCATACCCTGGGTGCGCGACCACTTCGACTTCGGCAAGTTGCATCCAACCACTGGTGATGGTTTGTTTTTCTGTGATCACAGGAAAAATATCGAGATCGATAAACCACTGGGGAACGCCCTGAATTTGTACCGGGTACTCGCGAACAATCTCGCTGTTATCTGACAGCAAGGTCAAATTAACCTCGCGGTAAAAGCCGCCATCAAAAAACGCATTGATCACTGACTCGGCGGCGACTTTATCATCCGATTCTAAATAGGGTGCCAAGGCTAACCCCATCGAATTGACCGTGTTGTTGACATCAGAGGTTTGCTGATTGAGTAAAAAGTTGCGAGTGGTATTCAGCTCGATACCGAAGACGGCCAGCACTATGCAGAAGAAAATCACTAGCATCCATGAGAATATTTGGTTGAATAACGTCATCGGTGTTTACCTATCAAATTGTCTAATCGGTTTTTGCATCTTTAAGGTGTCGATACGGCTACGTAAATCATTCCAAAGGCCAAGTCGGGAGGCGTTGCCAGCAAGCTCGCCTTGGCCGCGTTCTTTCATTAACCATAGTCGGCTACCATTAAAGCTATATATAGGAAGCAGGTCGCGTCTTAACGACGCACGTTTAATTGCTGGATCTAAGTTATCGAGTAGCACCGGCTCGGAGGACGGTGTTGGGTAATACGCAACGACCATATGAAATTGGTCGAGACGGATTGCTTTTACGTACACCAGGCGCAGCTTTTTATCATCAATGCCTAACTCGCGAAGCGAAAAGTATTTTGCGATACTAAAATCTTCACAATCACCGGCGGCGGCACCAAGAAACTCTAAAGGCGTTGCCCAGTAGTCTTTTTTTCCCCATAGGTCGATATCATCGACAAAGTACATCTGATTAAAAAAATCATTCACCTTGCGCAGCTTTTCTTGCTCTGATAAGCCTTGGGTCTTTTCCACCATGTTGCGCCATGCCGTGACACGCTTACCCGCGCGTTCACCATAAAAGCTCGATACTTGCCCCACCCAGCGTGACTCTTTGGTGGTCAGACTCATCGCGCTGAGAGAGAGCAACAAACATAACCCGGCAATATGCCATTGCTTCATAAATGGTTTCGCTTTAAGACTGAGGTCGACGCGTGAAGATGGTCCATGCTTTCTCGACATCCCCTTTGAAATTCAATACTTCACCACTGACTCGCCGATACGCGTCGGCTGCCCCACTGCCATGCTTGGCGTCCGTCTCTCCTTTGGCAACCACGTCGATGCGTTGTGGCGTGATACCACGCTCGATAAGCGCACGCTTGACCGTCATAGCTCGACGATAAGAGAGCGCGTGATTGTAGGATGCCGAGCCGCCCGCACTGGCGTGACCGGTTAAACGGAGCGTGGTACCAGGATAATCCATCAGAAAGTCTGCCATAGCGTCGATATTGGTTATAGCGCCCGTCGTCACTTTTGCGGTATTGGAGGCAAAGTACACATCAATTTGTCGTGCTGATGCGGTCGGTGACTGGCGCGCGGCGGTCGGTTGAATGTAATTGGGACAGCCTTGATTATCAATGACGGCGCCGCGTGGTGTGTTGTCGCATCGATCACGGGCGTTGATGACGCCATCTTGATCACTGTCGGTTACATCATGACTTTGCGTGGCCGTAGGGGGTGGAGAGATCGCCACCGTACATCCGGTGACTAGCACAAGAATCAGGCTCAGTCCCAATACTTTCATTCCGTTTCTCCTTCTGTTCCTTGCCACTGTTTGGGTAAGGAGACTCTCAAGGCTTCCAATAAGTGACCGGTATTGTTGAGTAAACGATATTGTGCCAATAAATGATCGTAGTTTGCGTCTAAGTAAGCGCGCCTCGCTTCAAGCAGTTCGTTTTCGGTGTTAAGTAGGTCGAGCAGCGTTCGTCGCCCAATTCTAAATTGTTTTTCATACGCTTGCACTGTGTCCGAGGCGGCATCGACTTGCTGTTGCAAAAGGTCTTTTTGTTGCTCGGTGAGCTGGAATGCACTCCAAGCCAGCCGGGTGCTTTCTTCTAATTGTCGATAGGCGTTATCAAAGATATCTTTGGCACGATTTAACTCATAGGCGCCTCGTCGAATATCGGCTTGATCGCTCCCGCCATTAAACAGTTGATAACGCACGCGTAGCATGGCGCTAAATTCATCACTAAAATCATCCACGCCGCTGACTTCATCCGCCCACGTTTGGCTGACTTCTACACTGATGTTTGGGTGGTGAGCGCCTTTAAACTGTTGATACTGTGACTTTGCCGCTTCAATATCGTATCGCGCTAATTTGAGTAGCGGGTTACGTTTGACGGCTTGTTCAAGGGCACTATCCAGTGAGGTGGGGAGGCGTGTTTTATCAATCACGGGTTGGACTGTGTTGTTCGCGGGCACACCAACCACGCGAAAAAATGCCGTAAAGGCATCTTCTAGGTTGGTTTCAGCGGACAAGAGGTTAGCTTGGGCCCGAGCAACGCGCGCTTGTACCTGCGATAGATCTGCCGTTGAGCCAATGCCTGTGTCCGCCCGGCGGCGAATATCGGCGAGAATTTCTTCGTGTACAGTCATATTCGCGCGAGAAAGGTCGAGTACCTGCTGAGCTTTAAGTATCTCAAGGTACACTTCGGCGACCCGTAGCGCTTTATCGGAGGCATCCGAACGCAGTTGAAAGCGCTGACTCTCTGCCTCATACTGATTACGGGCAATGTTGTTGTGTGTTTGCCCGTCCCACAATAATTGCCGAACATTAAGAGTGGCATCTTTTCGCGCAAAATCGAGGTCATCTTGCGCTTGTGTTGTATCATTATCGATGCGTTCGTAACCCATCCCTGCATTCAAATCCACGTCGGGGAGATAGTCGCCCTCACTGGCCTTGGTTCTCTCACGGAAGCTTTGCAGCTGATGAAAGGCGCCACGCAACTCAGGATCCGTGGCAAGCGTTGTCACCACGGCTTGCTCTAAAGACTGGCTATGAGCCGGTGCGATCACTGCAATTGTTAGGGCGACGCACCAAGAGGGTTGCCAAGGAAAGTGGTAAGCCATAAAGTCTGTTGCCTCTTTATTCACGCAATGCGGTTTTTTGCGCGCGCGTAATGGGATTGAGTAAGTAATCTAAAACCGTACGTTTACCTGTGATAATGTCCACGGAGGCCGTCATGCCGGGAATAATGGGTAAGCTGGTTTCTTTGCCCAAGCTGTCTTTTTCGGCACGTATCTTAGCCAGATAAAAACTGTTGCCTTCTTCGTCTTCGATGGTATCGGCACTGATGGTTTCAAGCCTGCCATCCAGTCCGCCATAGACGGTAAAATCATAGGCGCTGAATTTGACCACTGCATTGAGTCCTGGGCGTAAAAAAGCAATATCTTGAGGGGCAATTTTGGCCTCAACCAAGAGGTTATCCTCGGAGGGGACGATCTCTATAATGTCCATGCCTGGTTGGATGACACCGCCGACTGTGTTGACGTGCAGCTTTTTAACCGTTCCATTGACAGGCGAGGTCACCACGGTGCGTGAGACTTTATCCTGCAATCCCACACGCCCTTCAGACATCGTAGCTATTTGCTTCTCTACTTGGTTTAGTTGTTCTTGCTGGTCGGTGCGAAACGTTAAAGCGACATCGATACGTTGGAAAACGGCTTCGCGCAGTGCTGAGACCACAGAAGGGAGAGAAAGCTGTGCTGAGGATAATTCACGCTGTGTATCATTGAGTTGACGCTGCAGCTTAAGCAAGTCGATTTTGGGCACAACGCCTTCATCGGCAAGTGGGCGCGTGATGTCCAGCTCCTCTTGCGCAAATGCTTGGCTTTGTTCGAGATTCGCGATCCGAGACTCTAATTCGACAAGCTCTTGTTCCTTTTGCCGGATCTTTTGCGCGGTAACGTAGAGCTGATTTTGAATATTAGACAGCTGCTCTTGATATCGCGCTTGTGTCTGTTTGATCAAATCAGGGCGTTTTGTGGTAAAGACATCCGGAAACGAGAGTGGTTGGCGCTCCAGCAGGATACTTTCTCGCCATTGCTCAAAAGGCGCAGTTTCATCAACACGAATCGCGGTGAGCAACGCTTGCAGACGCAATTTATCTGCACGTAAACCGAGCAACTCTTGTTCTCTTTCTCGGAAGTTGGCGCGAAAGAGGGTATCGTCAATGAGGATAAGCCGTTGCCCTTTTTTTACCTTGTCGCCTTCTTTGACCAGGAGCGCTTTGACTAAGCCCCCTTCAAGGTTTTGCACCACTTGAAGTTGTGAAGAGGGAATCACTTTTCCTTGTCCGACGGTCACTTTGTCGAGTTGTGCTTGCGATGCCCACGCCGTGGCGACAACTAGAAACAGCACGATAGTCCATAGCAAAACACGCGCACTTTTCGGCGTGTTGAGCAAAAGTGCAGCCGTCTTGTCATCGATGTAATCGAGGTGCTCATCTCGGGGCAAGGTCGCGCGAGATTTATCACGTATCGCCATCTGACCCCCATCAGGTGTTTCACTTCTTTCAAGCTTAGCCTATGGTGCTGATTTTTTGCAGACTTTATCAGGCTTTGAATGGATAAGTGCGACGAGCGTATAGATGGCTCGCGTTGCTAAACCTGAGAAATCAAAAGCGTCGCGATCACTGATCCCTGTTTCTGTCGCCACGGTAATAAATTGCACTTGTGTATCGGTAGGTACCTGCGCAAAATAGTTGAAAATAAACGAATTGGAGAAAGCAATGGAGTTGTCAGACATTCGAAGAGAGTACACCCAAGGGGGATTACGTCGTGATGATTTACCCGATGCGCCCATGGATTTATTTGGCCAGTGGTTGCAACAAGCCATTGATACCCAAGTGCCAGATCCAACCGCAATGACTGTCGCCACGGTTGATGAAGATGGACAACCTTTTCAGCGCATCGTTTTGCTTAAAGACTTTAATCAAGAGGGGTTTGTGTTTTACACCAACTTGGGAAGTCGCAAAGCGCTGCATTTGAAAAAAAACAGCAAGATTAGCTTGCACTTTCCTTGGCATTTTATCGAGCGACAAGTCCATATTATGGGGGAAGCGGAGCCTCTGAGTAAAAAGGAGGTGTTTAAGTATTTCACTTCTCGCCCCAAAGAAAGCCAGATCGCGGCATGGGCGAGCAAACAAAGCGAACGTTTATCAGCACGCTCGGCGTTAGAAGGCAAGTTTTTGGAGCTGAAAAAACAGTTCGAGAAAGGGGAAGTGCCTGTCCCTACATTCTGGGGCGGTTATCGCATCAAGCCTAAAAGCATTGAGTTTTGGCAAGGTGGCGAGCACCGCTTACACGATCGTTTCTTATATCAACGGCAAGAGGATGACAACTGGGCGATTGAGCGCTTAGCGCCATAGCCGCCCCTTTGATGATAGCGACGAGGGACATCTTAGCGCCCTCATCGCGCAGGACTGGCGGCAAGATGGCGCACTGTTGAACTGGGCGCTGTCTGATTAACCTCGTAGCACCACAGACAATTGCTGGGTTAACAAGCTTTCTGGAATCGCGGAGCCAAATCCCTGCGCGAGCGCATGCTCGAGTAAGCCTGCTTTGGAGTCGACATCGAACTTTTCACGTAAATGCGCAAAGTGATTTTCGATGGTTTTGACGGATACCGACAATGTCTGCGCGATCAATTGCGGTTTCTTGCCATGCAGATGAAGGAACAGTACCTCCCGCTCTCGCGATGTCAGGTGTACCTGAGCTTCACCATGATGATGATCGGATAACGCCTGTTCAGGGTGAGTGACTGCACGGCACACCCAATGTCCCACTTCTAAAATGGCGGTGTCGCTCAGCTCCTGGCCACAGAACATGACCCCACAAATATGCCCCTGTTCATTGAACCAAGGCGTTTTGGTAAACAGGTGCGCATGCCAACGGCCATTGGCATAGGGATGAATATCGAGCACACGGAGTCGCTTGCCTGTTTTCATCACGTATTGGTCTTGCGCTTGAAATTGATCGGCACAACGCGTGGTGGGGCAGGGCATATCATGATCTGTCTTGCCTATGCAGTCTTGCGGTTGTTTGAGGCCCACAAGACGGCAGTATTCACTATTGGCGTAAACAAATACCGATTGTGTATCTTTGCAGCCCCAGCAGCCGGGTAATTGCTCGAGCATAGACAGAGCAGGAGGAACGTGATTCATATCGCTTACCCATTCATTGTTATTATTATTGGACGTCATCGCCCACCAAGATATAGAAAAACGGACACGTTATTGGAGCATAAAAAAAAGCCGGCATAAAGCCGGCAAAGACAAGATTTCCCCAAAGGGAGTTATCCTGTACGACGTGTAGAAGAGGTTGTTTAGATAATTCACTGGTATCATGAGGGTTGTTGATACAAGATCGTTATCTAACTGCACCTAACAGTGTTAGGAACTGCAAACGCGTCTATCGGGACAAATTGCGTTTACGGGGTCTACTATATCCAGAAGACTAGACGTTGGGTAGGGGGGATTTGACCTATTGACATTGAGTAAAGCAACTTAATATCAAGATTGTTGATTTTATCTTACTCGAAAAAACGCCGCTAACGAGTAGCGGCGTGTGTTTTCTACTATTGTGATGAGGCGAGTGAGATCAAGGTGTTTTGATATCTCGCACCACGCGGAACCCAAGGTAATTGGCGCTGGTGTTCTCTCCTAACTCCAAACGCTCGGAAACGCGAGAGCGTTGAGGTGAAAAGTTCCACGCACCGCCGCGAGCAATAGGGGTATCATTGCTTACCCACTCCCAAACATTGCCTGCGGTGTCATAAACACCGAACGGGTTAGGCGGAAAGCTTTTAACCGGCGAGGTGCGGTCGTTTGACCATACCGTGCCGCTCCAGCCGGTATTGGCGTTGCCGACACCGATTTCATTGCCCCACCAGTAATCGCTTTCCGTGCCACCACGGGCAGCAACTTCCCACTCAACGTCGTTTGGAAGCGCGTAGCGCTGGCCCGTTTGCTGACTTAGCCACTCGGTGTAAGCCTCGGCATCATCTTTATTGACACAAACGACTGGGGAGTCGGCCGCTTGATCAAAGCCGGGTTGACGCCAGTCTGTATCCAAGCTTTGGTTGATCTCGCCATTTACCAGCTTATCGCAGCCATTACCTTGTTCGGCTGCGGTGACATAACCGGAGGCGGTGACAAAGGCGTCAAACTGCTCTACCGTGACGGGTGTGGCGCCCATCGCAAATGATTGCTGAATAGCCACATTTTCACGTGCATCTGGCCCGACTTTGTATTCGCCAGCGCCGATCACCACCATTTGCGGTGCTTCGAGATTATTGGCAACAGGGTCGGTAAACTTTTTTCCTGGGCTAGGGGGCTGATTAGGTTGCTCTTTCAGTTTGGCCCACACTACCTGGTCTTTACCGAGGTAAACTTCGCGATCATAAGGCATAAAACCAGGCTTAGTGACCGTTAAGTCATGGTTACCCACTGGTAGCATGAGTTCTACCGGTGTGCTTCCGTATGACACATCATTAATGGTCACACTGTCATCGTAACGATTAGAGCGTATCGTCACGTTAACCCAGCGTTTCGCCTGCTGTTTACGATTGGCTTGCTGCTGTGCTTGGGTGGTTTCAACACAGTATCTGTCTTCAAGATCAAGCAGTCGACATGCCGCCGTTTTATCAGGACGGCTTACCAGCTCGGCTTTGATACGTGTTGTGTAGTCCATGCCACCGGTAAAGCCTGCGTCAACGACTTCACTGTTAGTGACGTGGATATTAAACGCCACTTTATCGATGTTTTGCTTCACGGCATTGGATTCGGTGACAAAGTCCGTTACCTGGCCTCGGAAGTCACGAATCGCTTTTTGCATGGTCAGCGTTTCACCTTGGTTCGCGCACGCCGACAATGTCATGTTGGGTGAACAGGTCAAGCTATGGACAACTTCAATCGTGTCTTTTTGGGTGAGTTCTTTACGTAGACGCTCTGCACGTGCTTCGCGCATGGCCTCATGTAAATTCTCAAGGGTGGTTGCCAATAAGGCTTGTTCTCGTTCAAGTTTCGCCAGTCGTTTCTTCTGCTCAATAATGGCGGACTCGTTGGCAGCTTGTTTTTGCTGGTGATTGTTCACCTGCTGCCATGCTTGTTGGTAGGCCTGCTGATACGGGCTGATATCTGTGCTCGGGTCAGCGATTAAATCCTGAAATTTCGCATCCAGCTCTGCTTTAGCATTACTGCGTTTGCGCTTCAGGTTACTCAGTTCATCTTCTAACGTCGCGCGCTTGACCAAAAGGTCATCCAATTTCGCCTGCTGCAGAGCCAGTTCATCGTTTCGAGTCTCCAACGTTTCTTCTTTATCGCGGAGCTTCTCAACCAACTCACTGACCGGATCGAGATTATCAGCGGAAGACGCGTTTTCAGCGAACGCCAACTCGGTTAGCAGTAGGGGAGGGAGCGCTAAGCATAACGCTTTTATATATTTCGTTGTCATAGTTCCCTTGCTTACGCATGTCGCAATAATAATACCTATGTCCAAAAAGTAGACTATCACGGAAACCCGCGTTGCCACGCAAACCGTGCTAATTATTTGACGGCAGTCAGCATTCTGCGACGTGATCGGTGCAACTGTGCTCATGGTTTTTATGTTTATGCGAGATTACCTTAAGCGGTGGCTTGCTTCAAATAAGATTGCGTGACGGCACAATAAAACGGAAGAATGATCAAGGTGTTGATCCCCTCGAAACAATGATCAAGTAAGTGATATTTCCATCGAATAAAAAGTAAGTCGTTGAATTTTATGTTATTTACATATATCAGAGGTGGGTTTTTTATCGCATTGTTCTCGATATTACCCCGATCAACGTGCAATACATGAGGGATCCTTCGCATTTTTAGCGTCAAAATGACATAGGCCGTAAAAAATACACTACTTGATCATTGTTCCGCAACGTTGAGAATACGCATAGAGAATCCAGTCGCACACGGGTGACAAGCGTGCCAGAATAATGAAGGAGGAAGTTGAATGGTTGACGGCAAACCCGTAATCCGCACCGAGAGGGAGAGCCATGGTGACAAAAACACCCAAAGTCTCTGAAGTGATCGCCTTACCTCGACAACAGCTTCACCATAGCCATGAGTACAAGCAGGTCGTGATTGGTCTGCAAGGGCAAACGGAATTCGATGTTGATGGGCGAGGTAGTCTGGTTGGCCCAGGCCAAGGCTGTTTGGTGGGAGAATCACAAGAGCATGCTTTTACCGGGGTGGGACGTAATGAAATTCTGGTGATTAACCTTCCATACCAAGAATGGGTGGGGCATGCATCCATGCATGACAACATTGCGCGTTTGTTTAGTCGCGAGCCTTACTTCCAGCTCGACACCCATGCACAAACGCTGATCAAGGCGCTGACAGCCGAGATGATCGCCAACCCATCTGATTTACTGCTGAGCCGCGCATGTGCTGATACGCTGATGTGTGTATTACATCGCCATTTCCGTGATCATGTTTCGCCGCGACGAGATGGCCATCGCTTAAACATGGATATCATTGACCGTTATATTCACCAGCACATCAGCCGCAAGATCACGGTAGCGCAGCTAGCAGGCAGTGTGTTTCTGGCTGAAAGCCAATTCCACCAGTTATTTAAAGAGCAGGTGGGCACCACGCCGCATCAATATGTGCTTGAAAAACGCTTTGCTTTAGCGAAACAACTGATTAAAGAAAGTGAGTTGACCATGGCACAAATTGCCGATAGTTGCGGTTTCTCTAGCCAGAGTGGTTTCACCAATGCGTTTTCTCGCTATTTTGGCCTCTCTCCTGCCAGGTTTAAGGGCTCGGTTTAAGCGTGGCCCGATGTGCTGTCGCCGTCTCCGGCATCAATAATATGCGCGTCTTTTGTTATGCCATTATGGCGATCGACCGCTTTATTTGTTAATCATCGGAGGATTTTGCAATAATGCCGGTGTATTTTGTAAGACCCTACTGATAGACCACGCATAGAATCGATCGCAAAGTAACAATGACGTAACATTTTTTCCTGCCCGAGTTTGGGAGGACGTGAGTGAGGATACCACTATGTTTAAAGCCATCGATGCTATGCAGCCCTCGTTTATCGAGCGCCCACTGGCGCAGCTCTGGTCTGAAATCTCGCCGCTGTATTGCGTTGACGAAAGCCTATGGCTTCAACAGTTAATTCCCCTAGCGGAAGCCACTGACAGTGAGCGTGAGCAAACTCGTCGTCAAGCCACGCAGTTAATTGAGCAAGTGCGGGCGGATAAAAAAGCGGTCCAAATGATTGATGCGCTCTTGCTGGAGTACAGCCTGGATACGCGTGAGGGGATTTTGTTGATGTGCCTGGCTGAAGCGCTGATGCGGATCCCTGATTCGCACACCGCCGATGCCCTTATCCGTGACAAACTGAGTGTTGCAGATTGGAAAGCGCACTTGCGCCATTCCGACTCCTTGTTTGTGAATGCCTCAACCTGGGGGCTGATGCTCACTGGAAAAGTGGTGACCTTGGATGAAAGCACGGAGGGCAAGCCGACGTCGGTGATCAACCGCCTCGTGAACAAAATGTCCGAGCCGGTGATTCGTCAAGCCATGCACCAAGCGATGAAAATCATGGGTCACCAGTTCGTGCTTGGCCGTGATATTGATGAAGCGCAGAAGAACGGTGAGGGTCCACGCAATAACGGCTTTACCTACTCATTCGATATGTTAGGGGAGGCGGCACTTACGCAAGAAGATGCCAAAGCCTACTTAGCGGATTATTTACAAGCGATTGAGTCGGTGGGCGATGCCAAAGCAAGCTATCAAGGCCCATCGCCATCGGTCTCTATCAAGCTGTCGGCTTTGCATCCCCGCTATGAAGCGGCTAACTACGATCGCATGATGGACGAAATGTTCGAGACGGTGCTCGTTCTGCTCAAGCGCGCCCGTGAAAAAGATGTCGCGATCACCATTGATGCTGAAGAAGCGGATCGTCTAGAGCTATCACTGGCACTGTTTGAAAAGCTATACCGCGATCCTGTGGTTAAAGGCTGGGGGAAATTTGGGCTGGTGGTGCAAGCCTATTCAAAACGTGCGCTCCCTGTGATTACTTGGCTAGCGGCCTTAGCGAAAGAGCAAGGCGATGTGATCCCAATGCGGTTAGTAAAAGGCGCTTATTGGGACAGTGAAATTAAACTGTGTCAGCAAACGGGACATCACGGTTATCCGGTATTTACCCGCAAAGAAGGGACAGACGTTTCTTACCTAGCCTGTGCACGCTTCCTACTTAGCGAGCATATACGCGGTCTGATTTATCCGCAATTTGCCAGTCACAACGCCCATACCATAGCCGCGATAGCCTCGATGGCGACCCATCAAGACTTTGAATTTCAGCGCCTTCATGGCATGGGCGACGCGCTGTATAACCATGCGAAAGCCTTGTTTAACACTGAAGTGCGCATTTATGCCCCAGTGGGCAGCCACAAAGACTTGCTCCCTTATTTGGTGCGCCGCTTACTGGAAAATGGCGCAAACAGCTCTTTTGTTCACCGCTTGGTTGATGCACGTTGCCCGATTGACGATCTGATTGCGGATCCTGTCGATACACTGCGCGCTAACCCAACACTGCATAACGATCGTATCCCCTTGCCGTTAGATATCTTTGGCGCGTCGCGTAAGAACTCTCAAGGCGTAGCCACTGATATCGACTCAGAATGGCAGCCTTTCACCGCAAGCGTTGCGCCTTTTATGGGCGCGCACCAATGGCAGGCCGGCCCCATTGTCAATGGCCAGCGTCTGGCTGGCGATACGCATCCTATCGCTGCGCCTTATGATCGCGAAGAGCCAGTCGGTCACGTTGACTGGGCGACGTCTGACCAAGTCAACAATGCACTCGATATTGCCGCGAATGCTTACCCAGAGTGGTCGAAAACAGCGGTCAGTGAGCGTGGTAAGTACTTACTTGACTTGGCTGATAAACTTGAAGCGAATTTAGGTGAGCTGGTGGCGATTTGTCATCGCGAAGCCGGTAAAACGATTCACGACAGCATTGATGAAGTGCGTGAAGCGGTCGACTTTTTGCGCTACTACCCCGAGCAGGCCAAAGCATTGCAGGGCGAGCCGCTTTCATACACAGGGTTTGACGGCCAGATGCAGTCCGTGAGCTATCAAGGTCGTGGTGTCTTTACCTGTATTAGCCCGTGGAACTTCCCATTAGCTATCTTTTTGGGGCAAGTCAGCGCGGCGCTGGTAGCTGGTAATACCGTGGTGGCAAAACCGGCAGAGCAAACATCCATTATCGCTTATCGCGCGATTGAGTTGCTACTTGAAACCGGGATCCCAACTGGCGTTATCCAACTGCTTCCAGGCAGTGGGCCTGTGGTAGGGGCGCCATTAACCGAAGATAGCCGCATTGCCGGTGTGGCGTTTACAGGGTCTACCCCGACCGCACAACGTATTACACGCACGTTAGCCGAGCGCGACGCTGATCCTGTGCCTGTGGTGGCAGAAACTGGCGGACAAAACGCCATGCTGGTAGACAGTACCGCGTTACCTGAGCAAGTGGTGCGTGATGTATTGCGTTCCGCGTTTGCCTCGGCGGGGCAGCGTTGTTCAGCTCTGCGCGTTTTATACATTCAAGAAGATATCGCAGACCGTGTGATTAGCCTGATTAAAGGCGCAATGGCTGAGTTGTCGGTGGGGCGACCAGAGCGGCTTTCTACTGATGTGGGGCCGGTGATTGATCAAACCGCGAAAGACAAATTGCTTGCTCACATTGAACAAATGAAGCGCAGTGGCAAATTAGTCACCCAGGTACCGCTTTCGGCTGAGTGCGACAAAGGTACCTTTGTCCCACCGACAGCTTTTGAAATTCGCAGCATTGACCAACTGAGCGAAGAGCACTTTGGCCCGATTTTGCACATTGTTCGCTATCGCGCCAACGAACTCGACAAAGTGATTGATGATATCAACCGTACTGGTTTCGGCCTGACAATGGGTGTGCATAGCCGTAATGAAACCACGTGTGCCCACATCGAGTACCGCGCGCGCGTCGGTAACTGCTATGTGAACCGTGATCAAGTCGGTGCCGTGGTTGGGGTTCAGCCTTTTGGTGGCCGTGGCCTGTCAGGCACTGGCCCGAAAGCAGGTGGTCCCCATTATCTCTACCGCTTTACACAAGCGTCAGTAAACGTTCAATAAATCGGTTGGTATCAAGATCAGGAGAAGCGTGATGGAGCAATTAAATAACGTTTTAGAGCAGTGTGACGCGGTATGGGAAGACTGGAACGATCAAGCCGTTGCTGGCCGCATCATTTTATTACAGCGGTGGTCTGAAACCGTTGCCGCACGGGGCGATGACTTTGCCCAAGCGGCGAGCATGATCCGTTTTCAGTGCGACAGCGCAGACCGACTGCTCAACAAAGTACATGAATTACCAGGGCCAACGGGGGAGACTAACGAGCTCTATACCGCCGGGCGTGGCACCGTCGTGGTGACAGGCGATGCCTCGCTGACGTCCGTTGCCTTATGTGGCCAGTTAGCCGCCGCCTTGGTCGCTGGTAATTGTGTGGTAGTGAGTGTTGAGGGCACTCACGCTGATATGGTCGACGCTGTACTGGCCGACCTCATTAAAGCCGGATGCCCAGACCGTGTGGCCGTGCGCGTGAGTATTGACGCGCTTAGCGATCTGCTGGTTCATCCGCATATCGTCGGGTTGGCAACGACAGGGGAAGACGCACATGTGCGGCATGTCAATCGCCAACTTGCACAACGACAGGGTGTGATCGCCACACTGGTTGCGGAAACTGACACGGCGCATTATCCCGTGATTGGTTCGCCCGACTATGTGTTGCGTTTTGTGACCGAATGCACCCGAACCATAAATATCACTGCTGTAGGTGGTAATGCCACGCTTCTGGAACTCGGCAGTGGTGAACATTAACTTTCCAGAGATGGCCCCGACTGGGACCATGTAATTGAGGGACAGATATGATAGACAATAGCTATGCCATCAGTGCAACCTTTCTGGCATATCTCATCATGATGCTTGCCATTGGTGTATATGCCTACAAACGCACATCCAACTCCGAAGATTACTTCCTCGGGGGGCGTTCGTTAGGCCCATGGCCCGCCGCCTTGTCAGCGGGTGCATCAGACATGAGTGGTTGGTTGCTGCTTGGCCTGCCTGGCTATGCCTACGCTGCGGGAATGGAATCACTTTGGTTAGCAGGCGGTTTGCTGCTAGGGACTTACCTGAACTGGTTGATTTGTGCCAAGCGCCTGCGTACTTACAGTATTGAAGCAGATAACGCATTGACGTTACCGGAGTTTTTTGCCCGTCGTTTTGAAGACAAATCAAAACTGCTGCAAACCATCTCTGCTTTCTTCATTTTGCTTTTCTTCCTTTTCTATACCAGTTCAGGTTTGGTTGCAGGGGGCAAACTCTTCACCACGGTGTTTGGGTTTGATTACACCACTGCGGTGGTCATTGGCACCATTTGTGTTGTGTCTTATACCTTGTTCGGTGGTTTCTTAGCGGTATCTTGGACTGACTTGGTACAAGGTTTGTTGATGGCGGCAGCCCTGTTGGTCGTGCCCTTCGTTATCATGGACGGTAGCATCTTCAAATTGGGTGGCGACGTAGCGGCGATTAACCCTGAATTGATGACGATCTGGCGTGATGTTGAGGGCGAGCCTCTGTCTTGGATCGGCATTGCATCGCTGGCCGCATGGGGGCTGGGTTACTTTGGACAGCCACACATTTTGGCACGTTTCCAAGCGACCCGTTCAAACAAAGACATTACCACCGCGCGTCGTATTGCGGTTGGCTGGTCTGCGCTTTCAATGTTTGGTGCGGTGCTTATCGGGCTGGTGGGTATTTTGTACGTGCAAAACGACATGACCGGTGA
Organism: Salinivibrio kushneri; assembly: GCF_005280275.1. Taxonomy (NCBI): domain Bacteria; kingdom Pseudomonadati; phylum Pseudomonadota; class Gammaproteobacteria; order Vibrionales; family Vibrionaceae; genus Salinivibrio; species Salinivibrio kushneri. The sequence continues at coordinate 424,769 of NZ_CP040022.1, forward strand.
CCTGAAGGATGGCGAGAAAATCTTCATGCTTCTCGTTAACGCGGCCTTCCACCCTGTCATCGCCGGTATCCTGCTCGCCGCGATTTTGGCCGCGATCATGAGTACCGCGGATTCACAGCTACTGGTGTCGTCGTCTGCGTTAGCAGAAGATTTCTATAAGCAAGTGTTCCGTCCCGATGCCTCCACGCAAGAAGTGGTCATGGTCGGTCGTGGTGCAGTGATCTTGCTCTCAGCGATTGCGCTTGGCTTAGCGATGGATCCAGAAAGCTCAGTCCTTGGCCTGGTGTCGTATGCATGGGCAGGCTTTGGTGCAGCCTTTGGTCCAGCACTACTGTTAAGCCTGTTCTGGCGTGACATGAACCGAAATGGTGCACTGACTGCGATTCTCGTCGGCGGCGTGACAGTTGTGGTATGGAAACAGCTTTCAGGCGGCATTTTCGATCTGTATGAAATTGTTCCTGGCTTTATCTTCGCGGGACTGGGCGCGATTGTGGTAAGTAAAGCAACCGGTGGCCCAAGCGAGTCGGTAGCCAAGCAATATGAGTCTTATGAAAAGAGTTTAGAAACCATGGCGTAAGCGTTGGTGACAAACGTTATTTTTCATCAGATCTAACAAAAAGGAGCGCGCTGGCGCTCCTTTTTTTACCTTTTTTACGCATCCGCGTATGACGATTGACCACTACGTTGACGAACACAATTGCGCCCATCGCGCTTGGCACGGTACAAGGCTTGATCGGCTTGTTTGAGGCCATCAACATAATCCGTGGCCTGATGGTTGCCAGCCACACCAATGCTTACCGTCACTTTTAATGACGGCGCAATGTCGTCGAGGGTCAGTGCCGCGATACGGCGACGTAAGCCGTCAAAGTAGGTGTAGCCATCTGCAGGGGTACCTGCAAACAGTAACGTAAACTCCTCGCCACCCCAGCGGGCAACATGGCTTAACTGTTGGCGTTCGTTATGCAAAAAGCGCCCAATACGCTGGATAATTTGATCGCCCACCAGATGCGAATGCTGATCGTTAATGCGCTTAAAATGATCAATATCTAAAATGGCCACTTGTAAGGGCTGACCCGACTGGTTGGCGTCATCAAAGGCGAGGTGCCAGTACTCGTCAAACGCACGCCGGTTAGCCAGACCCGTTAATGCATCCTCTTTCGACATACGTTCAAAATCGTCAGCTTGCGCTTGCAGCGCTTGCGTTTTCTCTTTCACTAGCGCTTTGAGCTGCGCTTCTTTTTGTTGCATCCGGCGGATCCGCCACATAAAGGCGCCGTAGGCGAGGGCGACTAAGGCCAAAAAACCTAGCGCACGTATATCTGACCGTTGCCAAAGTGAGGGGGTCACACTGAAGCGATAGCTAAGCACATCATCACTCCAATCGCTATAGGGGTAGCGTGCACTCACTTTAAAGGTGTAGTCACCCGGTGGTAAATTCGTATATTCGGCAATATGGTTTTCGTGGCGATAGGCCCATTCAGACTCAAAGCCCTCTAGCTGGGTGCGGTACTGGATTTGCTCTGGCATCGTATAGCCGAGCGCCGCATAGGAGAAAGATACGCGATTGGTGCCCGCCGGTGCGGTGTTACTTGCCTCAGGATTAATCGCTTGGCCATCAAATCGCACTTGTTGCATCACAATCGGTAACGGCTGGCTAAGTAATTGCGCTAGCCGGGTCGGCTTTACGCTAGTCACCCCTTTGGCGGTGGCGAAGACAATATCGCCCTCTGCGGTTTTGGTCGCCGCAGGATTAGAGCCGCCATTGGCCTGACTATTTCTCATGCCATCGCTTTGATCATAGTGCTCAAAGTCAATACGCGTGCGGGTGTTATCCGCTACTTGATGGGCATGATAATAGTTGACTCGCCAGATCCCTCGGTTGCTGGACAACCAAAAACTTTGGTCATCGCCTTTAACGATTTGAAAGAATTTATCAATCGGTAGGCCATGGGGTCGGCCGACCAAGGCGAGTTGGCCATCCGCCTGCCGATAACGGATAATTCCTCGATCAGTGGCCATCCATACGTAACCCGGTTCGTGGAAAAAGCCAAACACATACTGCGCCTGCTCTTGCTCGCTGAAATCGAGAGGAATGATGGTCTGTTTGTGCAGATACCCGGCGCCGCTGCCCGTTCCTATCCATAGCTTGCCTGTATCGTCGAACGTTAACGACATAATATAGTTGCCGGGGAGGGCACTATTTTGGCTGGTGTAGCGTGCACGCTTTTGATAAACGGCTGACGCGCGCGCGGGTTGGTTGCTTGGCGGGGACGAAAACTTGATCAAGCCACGGGGTGTGCCCACCCATAATGTGCCCTCACGTTCGACAATCGCCCTGACTTCATGGTCAGGTAATTGATCGTTCAGTGTTGTGGCGGGGGTGAGCGAGCCTTGCTCCCAATAATAGAGACCTTGTTGATAGGTGCCCACCCAGACGCCACCTTGTGCTCGAGGCGCGAGACTGAGCACCGATATGTCGTCGGCTAATATTTTGGCATTACCTTGTACGATATCAATTTGGCTTAACCCTTCACTGGCCCCTGCCCACACCGTATTTTTATCGCCCGCAAGTACGGTGCGCACATAGTCACCGGCTAGTCCATTATCTTTAGTCAGCGTTACAAACGGCGCGTATCTAAGCCGCATTGCCCCGCCATTGGTGCCTATCCAAATACTGCCTTCATTGTCTTCAAACCAGGATAATATCCGGTTGTTAGACAGTCCGCGGTGAGCGTCAAGAAAATCGACATGTTGGCCTCTCATGTGGGCAATCCCGTTGTTGAGCGTACCGAACCAATAGGCACCACGACTGTCTTGTTCAACCATGGTAATCGCTTGGTGGAGTAGCTCACTCGCCAGTGGTGTCCAGCGACTGTTTTTATAGCGCCAAGCGCCATTTTCGGAGCCGACGAGGAGGCTCCCATCCTGACCACTCGAGACATAAAAGGCTTTACGAAACAGATTATGAAAAGAGAGAGGCGTCGCGCCATGTTGTAACGATAGTTGATAGACCCCTTTTTCGGTGGCTGCGTAGACTTGACCATCGGCGGTTTGGGTCAGGTGATAGCTGCTCACAGTATCGATAAATGTCTGTGGGGTGGGGTCGGGTTGCGAGAGCTGCTCGGGGGCGTAGTAAGCAATCCCCTTTCCCTCAACCGCGAGCCATAAGCCGCCTGTTTGGTCATGGAGCGCATCATTAATGAGGCTGGGAGCGGTGGGAAGGCCCTGCCACGAAAAGCCTTGGCGCATCACTAAGCTGCCTCGCGCCCCGCCGGCATAAAGTTGATTGTTCGGTCCGGTCGCCAGGGCGCGCGTGCCTGAGTCTTGCATTTGTGTGTCAGGGCCGCGGTCAAAGCGCACAAACTCTAAACCGTTATAACGTGCCACGCCCTCCCAGGTCGCAAACCACAAATAGCCATCCGAAGTTTGGGCGATGGCATTGATGCTGTTATGGGGCAATCCGTTGGCAGAGGTCCAGGTTTCAATAAAATAATCAGATAATTGATTATCTTTGGCATAACTGGGCGTGATATGTCCTGACAAACCGAACCAACATAAAAGCGTGAGACACACAAGACGTCGGCTTAGTTGTAATGGGAAATGTCTCAGTGTGTTCCTTAGGTGCATCTTTTGTTCTTTGCTCCGATTCCGCGTAGACTGGCGATTCTATCTTAATCACTGTTTATTTCTTGGACATAATGGTCAGGTTTTGACAGCAAATTGAGAAAGATCACACTAGCGATACAAAGATCACGCAGGCCTGACAGCTCATGATGCAATTTATGGCGATTCGCCAGCAATTATTAGCGCAAATTGATCGCGGTTTACTGGCGCCGGACAAAAAACTCCCGGGTGAGCGTCAGCTTGCAGACACCTTTTCCACTACCCGTGTCACCTTGCGTGAAGCACTTGCGGTGCTTGAGGCAGAGGGACGCATATATCGGCGGGAGCGACGTGGCTGGTTTGTGGCGCCTACCCCTTGTGCGTATGATCCCAGCCAACTCGTCGATTGGCAGCATGATTTCTCTCAACACGGTGGTCAATTTGCTTGGTTGGCGCAAAAGACGCCCATGGCGTCAGCGGCGGTGAGTGATCAAATGCAACTGCCTCCCTTTGCGCAGGTGTTTGAGGGTGAGGGACTGATTCAGATCGCGCAGTTACCTGTTGGCTTTGTGCGTACGTTTCTCCATCCTGATTATTTCCCCAGTGTCTGGCAAACCGGTGACCAGGCAACGTTGTTAAACACGCCAGCGAACGCGGATGTGTCTTGGTCGAGCACGTGGGAAGCGTTAGACAGTGAGCGTGCCAGTGTATTGGCCGTGCCTGCGGGTACGCCCGTGTTAACGGTGACGCGAGCGTGGCGCATCCAGCCCGCCCAAGGGAGCCAGACGATCCGCATTGATACAGAATGGTGGCGGCAACATGCGGTGACACTCTGTGGTGGCTCAGCGCGTGATGCTCAGACTGGCTCTGTGAAAAAACGAGAGTAAGTCTTCACTTTTAAATAACCGAGTCACCAAAGGGTGCGCCGTTGTGGGTACATTGGGGTTGGGGTTAAAGTGGATAGTACGCATCTCGGCATTGATCCCCGCTTGTATGCCCTTGTTGGTGTCATCGATGAACACACATTGGCCGGTAGGACAGGCCATATTCATCGCGGCGTAGTGAAGCAGATCGGGGGCCGGCTTCCAGCTGTTAGTATCAAAGGCACTGAATAGGCGATGCTCAAAGTAGGGCAACAGCTTGGTGAGTCGCAGAGCATGCGTCATTTTTTCTACGGGGCTATTTGATGCCACACAAATATCAATGCCTTGCTGTTCAAGCGCCTGTAAGACGGTTTCAATGCCTTTTACCGGTGCTAATTCAGCCTCGAAATACTGACGACACAAGTGCCGAAAACGTGGCTCGAGTTGATCAATAGGAATATGTGCCCCGTTTCGTTCGCAGGTTTGCTGGAGGACATCGGTCAGTTTTCCGCCCTCAAAATGATCGAGCGAGTCTTGCAGATCAATACGCACACCAAATGTAGAGAAGGTTTCTACCAAGGCTTGGTGAGATAGCTTCTCGGAGTCAACCAAGGTCCCTTCGCAGTCAAAGATGACACAATGGATGGGGGAATCAAGTGGATGTTGCGGCATAGGTGCTCCCTTCAATCTCTCTTTGTATCCTTGGACGAGTTAGAAAAATCAACAAGTCAGTGACACGGGAAATGCTAACTGTGTCTTGCATTCTTGCCTTTTTCGTTATCAAAATTAGTCAGGGATCGACTTTTCATTAGCAAGGAAGAAAACGATGCGTTATCAACATCAATGGTTAGAGGGTGGAGCGATCGATTTGCCCGTTGGACAGGTGGTGTGTGTGGGACGGAATTATGCTGCCCATGCGCAGGAGCTTAACAATCCTATTCCGGACGAACCTGTGCTGTTTATGAAACCGCCGAGTGCCATCCAACCGTTAGATGACAAGCTAGCGATAGTGGCGTCATTCGCTCCCGTTCATTACGAAACCGAGCTGGCGGTGCTGATCACCAAACCTTTATTTCATGCCACTAAGCAAGCCGTTGAAGACGCCTTGGGCGGAATGACACTGGCGCTGGACTTGACCCGTCGTGAAACGCAAAGCCGCTTAAAACAAAAAGGACTGCCTTGGGAGCGGGCGAAAGCGTTCGCGGGGAGCGCAGCGATTGGACGTTTTGTCGCGGTGCCTGATGATTGGCGTGAGGTCGTCTTTGCATTGTCCATCAATGGCGAGAGGCGGCAGCAGGGAAATAGCGCGAGTATGTTAATGCCTGTGATCGCGCTTATTCAGCATATAAGCCAGACATTCTGGTTGAACCCAGGCGACATTGTGCTAACGGGCACCCCCGAAGGGGTTGGTGTGCTGGAAAACCGCGATCTTTTATCCTTGTCACTTGAGGGGCAGCACCTTGCCCAACCCCAGGTAGTGGTTCAGTCTGATGAGGCTTTTATCCAAGGAAAGAGTGCTTGACGCTCTTCATGGGTGAGTGCTGAAACACGCGCAATATTGCGTGCGGGGATCTGTTCTGGATCTTGGCCATAATGCGCCAGCGCGCGTGACATGCTGGCTTCACGAATCAAGTGAAAGCATGGATAGGGGGAGCGATTGGTCAAGTTCTCGCTATCTTCTGGCGCGCACCCTTCAAAACAATAGTTGGGATGAAAACTGGCGACTTGGAAAACTCCCCGCCACTGGTAGTGGTCAATCATCGCCTCGGTAGCATCGACCACGTCGAGGTAGTGATCAAAGTCAGCGAGCGCGTTGGGCACCACGACCACCGTGGTATCAGTGATGGCAGGCTCGGTGTGATCAAGATGGACTAAAGCCTGATAAATGGCAGTTAAAATCTCGGTATCATCCTGAGCGTCGCACACAGTGAGCTGAATTTGTTGTTTGCGACGGGGCTTAGCGGCGAAAGGGCAAAGATTTAGTCCAATCACCACCTCATCTAGCCACGTATTCATCTGTGTTTCGACTTTGTTCATCGAGTTCTCGTTTAAATGTCGCCTGTAGGCGTGGCGGTGATTATTGTTGTGGTTGTGACTGGTACGCCTTGGTGCCCCAAAGAGGAACCGTGGACAAGCTATGCTTAAAGCTGCCAGATGTTTCTTTGGTTGAGTAAGAGAGATACATCAAGGTCTGATTTTTCACATCGAAGATCCGACGAATCTTCATCGACTTGAAGAAAATACTTTTCGATTTTCTAAATACCACTTCGCCCGATGCGCTTTTATCAATATTGGCAATCATCTCGGGCGTAATCTCCCCAGTTTGACGACAAGAGATAGCGCTATCACTGGGATCAGAAAAGCTTAAGTCCGCTTCGACAGACGCAACATGGCACGTCACCCCGCTTACCACAGGATCGACGAGATGGTTAAGCTTGATGTCTTTCATGGTAAACATCCCTAGGCTTACGTCGCCAACTTCATCGTTATCACAGCCACTGAGTGTCGCGGCAAGCGCAACAACGAATAGTATTTTCTTCATTATTCGAGCCCTTATTGATCAGTGGCAGGAGTGTATCACAGCCCAGGCGGGAGGAGGAAAAGTGTGCGTCGATCACGGCGCTTAGTATCGTTAATGTCCGATAAAAGTATTTAGGCCAATGGCCGGCTGTGCGTTATTGCTCTTTAAATTGCGCATCGCCATCTTGGCCTGAGAGGGACTTAGGCTCAAAATTCATCAGTACTTGGGCAGCATCACAATAGCTGCCTGTATCGGCAAACGTTTTTCGGGCTGCCGCAATTTTACGCTCGGCAATGCGCCTAACGTCTTGCGCATTAGCTTGATTACTAAACGTCATTTGCTGGCTAATCATTTCTTGGCTAAAGGTCGATTTGCAAATCGTCTCGTTCTTTCCCGTCACCAGCTGCTCGGCGTTTGATGAATCTTCCGTGTTAGCGTGAGCGAAAATACTCATAAAGAGCGTAAAGACCAAAAATGTTCTCGTCATGCTTCTGACTTCCTATGCTATTTGTTTCAATCTTAGCATTAAGCCGCGACGTCGCCCACTGGCGACGTCAAAACAAGATAAGTGTTTGGGGAAGAGAGGATTAGGCAGAGATGTCACTTTCGATTGTCGTTGGGCTTGGCTGAGTTTTTGTTACGAAACGCCATTTCTTTGCCTCAGCAAGGTACCCCAGCGCCGACAGCCAAATGAGTGAGTAAGCGACTAATTCGGTACTTTCTTCCGCAATATTTTTCACATCTCGTACGTAGTTGGCGCCCATCGCTTGTTCCCATAACTCGCCCATACCAAACAAACGCGAATACACGAGTAACAGCGCTAAGGCGATCATTAAAACCGTGCTGTGTCTTGAATGAACTGCTTGCGCAAGGCTAGTGAGGGTTTCTCGCCAGTGTTTCAAAGCGGGCCAAATGGCGAGCCCCGTTACAATGAGTGCCGGTACTTTCCAAAAACCATGCATCACCACATCAAGTGTGGCATCCAGTTCTCGGATCATTAATACCAAGAAAAAGGCACTCATAAGCCCGGCAGCGTGGTGAAGGGATTGACTGAACTTAGCGACACGACGAAACGCAAATACCGTCGCGGCGAGTAGCCCCAGCTGGGACAGCTCAATCAATGATGATTCGGAAGCAACGTTGTGAGAAGCCACACTGTAATGAACAATGCCTGCAATACCAGCGAAGTAAAGGGCGATTATAAAAAATTGTCCGGCGCTTTTAAGCACCGTACGCGCAGCAGATGAAGACCGTGGTAATGTCATATTATCCTCAATTCGATAAAACGATCTGCCCGTCCGTAGCAGGTGTCACCACCCTATGTGTGACCCTTATCCCAAAAATTTCATTTGGATTGATAGTACGGTGAGCTTCATTAAACTGCAATAATTTATGTGATCGATGTCACTATATGTTCAGGGAGGCGTCAGGATTGTGAGCATTTTTTCGTCAGGCGTCTCGTTAGGTCGACGCGTTGTCAATAAATTTACACTGTAAATAGAAAATGGGCGAAAGTGGCAAACATCAATGGCGAAAATGAGCAGATAGCTATACCTATGAAATTCAACATTTTAATTGTGTTTTGCTAGACAGGCGTAGACAATAAAGTCTGATATTTTAGATAGAGGTATGCTTATGTCCACACTCTCTGCTCGTTGCCTATGCGGTGGTGTCCGTCTTACATTACCTGACACTTTCCTTTATATGGGAAACTGCCATTGCTCTGAATGTCGAAAGTTTACTGGTTCAGACTATTCATCAGTCGGCGGCATAGAGGCAGACAAAGTCTCGGTCACGGCTGGCCAAACGCATATTCGTTATTATGAGAAGAGCGCAGAAACGGTGCTTGCTTTTTGTGGGCAATGTGGGTCGAGCCTTTTCTCTCATAAAATCAATAAGGGAGTGTTCAATATTCGTCTGGGAATTTTGGATACCGCTCCACAATCGGCGCCAAATTTTCATATTCACACGGCGTCGAAGGCACCATGGCATACGCCTAATGAGGCATTAAAACAGTTTGAACATGGGCCGGATTAATTTGGTCGTGTTATGCAGCTGCTGATCCGCCCCCTTACCCTCGCTGATACGGACTTGTGACACTCAACGCCATGGCGTCTACGACCAACATGGCATCGCAAACCGTGTTGGAGCGGAACGGGTTTAGTAAATGTCGCTAAGTATCTCATATCGCCCGTATCGCGGGGCAACATATTGATGGTGTCTGTTACCAAAAAGCGCTGAGGTAGTATTAGACCTGACGGTGCGGGCGATATGACGGTAAATATCATAATATGACTACAACTGGATACATTCGCACACCACTCTCATCGGACCTCTAACAAGGTGATAACACGCATGTGGAACGGCTGGCTTGACTATGATTCATAGGTCATTAATTTAAAAGGCCAATTTTATTGGCGAATGTTTATATGCTCATACTCTTTTTGAGATACTCATTTTTTTACATCTCCTTTTACCAATAAACGAACTAGTTTTACCCTCACATTAGTACTGATATTTGTGTTAATAATTTTAATGGGAGGGCTTGCCATGTTTAAGTCAAAGTTACTAAGAAAGAGTGAGGGTGCACTACAGCAAGTCCTCGATCAAGCCATCGATGCGATTGTGACGATTGACCACCACAATAACATCACCTACTACAATCCCGCCGCTGAGCGTTTGTGGGGGTATCGTCCCGATGAGGTCCTCGGTAAAAACGTGAAAATGCTGGTGCCGAGAATGTATCAGGCGAATCACGACAGCTATGTGAATAACAACCGAAATACCGGTGAGGACAAGATTGTTGGCACATCGCGCGATGTTCAGGTTGAACGTAAAGATGGCGGTATCGCATGGTGTAACCTTTCGTTATCGAAAGTCCAAGTTGGCAAGCACATCCACTATACCGCGTTTGTAAAAGACATCAGCAAACAGAAAGAGTCTCAAGAAATCATTAATCAAACCCTCGAACAGTGTATTGATGCAGTCGTCACGATTAACAGCAAGAATGAAGTGATCTTTTTCAATAAAGCGGCTGAAGCATTGTGGGGATGTAAACGAGACGAGGTGTTGGGCAAAAATGTGAAAATGCTGGTGCCTGCTGAGATCCAATCTAGACACGATCAATTTGTGAACGCCAACAGGGAAACTGGCCAAGACAAAATCGTGGGCACGTCACGCGATATTGAATTACACACTTTTGACGGCCAAACGATATGGGCAAACCTATCTCTATCTCGGGTCAAACTCGACAGCGGTGATATTCTCTACACTGCGTTTGTGAAAGACATCGACGCGCAGAAAAAGCAGCAAGAAGAATTTAAGGTACTGTCACTGGTGGCTAACGGGACGGATAACTCAGTGATTATCACCGACCCCAATGGCTTGGTTGAGTATGTGAACCCTGGGTTTACCAACATGACGGGCTATACCTTGGAAGACATGATTGGCAAAAAGCCGGGGCATGTATTGCAAGGCAAGAACACAAGCCCAGAAACCGTGGCGCGTATTCGGCATAACCTTGATAATAACCAGCCTTTTTACGAAGAAATACTCAACTATACCAAAGCGGGTGAACCTTACTGGATCTCGTTATCGATTAACCCAATTTTTGGTCATGATGGTCAAGTCGAGCGGTATATCTCGGTGCAGGCGAATGTTAATGCGACCAAATCTGAAGCGGTGGAGAATGATGCTCGTCTAAAAGCGATTTCCGAAAGTAACATCGTGATTGAATGTGACTCGCAAGGACACTTTGAGTTGATCAATAGTCATGGCTTAAATGCCCTTGGAGAAAAGAGTCTGGACGCATGCCAACGCCGTTACCGCGACTTAAAAGGGTTAGTCGGTGATTACGATCTACAACGTCTCCAATCTGGCCAAGTCATTCAGCAGCATTTTACCTGTGAACATGAGCACAAGCGTGTGACGGTCGAAGCTGTAATGTCACCTGTGTTAGATGACGATGGAAAGCTTTCCAAAACTATCGTTTATGGCTCTGATGTGAGTGAACGGAACGCGGTGATCAGCGACACGCATGGGTCGATGGTGCAAATTCTAGATAGCATTGGCACCATTACAGGGACGATTAACGGCATTTCTGACCAAACCAATTTACTTGCCCTTAATGCGGCGATTGAATCTGCTCGAGCTGGGGATGCGGGCCGAGGATTTGCTGTGGTAGCGGATGAGGTACGTGCGCTGGCACAAAAAACCACCGCATCGGCGTCAGAAATCAGTGGCCTCATTGATGAAACCCGTACGCTCGTCGAGCGGTTGTCGCAATTTAGTGCTAACAAAGCGAGTTGATGACTAGCATCAATACCGTCTTCAATGCCATCATTAGGGATAAACAATGACAGTAAACAGCGGCACACCCATGGCCGCTTCTTCAAAAAGGAAACATAATGGCTGATTTGAACGGACTAAGTTTGTACCACAAAGAGCACTGCCCATTTTGCCATAAAGTGCGTGCAGTCATGACAGAGCTTAAGTTAGATATTCCGCTGGTGGATATGAACGCTAACGCCGAAGAGTGGCAACGCTTACAGGCCGAAGGCGGCAAAGGCATGGTGCCTTGTCTGCGTATTGACCAAGGCGGCGAAACCCAGTGGATGTATGAATCGGACGACATTATTGAATACTTGCGTGACAACTTCGCGTAATTGAACCAGATACTGGTTATGAGGGTCGCAGTTATCGATGCGACCTTCTTTTTAAGTGTTATTACCTGTATGCCTGCCTCTCCGCCTTCTTCAACGCCCTGTGCACTGTGTCAGCACCCAAGGCCGCTGACCTTCCATCACTTGATCCCCAAAACTTGTCACAACAACAAATGGTTCACTAAACGTTTTTCCCGACCTTACATGCGCGAACACGGTATTTGGGTATGCCGGCCTTGCCATGCTTTTATTCATCGCCAATTCAGTGAAAAACACCTGGGTCGCGCATTACACACCCTCGACCTTTTACTCGCTGAGCCTGTGATCCAAGACTACATCTACTGGGCCCGCAAACAGCGAGGATGAATCATTGCTTCTCGATTCGATTGCGGCCGTTTTCTTTGGCGAGATAGAGCGCGGTATCGGCACGTTGAATGATACTGTCTTGTGTATCACCTGCCGAGAAGCCCGTATAACCGATACTGATGGTACAGCGTATGGTTTGTCCGTCGACGTGAATTTCTTCACTATGTACGCGCTCCACCAAACGTTTTAGTACAACTTCCGCACCACTTAAATCTGTTTCAGGAAGCAAGCAGAGAAACTCTTCTCCGCCCCAGCGGCCGTATATGTCATTGGTCCGTGATTCTTCCCGTACAATATTGCCAAAGCGTTGTAAGGCGATATCGCCTGCCCGATGACCATAGGTATCGTTTAAGCGTTTGAAATTATCGAAGTCTACGATCGCCAGCGTTAAGGGATTGTTGTACCGTTTGCAGCGTGCCAACTCCTGAACGAGAGCATTGCTGAGATAGTGGCGGTTATAAAGTTGCGTCAACGAGTCAGTATTTGCTTGTATCTCGAGCAATTGCTGTGCCTGCTCGAGTGCTTCCCAGTCCCGTAGACGCGCCAGTTCATGGCCGACCCACTCGGCAAAGAGTCGCACCAATTCGTAGTCTTGTGAGACAAAGGGGCGAGTGGGTTCTGGGCTTGAAAAATTTAACGTGCCATAGCGTTCGCCATCAATAAAAATGGGGGCACCGATATATGCTTCGAGGCCGAAGTGTTCGTAGCAGGGATGGGTTTTGATATCGCTTTGCGAAACATGGTGGAAACCTTGCGCCTCATTAGTCTCGTAGACGTGATAACAGTATGTTTCTTTCAGATCAAACACCTGCCCAGACTGCAGGGCGTTGTCGGGATGCTGCGCGTATTTTATGGTATAACGCTGGCCATTAATTTGGCTTAGTATGCCAATAGGCAAGTTAAAGTGTTTACACCCGAGAGAGAGAATGCGCTCCACGCGGCGGCAAAAATCTAAATTGCGTGCTGAAGTGATTGAGTGGAGCTGGTTGAGAGCGGATTCTACTTCTACGCGGGTGCTAATGTCTTGAATAAAAGCCACGTACATGGTGACAACTTGCTGCTCATTGCATACTGGCCCACCATGTGTTTCACCTAAAAACACATGGCCATCGGCGGTTTTATACCTCACCACATAAACGTCATAGTATGTTTGAACTGAGTGTGTATTAAAACGATCTTTGCCCGTCGCGGTAAAGTCTTCTTGTTCGGCATAAAGAATGCGCGTGCTAGCGCCTTTGACATCGGCTAGGCTGCAACCGAACAGAGCTTCTGCTTGTGGGTTAAAAAACTGGATACGGCGATCTGTGTCGGCAATAACAACCGCCGTATCGAGATGGCGAAAAAGCGAGGGCAGTATGGCGGTAATATATTGGTCATTGGACTGGTTCACTACTGGACTCTATACGGCTGTTTAGTTTACTTTTAAGCGTAGTACAAATCCCAGAAGCTCGTGCTCGCTGAGCGTGTGAGGCTGTGAAACGGGTTATACTGTCAAGGTAAACACGTTGGCCATCGACATCGCAATATTGTTATCGTAATAGGCTGCTTCATTAATGAAGTGCGGATAGGCCGTGTAGTCGCCTTGCCATGCTAATTCAGTGCCATCAAAACACATAAACAAGGGTTCACCGGGCTGTATTGGCTGAAAGTCTTTGTCTTGAACGTGCTGGTGCACCATACCAATTCGCTCTCCATGCGCATTTTGTGGCAAATGCAGTGTCTCTTTGTAACGGTAGGCGGTGATGCTTTTAGGCAGCGCTGGCACCTTATCAATATTAAACAGATGCACGAAGTCCAAAATGTGTGTTGTCATTTCTTGCATCGATTCCATCACATCATGACGTAGCACCGATTGGGGCTGTGGACCCACTTCAACGATCACACCTTGCTTGCCGACTGAGCATAAAAACGCGTGCTGAATAGGTTCAATGTGATCTTCGACTAAGATGATGGCATCGGGCATACGCTCGCTAATGTAAGCGGCGAGTTGCTTATTGAACATATCAAGTGTCAAGAGTATCAGTGTGGGGCCCATGTTGCTGGTGGTGTTATGCAGGTCGATAATAAAATCGACACGCGGATCCCCTTTTGGGCCTAATTGTTGGTTAAGGGCTTTAGCGCGACTTTGCTCGTAGTTTGCCAAGCTGTAGTCAGCCAGCAGTTTAGGATCGAATTGACGGTTAAGATCGCAGTCTACATAGCGTTTGTTGGCGCTATAAGCAGAGGGATTTGCAAACACATGTTCGGTGGAAAAACTATCGCGGGCTGTGATTGCTGGGTTGGATTGCCACTGTTTCAGCGCATAAATACCGCTAAATTCGTTACCATGGGTGCCACCTACAATAGCAACGTTACTAAACCGACTCATGAAAGCTCCTGATAAGTGAAGAATAAACGCATGGACTTGCCTATTGAGACAGCTTAGCACTAACTACTCGATAGGTTAATAGCATAATTTTTCTTTATTAATGCTTTTCTATTCACTTGATCGCGAGTTGGTAGTGGAGGTCCTATGCTTTTTCGAGTCAGTTCACACTTCAGCTGAGTGGAAATCGTTAGCCTAGCGGAAGACGATACAAAGAGGTGAACAATGAAAACGGTATTTCCTGAGCATTTTTTATGGGGTGGCGCGGTGGCGGCTCACCAAGTTGAGGGAGGATGGGATTGCGACGGTAAAGGCGTCAGCATTGTGGATGTGCTGACCAAAGGTGCCCATGGTATCCCGCGCAAAATGACCCAGCGGGTGGAAGAACATCAAGCCTATCCAAACCATAATGCTGTGGATTTTTATCACCGCTACCGTGATGATATTGATCTCTTTGCGGAAATGGGCTTTAAGTGCTTTCGCACGTCTATTGCGTGGTCGAGAATATTTCCTCATGGTGATGAGCTTACGCCAAATGAAGCGGGCCTTGCCTTTTATGATGACCTTATTGACTACCTATTAGAGAAGGGGATTGAACCTGTCATTACGCTTTCTCATTTTGAGATGCCCCAGCATTTGGTGACGCAATACGGAGGCTGGGCGCATCGAGATGTGATTGAGTTTTTCGTGCGTTTTTGCGAAACAGTAATGACGCGCTATCGCGACAAAGTGACTTATTGGATTACCTTTAACGAGATCAACAACCAGCTCAACTGGGATTATCCGCTTTTTGGCTATTGTAATTCAGGTGTGGTTTTTACCGAGCACGATCATCCCGAGCAGGTGCTTTATCAGGTGCTACATCACCAATTCGTCGCCAGTGCCAAAGTGGTGTCTCTAGGGCATGTGATTAATCCAGATTTTAAAGTGGGTAGTATGATCCACATGATGCCGCTGTATCCGGCGAGTTGTCACCCTGATGATATGTTGGCGTCACAGCAAGCGATGCGTGACAAATATTTATGCAGCGATGTGCAGTTGCGAGGCCACTATCCACACTACATTTGGCCGCAATGGGCCAGCAAAGGGATTGAGGTCAACATGCATCAAGAGGATGCGACGATTCTTAAAAACGGCTGTGCGGACTTTTTGGCGATTAGCTACTACATGACCAATATTGTCGATGCCAACCCGCCAGAAGAAGATGAAAATGCTTTGTTTAGCGCAAGCCGATTGAATCCGCATCTACCCGCTTCTGACTGGGGCTGGCAAATTGATCCCAAAGGTCTACGTTTTGCGCTTTCTGAACTGTATGAGCGTTACCAAAAACCGATTTTTGTGGTGGAGAATGGGCTGGGCGCGACAGATAAGCGTGAAACCTCAGGGGAAATCAATGATGATTATCGCATTAGCTATTTGTCACAACATATCGAGGCACTCGGAGAGGCCATTTGGCAAGATGGCGTTGAGGTGATTGGTTACACGCCATGGGGTTGTCTCGATTGCGTGTCCTTTACCACGGGCGAATACCGCAAGCGCTATGGTTTCATCTACGTTGACCGTCACGATGACGGCAGTGGTGACTTTTCTCGTCATCGTAAAAAGAGCTTTTACTGGTATAAAAATGTGATTAAGAACAATGGCTTGACCGAGTAATGGCTTTGGTCGAGTCGTAGTAAGACGAGAAGGGACGCCTATTGCGTCCCTTTTATAATTATCGGTAAAGTCATTGCATCGAGGTACGCGATTTTTACCTTTTTAGCGCGTCAAGCCTCGCCCAAGAAGGGGGGAGACGTTAGAGGTTGGGTTGGTAGTCGACCTCAATCACTTCTCCATACTCAATCCCCTGCTCACGATAACCTACTAAGCTCTCAATCACGTTAAAATGCGCGATAACCGCAATCGTATTGTAGTCTTGATAGGTGTCGAGCACAGATGTCACCCGGCGATATAACGCGGTCGCGGACTCATAACCTGCATTGGTCACTTCATTTCCATTGGCAAACAGCTCGCGATACTCAAGCCAGCGTCTATCACGTTCTGAAAGGGGGATATAGCTCCCTTTGACATCCGCTTGCCACTCGCGGAGATCATGCTCGACAAACAGTTCTTTTTGCAATTGACGGTTGAGGATTTCTGCTGTTTGTAAGGCGCGTGTGTAGGGCGAGGAGAGGATGATATCCGCTTGTTGTATACTCGGGTGATGGGCTAGCGATTGAATGGCCGGAATACACGCACGTTGGAGTGGCGCATAGTCTTTTTCCAGTTGGCTCATTTGGCGAGCGTCGGCCAATGAGTAATCGGTTTTTCCGTGACGGACAAAGACGACTTTCATAGGGCTTCCTTTTCTGCGTCTACAGCGTCTGAAGCGCTGCTGCTTGGGTCAGTGACATTTTATTATCCGGATAATGAGGCGGCACCCGCTTAGGCAGGTGGCCGACATATCGCTGACGAGGGTTGTAGCATACCGTCATCGGACTGTCATGACTCACGTGTGGCATTGACAGTAGGGCGTGAGCAAGCTCGCTATTTTTCCGCTGTTTGGTCAAGGATCCTAGTTTGGTCGCGACCTTCCTCTTTGGCTTGGTAGAGACGTTGGTCAGCCATCTCAAGCAGGTAAGAGTCAGTGGTCTCACGAGTCGGTAGGGTGATAATGCCACCGATGCTGACAGTGATTCTGTCACCATCTGGGTTTTTCTTATGCTCGATATCAAGCTTGGCAATTTCAGCGCGAATGGTTTCGGCCAGTTGAGTTAACTTGGCGGCATAGCGTGTGGACAGCGTAATCGCAAATTCTTCGCCTCCAAACCGAGCAACCGAGCCTTGATAGCGCTCGGTTTGTGTGAGTAGCACGCGCGCGATTCGGGTGAGAACGTCATCGCCTTTTAGGTGGCCATACTCATCGTTATATGCTTTAAAGTGATCGACGTCGATCATCATGACGGCGACAGGTAATCGGCTGGCGATGCCATGTTGGATATGATTTTTTAGCTCACGCTTGAACGGTCTTCGATTACTTAATCGAGTTAGATCATCGGTTTCTGCTTGGACTTTCAACTTTTCATTGGCGACAATCAGCTCTTCTTGCAGCTCTTCCATGGCGTAATGGTTCCGCTCGCGGATCATGACTTCACTAATGGCAGTAGCGAAACGTTTTAAAAGCAACGTTTTATTATTATCCCAGATGAAGGGTAAACGGCGATTCGCCACTGTAATCATCCCAAAGCTTTTTCTACCGTCGGTTAGCGGAAAAGCGGCAAACGATAAAATATGCCGTTGGCGCAACCAAGAGCGCTCGTTAGTTGCATCATCGCCGAGTTGTCCGACATGGGGCACGACCAGTGCGTCGGTATCAGCCAGCCACCGTTTTATCATATGCATATCGCTTAAATCGACGGTCTGGGGCGCAAAATCAATCTCTTGTGGCCAATAACAACGGCGTTCAGCGCGGAATGCGTCAAAGGCATACCAACCAATGGCCTCAACGCCGAGTAATGACACCATATCTGGAAAAATTTTCTCTACGTCTTCGGTAATATATTGCGAGTCTGCGCGTAAGAATTGAATTGAAATATCAGCGAGTAACGAGCTAGCGTTTGATTGCCAATTGAGTGCCTTGGTGCGTTGCTCAACTTGCTCTTTCAATAAAGTTTGATGTTGGCGAAGTTCACGCTCTGTCACGCGTTTTTGTAAAAAGTCGTCTCTGATACGCGATTGCATCGCATTGATTGAGCGAGACACTTTGCCTATTTCGTCATTACGTTGAATCAACGAGAGTGGCACACTCGTTTGGTTGGTCTTGTCAGTTTGGTAGTAATCCAGCGTATTTGATAGTTGTTGGAGGGGGCGCGAGCACAGCCGGTGGATGACCCACAGAATGAGCAGGGTAATGAGCAAGGTTTCAGTAAAATGGACGATAGCGACAGGCACGGTGCCCGTGAAGGCATCGCGTTTAATCGCACTGCGATCGAGCACAATATTCAGGGTGCCAATATTGTTTCCTTGAACGCTCAACAATGACTGATGATTGGCGTCACAATCCTCACTGCTACTATTGACTTCAGTGATATGTGTGCCATCAAAACCTTTTACCTCAACGCGACAAATAGTGGGGAGCATCGATAACCCCTTTACACTGCGGCGTACAAGCTCTAAATCAACGACCCACAATGCGTGGCTAATCACGCGAGCCGAGTTATGGCTCCGGCTCTCTACCAGCTGCGTGGTAGCAGCCAGTGTGCGTTGGTAGTTGATGTACATCTGCGTTAGTGTACTCCCTACCGCAAAAAGTAAGCTGATCGCGAGCACAACGAAGGCGACGCGCGCTTGAAGACCGCGTAAGTTTACATCGCGTTTTATCACTTAGTTATCCATTTTCGTTGTGGTTGAATGACAATGGCTTTCAATCCCTTTCGCCATGTTCAAAAACGAGATTTGATCCCACGCCTGCTCGCGCAACTGTAGGAAAAAAGCGGAGCCAGGTTCAATTAAGTGAAATAACTGTCCAGTGCATTGCTGTGGTAACGACCAACCTTTATCGTGAGCATAAATACGGCTCAATGCAAGGCCAGCGGCTTTAAAGTGCCCGCCCCCAAGAGCGGAAATGTCGCCTTTTTCTCGCAAAGAAAGCACCCGCTCGGAGGTATTGACCGTGGCAAAATAGATGTCATCGCCAGGCGTTTTTCCCGCTTGTCGTGCGGCTTTCATCGCACCAAATGCCATATGGTCGTTAGCCGTCCACACGTAGCGTACATTGGGATAGCGTTGCAATAAGGTATGCATTTGCTCCTGGCTGATGGACTCATCCCACTGACCATGAACGACTTGATGTAACGTAATGTCTGAGCGTTCAACGAAAAAGCGTTTGCCCCCCGCTTCGCGTTTTACGGATGCGGGGGTGGTGAGATCACCTGAAATCATGACGGCTTCGCCAGGGGCGTTATCGCCTGCTCGCACCATGGCTTCGGCGATCGCATAGCCTATCGCATGATTATTGGGAATAATGCTTGGCAATAAGTATTGTTGCCAATGTGGATCTTGATAGAGTTGAGTTTTGGTCTGCTGATCGACATCATTCAAGATAAGTTGCACATAAATGGGATATTTGCTCAGTATGGGGAGTAGGTTTTTGGCCGCCAGCTTTTCATTCACAATAATAATGTAATCAGGGTGGGTCGGTTTACTCAAGGTAGCGGCTAGGATTTGACGCACCGCGAAGTGATTGCGATCGGCGTGACGAATCGTTAGATCCACATTCAATGCAGAGGCTGCGGCATTGGCATATTCATCCACGTCCTGCCAGAAGCTTTCCGTTGCATAACCAGGGTTAATAAATAGTACACGGGGCTGGGCCTGTTCAGCGTGAGCGTGGATACTGAACAGCATGTATACAGAAACAACACACCACAAAACCAGTCTTCTACACATGTAGGGAAGGCTCCTCTCCATTTGCCATCTGTGTTAAGGATAGCGCATATGTATACGCTTGATTGCGGTAGGTTTATCATTGTCTGTCATTGGTTTAGATTGCCGCTGCTTGACACACAAATTTTATTGGGCAAGCGAAAGCTTATACGGCATCATAGCTGTGTAGACTCGCGTGCCAGTCCATGGCGAATAAAATGAAAATAATGTAATGAAATCTTACTACGATAAGAAGAAATTTAAGCGGCATTTTCCGATGGATTTTTATGGCGAGAGTGAAGGCTGGCAGTTTGCAGTGCGCGCCTTGTCTCCCGCGCAAGTTCTATCGGCGAAACATTGGGTAGCACGATTGAACTGTCGTCGCCGAGACTTTCGGCTCGTTGACTTGGCGATTGACTGCTTCCACTTTGTGAGTGGCGGCAATGAGCAGATGCGTTTCACAGGGGTGGATTTGGGCACTAAAGTGAGTATCCGCCGGCAAGGGCAGATCGTCACTGTCGACGCGCTTAATCACCGCTATGGTGCTTTGATAGCAAACGTCCAGTCGTCGATTTCAACCGCGTGCATAGAGCCTGCAAGCAAGGTCGCACTCTCTTAAGAGGCTTGTTTTTGGCGGTTTGCGTCAGTGCCATACTGAGAAAAAAGGTGGGAACTCATGACGTTTATTTTGATTATTGTGCTTAGCATTCTAGGTGGATTGTTGGCGGGTGAGCATTTCCATTCTTATCTTCTTGGGTTGGGCGTCGCCAGTACAGCGGTGGGGGCTTGCTATTGGATCACGTTTCGTAGCAGCCATTATCCGCAGTTTGCTTTATTTTTGTTGTTGCTCGGGGTGGTCGCTAAGATTGCCGTGACGGCCGCGGGTGTATTGCTCGGGTTAAAAATTGCCTTGATCACCTCGCCTTTGGTCTTTTCGCTTTCGTATTTATTTTTCCTGTTTGCCTCGACCTATTGCTATTTTCGCTATCGTGAATATTGGCTCACGCGCTTGCGCCATAGAGATTTGCAGTAACGGGATCGGCGGTGTGCAGTGTGATCCTTAACGAGGAACGGGTATTGGTGATGTATTCAACGGCGCGACTGACGCT
Organism: Salinivibrio kushneri; assembly: GCF_005280275.1. Taxonomy (NCBI): domain Bacteria; kingdom Pseudomonadati; phylum Pseudomonadota; class Gammaproteobacteria; order Vibrionales; family Vibrionaceae; genus Salinivibrio; species Salinivibrio kushneri. Next base: position 445,660 of record NZ_CP040022.1, read on the forward strand.
ACGCGCATGGCAAGCGTCCGACTTGGCCCCTTTTGCGGCACTCAATCAAGACCCAGACGTTATGCGCTATTTTCCCAGCGTGCTCTCACGCGCCCAAAGTGATGCGATGGCGGCGCATATTCAATCCAAGCTGGCGGATAATGGGTTTGGTTTTTGGGCAGTAGAACTGACGGAGACACGGGAATTCATTGGCTTTGTGGGGTTAAACCGTCCCTCCTTCGATCTCGGCCATCAGCCGTTTGTTGAAATTGGCTGGCGTTTAGCGTCGCCACATTGGGGAAAAGGCTATGCCACTGAAGCGGCACAAAAAGCACTCGCCATCGGCTTTGAGGACGTTGAGCTCCCAGCGATTTATGCGTTTACCACCGAGAATAATCTGCCCTCACAAGCGGTGATGAAAAAACTCGGGATGACACCGGCTGCTCCCTTTACCTTTTCTCATCCTCATTTGGCAGCAGATCATCCGCTCGCAAAGCATGTCTTATACGCGATATCGAAACCCAGCTGGCAGGCAGACCATGCTGATTAATCGCCAGTACGATACGTAGGGGATACAGTATTTAAAGCAATATATTCAGGTTTCAACACGGCGGTCTTGGGTTCGCCATGATGAACACTATCACGTTGATTTTGCGGTGCCTTGCCAATAAGGGCAGAATAAAAACAAAAAGAAGAGACTGGGAGAAAGTGTGCACAAACTCGCGGATGACTTACACCAAAAACTTTTTAATGAAGAAGATGCGCGTGCCTGTAAAGACATTGATGGCAGTGCGTGTCGTGAAGTGCCGGGCAATTTTTTCCGCATTATCGTTAGCCAAGGACTCACCAAAATTGGCGACGCGGTGTCTAACCCGAAAATTGTCTTGCCAGCGCTGCTCACCGCAGTGGGCGCCCCGTTAGCGTTAATTGGCTTATTGGTACCTATTCGCGAGGCAGGCTCGTTAGTGCCTCAGTTAGGTATCGCCGGTTATGTCCGCCAATTTGCGGTACGTAAGTGGGCATGGGTGGCGGGCTCTGTCATTCAAGGGGCGTGTATCCTAGCAATGGCGATCGCCGCGTTGCTTTTAACCGGTCAAGTAGCTGGCTGGAGCATTGTTGGCTTGTTGGTAGTATTTAGTTTGGCGCGAGGCCTGTGCTCAGTTGCCTCCAAAGATGTGTTAGGGAAAACCATTCCTAAGCCGCAACGAGGACGTTTGAATGGGTGGTCGTCAAGCTTGGCGGGGGCGGTGACGATTGCCGCCGGTGTTGGATTGTTCAGTGTTTCGGATCAGCAACATGTGTGGGTTTATTGCGCGTTGTTGGCGTTCGGCGCAGTACTTTGGTGGATTGCCGCGGCGGTTTACAGTCAGGTTGATGAGTACGAAGGAGCCACTGAAGGCGGTGCCAATGCGCTCACGCATGCGCTCTCTAAACTGCGTTTATTGGTGGATGATAGACGCCTACGCCACTTTGTGATCACGCGTTCACTGTTACTCTGCTCGGCCCTATCTGCGCCTTATTATGTGCTGTTAGCCAGTCAGCATAGCCAAGCGCTGGCGATTACCACCGCAAGCTTTGTCGCGATTAGCGGTATCGCAAGTTTGTTGTCGGCTCCTTTTTGGGGGCTATTTGCCGATCGCTCCAGCCGCCAAGTGATGATAATGGCTGCGGTGGTGACGGCGTTATTGGGGCTGGTGGTAGTGAGTATTAGTCTCTGGTATCCCGCGCTTTTTTCTTTGGCGTGGGTACTGCCTGGCGTCTACTTTGTCCTGACTATTGCTCACGAGGGTGTACGCCTTGGGCGTAAAACCTACATTGTGAACATGGCCGAGGGTAACCAGCGCACCGATTATGTCTCGGTCAGCAACACCTTGATTGGTTTCGTGCTCTTATTCATGGGCGGTGTCACGGCATGGTTGAGCCAGTGGGGATTAATGGTAGTGATTGCAGTGTTATCGGCGTTGGGTCTACTGGGTGCATTGATGGCGCGCGCACTGCCAGAAGTAGAAAGATAAGTCTACGGACGGAACATGAAAGAGGCGCTGCTCACCAGCGCCTCTTTCATCTGGTGTTGCCGGTTAGACTTTAAACTGGCTCACTAGTCGTTTGAGCTCTTCGCCTGTCTGATTCAAGTCAGTCGCCGCTTGTGCCGAGTCATTACTGGCGTTAAGTAACTGGCTCACAATGTCGCGAATCGATACCAGATTACGGTGAATGTCTTCGGTCACTGTGGTTTGCTCCGACGCAGCCGAGGCAATATAGCTGGTCATGTCATTGATTTGGGTAATGGCATTACTTACCGAATCAATGCCACTACCAATTTCGTTAGATGCTTCTGAGGTTTGTTGGCAAGTATCATTACTTTGCTTCATTCCGTCCACAGCCTGATTAACGTATGACTGTAGCTCATCCAGCATTTCGCGAATTTCGTGAGTGCTCTTTTGCGTGCGGCTTGCAAGGGTTCTCACCTCATCAGCGACCACCGCAAACCCGCGACCCTGTTCGCCTGCACGCGCGGCCTCAATGGCAGCGTTAAGTGCCAGCAAGTTGGTTTGTTCAGCGATATCGCCAATCACAGAAAGCACACCGGTAATTTTATGGGACTGCTCATTCAGAGAATCCACATGGCTGCTGGAGGTGTTCATTTGCTCAACCAGCGCTTGCATCGAGGTGATCGAGAACTGGACTTTTTCTTGGGCGTGACGCGCATCATCAGTAGCAGCACTGGTGGCATCAGCCACTTGGGTGGCGTTCTGAGACACCTCCTGCGCAGCCGAGCTCATTTGGGTAACAGCGGTGACCACTTGCTCGGTCTCGTTATCATGAGTTTGTAATTGCGTGGCAACCATTTGGGTTTGCTCGTCAATTGTGCGTGCGGTGTGGCTCACTTTCTCCGTGACATCGACCACACTGCGGATGGTGGTTTGCAGCTTGTCGATAAAGCGATTAAACGCATCCCCAAGCAGCGCAATTTCGTCACTGCCTTTAATTTTCAGGCGTTGGGTTAGATCGCCATCGCCGTCGGCAATATCATTGAGGTTGTCCAGCATATCTTTCACTGGTGTTGACATCCGTTGGGCAACAAAGGCAGCCGCAACAAAGGTAAAAACTAGAATAATAATACCTGCAATGATCATTCGAGCAGTTTGTGCCGCTAATGCCTCTTCTGCATTTTCCCGGAAATCGGCAACGCGCGCCTCAATATCGTCAATGTAGGCCCCCGTTCCCAACATCCATTGGCCGTTATTAACCATGTCGGCATAGCCAATCTTTTCGATCAGTTCATCGGTACCCGGTTTTTGATAGAGGTAGGTGAAGGAGCCATCGCCACTTTGCGCCGCGTCGAGCAGGCCTACAATAATTTTGTTGCCCTTAGGATCAGTAAGATTAATCAAGGACTGGCCTTCTAGCTCTGGCTTTAAGGCATGGAATACGTTATTGCCTTGTTTATCGTAAATGTAAAAGTAGCCTGCCTTACCAAAGGTCACTTCACGAAGTGCGTCTTTGACATTTTGTGTGGCATCGCCGCTCGCTTGCTGCGCATTTTTTACCACTGTTGCGGCAATTTCTGTGGCTTCGCGAAGCTGCATTTTTCGCTCATCGATCAATTTGGTTCGAAAAGTGGCAATGTTCTCTTCGACCAGCTCACGCTCGTAATAGGTAGTGATAAACAAAGTCACCAGAATGGATAAGATCAAAGGGACGATGGCAAGCACTAAGAGCTTTCCGCGCAGCATTAACTTCAACATACCGGATACCTTGTGTTAATTGTGGTTTCTCGTTTGCTCAAGTATGGGAGATATCCTTTCCGTTTGCCGCGCAAAAAGCCCTTTTATTTGATATGGATTAGGATGCATCCTGCAATCTTTCACATATGTCTAATTTGTTATGCACAATAGATTGCGGTAACTATCTAATTTATAGATGATAAGTAAATATAAGCTATGTTTTACTCACTCCTCTTACCTCTTTATCCCACAAGCAGGCCCAACGAACGCTTAACGTTCTGGCATGTTTGGTTTGTCTGTATACTCGCCTTTTGTTGCCCATCTTTTAGGACATCCAGCAAGTGATCAGGGGCGTTCATCAATGCTTTTCGCCGTTCTCGAATGGGTGATATCAGGGAGACTAAGCTATCGGTCAGCACGTTTTTCACTGTCATATCCCCCAGACCTCCGCGCTGATAATGTGCTTTGAGTTCGGCGACGTGTTGAGCGTCAGGGTGGAAAGCATCCAAGTAGGTAAAAACGACATTGCCTTCGACTCGACCGGGATCTGAGACGCGTAGGTGTTGAGGGTCCGTGTACATGGATCGTACCGCGTCACGTATGGTGTCATTGTCATCGCTAAGATAGATGGCGTTACCCAAAGAATTTGACATCTTGCTTTTGCCATCAACACCCGGCAAGCGCGAGGCTTTGCTGGTGAGTGCGCGACATTCGCGTAATACAGGCTCGCCGACAACGTGATTAAATTTGCGCACAATATCGTTTGTTTGCTCGATCATAGGAAGTTGATCATCGCCTACAGGCACGAGGTTAGCGCCAAATGCGGTGATGTCGGCAGCTTGACTGATTGGGTAGGTTAAAAAACCGACGGGTACTTGCTGTCCAAACTGTTTGTCGTTGATTTCGTGTTTTACCGTGGGGTTGCGGACCAGCCGCGTGTAACTGACTAAATTACTATAAAACATGGTGAGTTCTGCGAGCGCAGGAAGTTGGGACTGCTGACAAATTGTGACCTTGTCAGGGTCAAGCCCAACCGCGAGATAGTCTGCGACCAAGCCTAAAATATGCGTTGCGACGTGACCTGGTTGATGGCCATTGTCGGTTAACCCCTGCATATCTGCGACTAGAATGGTTTGAGCACACTGTCCTTGTAAGGCAAGTCGCTGGCTGAGTGAGCCACTGTAATGACCAAGATGTAAGCGCCCTGTGGCGCGATCGCCGGTCAGAATAACGTCGTTTTTGTCGATAGAGCTTTTGTCGATAGAGTAGGGGGTGTGCATTGGTGTCTCCTTGAGGATAAAAGCCGACGGAGACAGGGAAGTTGAAAACGATTCATTGACTGCCTACCGGCGGCCAATGAATACCCAGACTCAATGGCACGCTAAAGCGCGCGCCACCACTGGGTGCGAAAAATCAATAGAGTTTGTGTAGCAGATACCGTTTTCATAGTGGTTTAAGCTATCAGTCTTATGAGTACGACACAAGCCTCACACCCTGACGATTTTGTTGGTTTATCCGTGGGTTAAAAAGCCGTAAGGTAAAGCAAAGTCATTGAAATCGAGGGAATGATGAAACTAAACGCAGACATGGGTGAAAGCTTTGGTGCGTGGACAATGGGAATGGATAGCACGCTAATGCCGTGGATTGATATGGCTAATATTGCGTGTGGTTTTCATGCCTCTGATCCTGATGTGATGGCGGCCACGGTGGCACTCGCAGTACAGCACAATGTGAGTATTGGTGCTCATCCCGGCTACGCCGATAAGCAGGGCTTTGGCCGTCGTCATATTGATCATACCCCAGCACAAATTAGTCACCTCGTTCGCTATCAAATCGGCGCATTACAAGGGATCTGTGCACACTTTAATGCGAGCCTTGATTATGTGAAGCCCCATGGTGCGCTGTATAACACCATGATGGTGGACAATGATTGCTTTGAAGCGGTGTTGGCTGCGGTGGCTGATACGCTGCCCAATACACCATTAATGGTACTGGCACTGCCTGATAACCGTCCGCATCGCCAGCTTGCCCAACAAGCCGGTGTACCGCTGATTTTTGAGGCCTTTGCCGATAGAGCCTATCTGGCGTCAGGACAATTGGCGCCGCGCAGTCGACCGGGCGCTGTGTTAGATGACGCCAACGCGATGATTGCCCAAGTGTTGCAGTTATCTCAGCATGGCTCGGTGACAACCCTTGAGGGACAAACGCTCTCGCTTGCGCCGGATACGGTGTGTGTGCATGGCGATAACCCACAATCGGTCGAGGCGATAAAACAACTCAGAAAGGCCTTAACACCATGACACTCAGGGTTGAGCAGGTCAGTGAAACCACGGTAATGATCCGGTTGGGCAATAAGATCGATCTTGCCTTAGTCCCACAGTTATCTGCGCTATGTGAGCGAATCCAGCAACATTTTGGTCGTGGTGTGGTTGAGTTAATTCCCGCCTACACCAGCGTTCTGGTGGAAGTGAATGTTCGCTTACTCTCACCAGAAGGATTGAAAACGTGGGTGATGAATCAAGGCGACTCACTGCGAGTCACCCGTGACTCAGGGAGCGGAAAACAGGTGACGTTGCCGGTGTATTATCACCCCTCGGTTGGGCCCGATCTGGCTGCGGTCGCCGAGTTTGCTGGCGTGAGTGAGCAAGAGGTGATTGCGCGACACAGTCAACATACTTACACCGTTTGTGCGATTGGTTTCGCGCCCGGCTTTGCCTTTCTTGCGTCGGTGGATGAGACGATAGCTATGCCCCGTCATACCACGCCTCGTCATCAGATCCCTGCCGGCAGTGTGGGCATTGCACAACAGCAAACCGCGGTGTATCCGGCAGCGTCACCCGCAGGCTGGCAAATTATTGGTAACTGCCCCAAGGAGCTATTCAATCCCCGTCAATCGCCCATGATGCCGTTTGATGTAGGTGATACCGTCCGTTTTGAGCCGATGTCAGAGTCTGATTACCGCGCGGCAGGAGGTCAATGGTGGCAGGATTAACGGTGCTTGATCCCGGCGTATTGAGTTTGGTGCAAGACACAGGGCGCTATGGGGTGGGCCAGCTTGGCTTAAGCCAAGGCGGGCCGGTCGATTGCCACGCATTTGCTTGGGCGAATTATTTACTCGATAACCCCGCAAAGACGCCGCTGGTCGAGATAACCATGGGCCAAGCACGTTTTCGTGCTGAGCAAGCTATTTCGATCGCTATTACCGGCGCAGACATGCAACCTTGTATTAATGGTCAGCGCGTGGGTATGTGGCAGACCTTGACGCTAAATGCGGGAGATGAATTGCGTTTACGCTACGCGCGCCGTGGCTTGCGGGCCTATCTCGCGGTGCGTGGCGGGTGGACGGTCGATGGCGCATTTGGCAGTGCGGCGACGGTGATGCGCAATCAACTCGGCGGCCTGCATTCCGGATTAGGTGAACAGGCGGGAGGCATGGCGCTCACCAAAGGAGATGTATTGCCTTACCGACCGCATGCGCTGTTGCCGAGGGGGCGCGGTGTACCGACACGTTTTATTCCTGACTACAATGCCCTGACTCCACTGGCGCTTGTGCCGGGGTATCAGTTTGATAGCTTCAGCGCCGAGGCGCTAACGGCATTTTTTGATGGCGAATACACGGTCGATCAGCGCAGTGATCGTATGGGCGTGCGGCTCAATGGACCGAGCGTCGTGAGCAAGCAACCGGGTATTGTCTCCGAAGGCATTGCGCTCGGGGCCGTGCAAGTGCCCCCTGACGGTCAGCCGATTGTATTACTCAACGATCGGCAAACACTCGGTGGTTATCCTAAGCTTGGCTGTTTAACTCGTGCCAGCTTGAGCATGTTGGCGCAAACGCGACCCGGTCAGGCCGTGCGTTTTTATCCGGCGAGGCTGGCGGATGCATCGGCGCAATGGCAAGCGTTTGTGCAGTTTTTTGACTGGGTCTAGCCTGCAAAAACGGATAGATGAGCCTCTGGAAGACAGAGGCTCGCGAATGGGGGTCACGCGCAAACAGTGGACTAGCGGAAACGGCTAATTTGCTCGAGGGCTTTTTCCATTTGCGCAAAGTCAGGTGACGCGTTTTCTATGGGTCGATTGGTATTATCCATGTATTGATATTGCCCCCCTGCACCCACTTCTAAAATAGTATCGTCGGTGACTAACGCATAGCCGCTATAGTTTGACGATAACACCCAATCTTGACCGGGGTTGGGTGCAAGCAAGTCATGACCGATTGCGTAGCTGGCTGGATCGGACGTGACGCCCAAATAATGCTTCATCAGGGTGGGCGCTACATCTTGGTGGCTGGTCAGCCGCTTGCCAGTATCGACCTGTTTGGCATTGATGCCGGGGCCTATCATCGCGAAAGGCACGTGAATTTGTGGGTCAGTAAAATTGCTGTTGTGGCCCCAAAAATTCAGTTGGTTGTCATTCATCTCTTGTCCATGATCGCCAGTGAGCACCAGCAGAGTATTGTCGAATTCTCCGCTTTGTTTTAGCTCCTCAACCACTTTGGCCACCAAGCTATCAACGTAACGTACGCTGGTCTTGTAGCGATTAAAAAACGGTGTCGGATCTGTCTCGTTGTCCAACTTGAGGTAGTTAATTTCATCCAACATCGGCTGATACTTGGGGGTAAAGTCCGCAGGAAAATCATAGCCATGTGGCGCATCGTAAAATAAAAACGAGAAGGTGGGACGATTGGGGTCACGCTGCTGGTGCCAACGGATCCAATCTTGGGTGAGATCCGCGTCTAGCTCGGCGGGAGAGTCGCCCTCAGAGCCGTTACGTAAATCGGACACCTTAGCAAATACGGTTTGATTGAATTCCGGCTTTTCCAATTGTGTCGCGGTGAACACACCCAGTTGATAATCGAGCGCCTGTAGGCGATCCATCAGCATCGGTGATTGTTGATTGGCAAGAAAGCTGTGCCAATAGGTGCCAGGCATGCCATAAAACAGGCCAAAAATGCCGGTTCGAGTGGCGTTCCCCGTCGCGAGATGATGTGAATAGGTACGGCCATCTTGCGCCAGTGCCCAAAGGTTGGGCGTGTTGTCGGCATTGAAGGTATCTGCGCGCCATGAGTCAACCACCAAAAACATGATATTCACCGGTTGCTCAACCTCGGTCGTGTTCAGCGGTGAAAGGGGATAGTTAAGATCGGCTTCGCGATCCACATCCATGGCTTTTTGGCGCGCTAGAGCTTGTTCATCAATCCAGCCGTTTTTGCGCATCATGCTGTTGGCGGTGGCTGGATAGAAAAGTGGCAAATAACGTTTCACCGTTGTCACGGGTTGGTACGCGTAGGCCGCGGCCCAAATATGAATCCCGTGGGTGGCGAGCAAGGTCAGAAACGTGAGCAGCGCGAATTTTTTGCCGACTTTGCGCTGCTGGGAAAAACGTGTCCGCGACAACCCAGTGAGCAATCCCCATTGCGCCGCGAGGCAGGCAATCACGCCCCCGATCACCATCAGCCAAGTAATGAGCGGGAAGCTAACGATCTGTCCGGCGAGGATCAGATCCAGCACCATAGCATTAATATGGAATCGGTATTGGGCAAACACGATGGTATCAATGAAAAGCGTGATCACACCCACCGAGGCAATCAAGGCGAGCAATGGTTGGCGCAACTTGGTTGGCAGGAGTAAAAGTGGAAGTGTCACCAAGCCAACAATGGCGGCGAGTAAGGCCATTTGGCTAAAGATACTGACCACGATAAAGGTGATGCCAAGTGGCTCAGTGGGAAAACTCGGTAGAAACGCAAAATAGCGGCTGGCTATTGCCATCAATACAAGGGCGTTAATGGCAATAAACCAGCTATGTGTTTGAAGTCGCGATTTAAAAGACATGGTTTCTCATCACAGTTGAGTGAATCAATCGGCAACGTATTGGGCGCGTTGCCGGGTTGTGTATTTAGGTGTATGACTGAATAAGTGGCATGCCGAAGTGATGCCAAAGGGTGGCAAGCCAGACTACACCCGCCAAAAGCAAACTGACAAATACCGCCGCAGAACCAATATCTTTGGCTCTGCCACTTAGCTCATGACGCTCTTCACCCACTCTGTCGACCACGGCTTCAATGGCGGAGTTAAGTAATTCGACGATAATCACTAACACAATGACGCCGAACATCATCAAGGATTCCGTCAGCGGTAATTGCAGCCAGAGTAATACGACTAGCGCCGCAGCCAATAATACAACTTCTTGACGGATCGCCGCTTCATGGTGATATGCCGCTTTTAATCCAGCCCAAGAATAGCCGGTGGCTTTAATGATACGTATGATCCCTCGCGGCTTTTCTGAGGGGGATGTATTAGCGCCCATAAATACATTCTCGTAACAATTTGATTGATAGGCTGGCATTTTACATTTAACCGAGCCAACTGCATAATCGGCGCGATAACTTAATTGGAATTTGTTATGCCTCTGTTTACTCACGCCCCACGCTCCCTGTGTTTTTTACGCCTGTCTGCGATTGGCGATGTTTGCCATGCGGTGGCAGCGATTCAAGCCGTGCAGCGTCATTGGCCACAGACGCAGATCACTTGGGTGGTTGGTAAAGTCGAAGCACAGCTTTTAGCCGGGCTTGAAGGAGTGGAGCTGGTGGTGTTTGACAAAAAGGCAGGCTTGGCAGGCATGCGTCACGTCTGGCAGCAGCTGAAAGGGCGCCGGTTTGATGCGCTAGTGCATATGCAGCTTGCTTTACGCGCTAGCTTATTGACTGTGGGGATCGGCGCGCGCCATCGCGTGGGGTTTCATCGTCACCGAGCGAAAGAGGGGCAGTGGCTGTTTACCAATAAACGGATCCCCGACACCCAGTCGTGCCATGTGTTAGACAGCTTTTTCGCCTTTACTCAATACTTGGGCGTGCCGGTTACGCCGCCGCAGTGGCAACTACCACTTTCTGAAGACGATCATGCCTTTGCCAACGCGCAACTGGGTGACAAGCCTACTGTCGTGATCAGTCCTGCCGCGAGTAAAGATGAGCGCAACTGGCTGCCAGAGCGCTACGCTGAATTCGCCGACTACGTGGTCGGTAAAGGGTATCAGGTGGCCCTCTGTGGTTCACCGGCCGAGCGTGAAAAAACGCTGGCCGCGCGCATTATTGCCGACGCCAACGTACCACTGGTTAACTTGGTGGGACAAACCAGTCTCAAACAATTGGCTGCGGTGCTCGCGTGCGCCGATGCGGTGCTGGCCCCCGACTCCGGCCCCGCGCACATGGCAACCACACAAGGCACGCCCGTCTTAGGCCTTTATGGCCATAGCAACCCGAAGCGCACCGGCCCTTATAATAATCTCGCGGATGTGGTCAGTGTTTACGAAACTTTTGCTGAACAGCAACATGGCAAGCCCGTTGAGCAGCTAGCATGGAGCACACGGGTGAAAGGCGATCATGTGATGGCCGCCATCGACACTCAGCAGGTGATCGACGCGTTTGAAACCATGATGGCGACGCAATAAAAAAGGCCCCGCGGGGCCTTTTGGGTATTGGTGCCAGTATTAGCTAGCGAGTTGGCGCAGCACGTAGTGGAGAATGCCGCCATGGCGGTAGTAATCCCATTCAACGGCTGTATCGATGCGGACGTTGACGTCAAACTCCATGGTTTTATCATCCCGAACTGCACGTACCTTGAGGGTAGAGGGTTCGCCCTTGATCTCGTCAAAGTCGAACACTTCTGTCCCATCCAACCCAAGTGATTCGACGGAATCACCCTCTTTAAATTGTAGTGGCAACACGCCAAAGCCTACTAAGTTAGAGCGGTGAATACGCTCGAAGCTTTCAGCAATGACGGCTTTGATACCCAGCAAGTTGGTACCCTTGGCGGCCCAGTCACGGCTCGACCCTGTCCCGTACTCTTTACCCGCAAGCACGACTAATGGCGTATTATCTTTTTGATAGCGTTGGGCCGCTTCATAGATGCTCATTTGCTCATTGGTGGGCAAATAGGTAGTCATACCGCCCTCGGTGCCCGGCGCCATTTGGTTTTTCAAGCGCACGTTGGCAAAGGTGCCACGTACCATCACCTCGTGGTTGCCTCGGCGTGAGCCGTAGCTGTTGAAATCTTTTGGCTCAACGCCTTTAGATTTCAAATACTCGCCCGCTGGACTATCTGGCTTAATTGCGCCGGCGGGTGAGATGTGGTCGGTCGTGATCGAATCACCGACTTTGACCACACAGCGTGCGCCTTTAATCGGTTTCATTTCCGGCAGTGCCATGGTCATGCCGTCAAAGTAGGTTGGTTTTTTAACGTAAGTGGAGTCAGGCCATGAATAAATCTCATCTTCAGGCACCGGCAGTTTACGCCATGCGTCTGTGCCGGCAAACACATCCGCGTATTTGTCTTGGTACAGCCCTTCCGTCATTGCGGATTGGATAGTTTGCGCCACTTCCTGCGGGGTTGGCCAAATGTCTTTGAGGTAAACAGGCTTACCGTTTTCATCTTGTCCTAATGGCTCCTTAAGGACATCGACATTCATATTACCCGCCAGTGCATAGGCCACCACTAACGGGGGTGAGGCGAGATAGTTGGCTTTCACATCTTGGTGAATACGGCCTTCAAAGTTGCGATTACCGGAAAGCACGCTGGTCGCAAGCAGATCCGCCGAGCGAATGGCTTCAGTGATAGGCTCAGGTAGCGGCCCTGAGTTACCAATACAGGTGGTACAGCCAAAGCCAACAATGTTAAAGCCAAGTTCGGCAAGTGGTTCAAGTAGGCCAACATTTTCTAGATAGGCAGGCACCACCTGAGAACCAGGTGCGAGAGAGGTTTTCACCCAAGGCTTGGTGTTTAAGCCTCGCTCACGTGCTTTTTGTGCCACCAACCCTGCAGCCACCAATACGGCCGGGTTCGAGGTGTTGGTGCAGGAGGTGATTGCCGCAATCACAACGGCCCCATGCTCAAGCGTAAATCGCTCACCGTTATAGTCGACCTCCACTTTACCTTGTTCGCGAAGGCTAGGATTATCGACCGCGGTTTGTCCGCCTTCACTGGCAAAACTGGCGATCAGGTTATTTGCTGCCGCTTGCTCTTTTTCCAACAGCTGATCGAACTGGGCTTTGGCGTCGGTTAATGCAATTCTGTCCTGTGGGCGTTTGGGGCCAGCAAGACTTGGAACCACATCGCCGAGGTCGAGATGGAGTGTGTCACTGTAATCGGCAACGGGTGCGTCGTCATCACGCCACAGACCTTGTGCTTTGGCGTAGGTTTCGACCAGTGTGATTTGCTCATCAGTGCGGCCTGTCAGGCGCATATAGTTGAGGGTTTCATTATCAATCGGGAAGATGCCACAGGTTGCACCATACTCGGGCGCCATATTGGCAATGGTCGCACGGTCAGCCAGCGGTAATTTGGCGAGCCCGGGGCCATAAAACTCAACAAATTTACCCACCACACCGCGTTCACGTAGCATCTGGGTGACGGTGAGTACTAAATCAGTGGCGGTAGCGGAAGCAGGCAGCTCACCTTTTAGCTCAAAACCAACCACTTCTGGGATCAGCATGGTGATAGGCTGGCCGAGCATCGCCGCTTCTGCTTCGATCCCCCCCACGCCCCAACCGAGCACGCCTAAACCGTTGATCATGGTGGTATGTGAGTCTGTACCTACCAGGGTATCTGGCATGGCTAACTTGTTGCCGCCTTGCTCTTCCACCAGTACACCCGGGGCTAAATACTCAAGGTTTACTTGGTGCACAATCCCAGTGCCAGGTGGCACTACGCGGAAGTTAGAGAAGGCTTGTTGACCCCAGCGCAAAAACTGGTAGCGCTCGCTGTTACGCTCAAACTCAATCTCGGTGTTTTTCTGCAAGGAATCAGGGTTGCCGTAGTCATCCACCATGACCGAGTGGTCGATGACAAGATCAACCGCACCAAGCGGGTTGATTTTGGCTGGATCTCCTTTCAATTCGCGCATGGCGGCACGCATCGCCGCTAAATCAACCACCGCAGGTACGCCAGTGAAGTCTTGAAGCACGACACGAGCAGGCGTGAAGTTTACCTGATCTTGCCCAGCTTTATCGGCTTGCCATTGGCAAAGCGTACGAATATCGTCTGCGGAGACATTCTTGCCATCTTCTTTACGTAGCAAGTTCTCTAGCAGGACTTTTAAGCAGTAGGGTAAACGACTGATCTCGAAATTATCGGACAGTGCGTCCAGGCGATAGTAGTCGTAGGTTTCACCGTTGACATGTAGAGTACGTCGGGTGTTGAAACTATCTGGGTGTTGAGATGGGTTGCTCACGGATGCCTCCCCTTGTCCGTTATTGTGAATAAGAGAGGCGACCTTGCCTAGAAGGCTGTCGCCTCGCTCGGGGGATTGCTTGATTTTACAGCTCTATTGTAAATGGGCTGATGATGAAGTTAAAGCGTTGTTATCACGCTACAACCTATCACTCCCATCGGTCTTACCTTATCTTGTCACGGCAGAGGCTGTTTCCTTCTCGATGAGGGGGCTGATTGCTCCACATGATGAATCAGACCACGCGGACGCCCTTCACGGTCAAAAAAGACATTCGGACGATGTTTACCCAGTAGCCGTGCCCACAAGCCCTTTACGGCAGTGATAACCATCAGGCGCAATGGAAATCTTGCGTGAACCTTGTTTGCTGTAGGCGTTGAGCGAGCATCTTGTCCTTGCACATACCAGCGAACCGGGCCGATTTCTTCTTCATTATCGCCTTCAATCTGATAGCAAGCACTCACCACGCCAACAAAAGGAATATCGGCATGAATGGTATTGGCGATAGGCGTTTGACAACAATGGGTATACCAGCGGTATAGACCTCGTTCGCTCAGTCTCAAACAGGTTAATTGATCTCGGCCGCGATAAATGCGGAGCTGCGATGGCGTAATTTGTAGCACTTCTGTGCCGCCGCCTGGCTCGAGTTCAGTATAGTAGCCCAGTGTTTGCGCATAGGCCTGGCAATCACTGCAAAAGCACACACAACGTTGGCTTTGCTGTGCATCAATGATCTCGCCTGTCATTTGCCCACATGAACACCGAATGGCAAGACGTGCCATATTATTTCCCCTCGTTGCAGAGCCTATCTCATCAGTATAGCGCGAATTATGTGTTTAGACGTTTGCGATAAAACGGATATAGACCGTCGCAATCACGCGAAAACGTTATCTATAAGATCCTGTTTTATCGGATATGGCAACTTTTCGTGACAGTAAACTGCCGATAGTGCGACTTAAAATATTGATCATTGCCTTTTAATTGGTGGTTAATGCTAATGTTTACTAATTGTTAACTTTTGGGTTGGAGGTTTTCAATGGCTTAAGGGTTATTAGTAGGTAATCATTCTGATTGATGGTTTTAAACTCGACAAATCTAGGGTCGAAACTGGAAATGGTAGGGGATTTAGTTAAACATAACATGTAACGCATTTGTTAATATTGTGCTTGGCAATGGCCCTGGCATCAATGCGTGCTTCGGTACGGATAAAAGGAGAACGCCATGACTACGTCTTCACTACTCATGCAGCTCAATCAACTGGATGATAACGACATCAAGCAGCTTCAACCCTCGTTTGATAATCTCCCCGGCACTTCACATGCAGACGGCGGCTATCGACTTCGTCGTTACTCGGTGGTTCATGTTTTCAATGAAGGTGTCGAAAAACTACCACCACGGCCGTTTATGCAAACCTCGGATATCAACGAGTTCCAAGGCGATGTGGCGAGGACATTTGAAGATATTGAATCAGAAACCGTGCAAAAGCCTGGCTTTCATGCCATGTGTCGCACTTTCCGCGATATGTATCAGTTAAGCGACGGTAACGATATTGAAATCCACCAAATTCGTATTCAGGCGGATAATCAGTCGGTACAAGTCGCCCCAGAGGGGGTTCACCAAGATGGCTTCGATCATATCGCCATTGTGAGCATTGGCCGCGATAATATTGATGGCGGTGACTTTCAGGTATTTAGTCATAAAACAAGCGCCCCGCTGTTTAGTTTGCCGCTGGCACCGGGACAAATGGCAGCACTTGATGACCGTACACTGTGGCATTACGCTGAGCCAATTACGCCCGTGGATAACCAGAAACCGGGCACGATGGATGTATTTGTACTCACAGCAACAAGGAAGTAACGATGACACCAGCAGGCTTTTCACCTCATGCTGTTCGGGGACACTTTCCCGCGCTTGCGCAATTGATTAACGGTCAACCCGTTGCATTTTTTGATGGTCCGGGCGGCGCGCAAGTGCCGAGTGCGGTGCTTGATGCCATGGTGGATTATCTAGGGCACTACAACGCCAACCTTGGTGGCCAGTTTTTCTCTGGTCGTTATACCACCGAACTGATGCAGCGGGCACGTGACGTCGCGGCCGCCTTTGTGAATGCCTCATCGTCAGAAAGCATGGTATTCGGGCCTAATATGACCACCTTGACTTTCTCGTTGAGCCGCGCAATCAGTCGCGAATGGCAGGCGGGGGACGAGGTGATTGTCTCCGCGTTAGACCACTATTCAAACGTGTCTAGCTGGCAGCAAGCGGCGCACGATAAGGGTGCGACGGTGAAACAAGTACGTGTTGACGAGTCGACGTATTCTATCGATATGGCACATCTTGCCAGCCTAATGACCGATAAAACCAAGTTGGTTGCGGTGACACTCGCCTCAAACACCACAGGCAGTTTGGTCGATGTGGCAAAAGTGGTCGAGATGGCGAAAAAAGTGGGCGCCAAAGTGTATGTCGATGCGGTGCATTACGCGCCCCATCACTTGGTGGATGTACAAGCGCTCGGATGCGACTTTCTTGCCTGTTCGGCGTATAAGTTTTTTGGGCCCCATGTTGGTTTTGTGTATGTCGCGCCTGAGTGGGTACAGACATTAAAACCGTACAAAGTAGAACCTGCCACTAATCAAGGCCCTGGCCGGTTCGAAACGGGCACGCAAAGCTTTGAAGCCATTGCGGGCTTTATCGCCGCGGTTGAGTATCTTGCACAATGGGGCGATCCAACGTCTTCACTACGAGAAAGACTAGCGGCAAGCTTTGCGCAGTATCAAGCACATGAGCGGGCCCTGTCTGCTCATTTTATTCAGTTGATGCGCGCTTATCCCAAAGTACGTATCTATGGCATTACTGACGATCATCTGCTCGATAAACGTACCCCTACCTTTGCGATACGTATAGAGGGAGTTGAGCCAGCTGAGGTTGCGCAAGCACTCGGCGCGCAAAATTTTTGTGTCTGGAACGGCCACTTTTATGCGCAAGGCTTGTGTGAACAGCTTGATGTTTTAGACAAGGGCGGTGTGATCCGCATCGGTATGATGCATTACAACACGGTTGATGAAATTGATCGGCTACACCAAGCCTTATTGCCATTTATTAGCGATTAAGGTGAATGATTCTCTCAAGCGGCCAAAAGGGCCGCTTTTTTTGGGTTTAAATTGGCTTTGATTGATGTTTAAGTGTAATTTATTCACAAAGCAACTTAGAAACGTTAGCCAGCGCATAGGCGAATGCGCGTCTGCACGTTATGATCACCGTTGTTAGTGTTGTCCAAGAAACTGTTCATAAAGAAATCATTTAAAAAGAAACCAATAAGAATCAAGGCGAGACCCATGACTGAAGAACAAAACGCCTTTTGGCATCAATATCTTGCGACCCTTCCCTCGGACCAACGGCCAGCCGATGAGTACGTGGTGGTGGACACCTTAAGCCATCATACGGTGAGAGCGAATGAAGTCGCGACCTTGGTGAGCTTGAATAAAAAGAAAGCGCACTGCCGGTTGCGCAGCTCTTTGGAAGAGAAAAATGCGGTGGCCCCGCAGAAAGGTCAATACAAAATCGTGCTAAATGGTCACCAACGGCCCGTTTGTATTGTGAAAACCACTAAAGTGAGTTATTGCCCATTTAACCAAGTCAGCGCCGAATTTGCGGCACGAGAAGGGGAGGGCGATGGTTCTTACCAGTGTTGGCACGAAGCGCATTGGGGATACTTCTCCCAATACGCCAAAACACACGGCCTGCATTTTGATGAGCACTCGGATGTGGTGCTTGAAGAGTTTGAGAAAGTCTATCCACTCTAAAAATTAAAGCCGCGCTGAGCGGCTTTTAGGGTAATTGCTTAACTGAAGGCGTTACTCACCGATATCCAAATTAATTTCATCGGCCCATGGCATGTCTGGCAGGGTATCCAAGTTGGCTTCATAGCGGGACAGGGTAAATTGTCCGTTGTGATTGCTGACGTCGTAGATCTCAACCATTAATGCACAGGCAATGTACTCGATAGCTTCATCGCGTGAATAGCCGGTCATACGTAGGCGCATCAAGGTTTCTGCTACCTTTTTAGGCTCTTGGTCGGCAATCTGGTTCTCAACCACTTCTATCAAGTTAGCGATACTGGTACTGGTTTCGTCTTGCATGATGTTGCTCGTTATGGGTGACAATGACGCCATACTAGGAGATGCACGACGAAGAGGCACGGATTTTTTATCAACAGATGCAGTGACTGACTTCATTTAGCTACTTTAATGTGTTAATGATAACCATTATCGAAATGGCATGGCGACATAAAAGGATATGATCATGGCGAAAACACGTATTGAAACAGACAGTATGGGTGACGTTGAAGTGCCTGAGCAGGCTTTGTATCAGGCACAAACGCAACGTGCGGTGAATAACTTTGCGGTCAGTGATCAGACCATGCCCGAAGACTTTATTCGCGCACTGGCGATGGTGAAATACGGTGCGGCACAAGCAAATGAGTCACTGGGGTTGTTAGAGCGTAAGATTGCCGACGCCATTTGTGAGAGCGCACAAGAAATCATGGCGGGTAATCACTTGGATCAGTTTCCTGTTGATGTGTTTCAAACCGGGTCGGGCACCAGTTCGAATATGAATATGAACGAGGTACTTGCTACCTTAGCCTCAGAAAAATCCGGTGAGATGGTTAGCCCCAACGATCATGTCAACATGAGCCAAAGCAGCAATGACGCCGTGCCAACGGCCATTCAGATCAGTACCACGTTAGGCTGCGAGCAAAAACTGCTGCCTGCTCTGGCTCATTTGCGTGATGCCTTGCATGAAAAGAAACAGTCCGTTGGCGATATTGTCAAAACCGGGCGTACCCATTTAATGGACGCCATGCCAGTTACCATGGCGCAAGAACTGGATGCCTGGTCGCAGCAAATTGAACATGCCATGGTACAAATTACCCAAAGTTTGTCGCCGGTACGCGCGTTGGCGCAGGGAGGGACAGCGGTCGGCACAGGGATCAATGCTCACCCATTGTTTGCTGAGCGTTTTGCCGAAGCGGTAGCCGCGCTGAGCAAGACGGGTTTTACGGCCAGTGAGAACCCATTCTTTGCCATTGGCAGCCAAGATGCGCTGGTGGCCCTTCATGGTCAATTAAAAACCACCGCGGTGGCAACCATGAAACTAAGCAATGATTTGCGCTGGATGAACTCGGGGCCACTTGCGGGACTCGGTGAGATCGAGCTGGAAGGGTTGCAACCAGGATCGTCAATTATGCCAGGCAAGGTCAACCCCGTTATTCCCGAGTCGGCGGCGATGGTGTCTGCGCAGGTGATGGGCAATGACACCACGGTGACGGTG
Organism: Salinivibrio kushneri; assembly: GCF_005280275.1. Lineage (NCBI taxonomy): Bacteria > Pseudomonadati > Pseudomonadota > Gammaproteobacteria > Vibrionales > Vibrionaceae > Salinivibrio > Salinivibrio kushneri. Next base: position 464,913 of record NZ_CP040022.1, read on the forward strand.
GCGGGTCAGTCGGGGAATTTTGAGCTGAACGTGATGCTGCCAGTGATTGCCGCGAATGTGTTGCAAAGTATCAACTTGCTCGCTGGCGCAAGCCGACTGCTTGCCGATAAAGCGATTCGCAGCTTTAAAGTGAGAGAAGATAACCTGCAAGCTGCGTTGTCTCGTAACCCTATCTTGGTCACCGCCCTCAACCCTGTTGTTGGGTACTTGAAAGCGGCTGAAATCGCTAAAAAAGCGTATCAACAAGGACGCCCGATTCTCGACGTTGCCGAAGAAGAGACCGATCTGGGTCGAGAGAAGCTTTCGCAGCTGCTTGATCCAACCAAGCTCACTAAAGGCGGCATCGCCGAGTAATGCGCTTCACGGGTCCTCCTTGGGCGCAACCACCACACGATTGCGCCCAAGGCTTTTGGCGGTATATAGGTGATCATCAGCGCGATCAAATACCTGCTCAGGATGGCTATCGTTTGGGCAGCTTTCGGATAAGCCACAGCTGACTGTATAGGTGAGCGATTGGTTATCAAACTGTGAGGTATTCGTCGCAATACGTTGGCGAATACGCTCGGCCACGTAGTACGCATCGTGGCTGTCAGTATTGCGAAAGATAATCACAAATTCTTCCCCTCCATATCGAGCCACCAAGTCGGTTTGGCGAACGGCGCGTGTTATCTCAGCAGCAACATCTTGCAAGACGCGATCGCCGGCGGAGTGACCGTATGTATCGTTAAATTGCTTAAAGTTATCGACATCGATGACGGCGACCGTATAGGTGTATCGCGCTCGCCGAGATCGTTCGTACTCAATCGCTAATTCAGGCAATAGGCCGTAGCGATTAACGGTGCCAGTCAGTGGATCCAGGCTGGCTTTTCGTTGCCAGCTGTCTCTTGCCGCAACGGCATTTTTATATTCCATCACTTGGATAGAAATACTGATGCTGGCCAGTACGGTGGTGAAGATAAAAATAAGCAGTGCTAACACGCCGTCATAGAGGTCAGGGATCGCGAATGCCCCCATATCGAATGGTACCCTTAAGATAGACACGATGATTAAGCCGCAAAGGCCAACCAGTAGCGTACGCCAATGGCCGGAGAACGCGATATAAATCAGCAAAGCAAGCTCAATATAAATAGCGCCTGGAAACACGGAAAAGCTGATGAGTGTCAGTGCCATAATGGCAGCGACGTAGGCTACGTTTTGCCAACGGAGTGTTGGCCAGTCACACCCCTGCCTTTGCCAAGCCGTGTACAAGCTTACCCAGAGTAGCGTTGATGTGGTGTAAGTCATGGTAAATTCAATGGTTAAGAATTGTAGGCGCCCATGAACTAACTGCTCATCGATATAAAGAGGAATGGCGACAATGGCCATCATTGCTATCGCGGGTAACAGGCATCCGACGAGCACAAATCGAAAAAGAGCCCGCACGGTATCCAGGCAATGTGGATAGTATTTCTGCCATAGCCAAGCGGATAATGCGGAGGTGAGGGTCAGAAATATACCAAAAAACAGACCAGTAGCGAGATGCAGCGATTCGATCCGCGTAACCGCCGCCAGGCCATGACCCAACGAACCGGCCAAGATAAGAGGGAGCAGTAAACCCAGCCCTAGATGCCGGAACAATACCACGGCTAGGCCACTGGAAATATTGAGTAAGGTGACCGTATTGATATCGAGTATCGCGGATAAATAACGCATATCCAGCCAGACGATCGCCCCGTAAATGAGGCTCCACAACAATATGTGGCGAGCGGCAGGTAAAGAACTCCCCAGTAGCATGTCACCTCTGCGTCGTGCGATGCAATAGGATGGAAAAGTGGTTGATAGTGGCAGTTCGCTTATGGCTAAGTGTAGCAGAGCCGCGGTTAGACTCTGCTTTTTTAGTGGGGAAGGTACGGTTAATCGAGCTTTTTCAACGCGACGGCGTTCATACAAAAGCGTAAGCCAGATGGCTCGGGGCCATCTGGGAATACATGGCCAAGGTGAGCGTCACAGGTGGCACAGGTGGTTTCAATTCGCGTCATTCCGTGGCTGCCATCTTTATGATAGGCGATGGCATCATCTTGCGCAGGTTGCGTAAACGACGGCCAGCCTGTCCCCGAATCAAACTTTTCATGCGCATCAAACAGCAAGGTGCCGCAGCATGTACATCCATAACGCCCTGGTTCAAAGAGCGTGCACATCCCTGAGCTAAACGCGCGCTCTGTGCCTTTTTGGCGGGTAACACGAAAGGTCTCTTCACTGAGCTGTGCTTGCCACTCTTGGTCTGTTTTCTCAACCCGCGACGGCGGCGTGAGATTACCGTTTTCACTGCGAGCGACGATGTCTTGCCATGTCAGCATGATGTCGTTCCTCTTATTGAACGGGCGGCTGCCCGTGCTACAAAACGCGTAGTGTTATGAATCTTATGGCTCGATGCAAGTAGTACGGTTTGTTTCTCGTGACGCGATCATGTTGATAGGGTGCCAATTCCCCATTTTAGCTCATCATCTTGGTCGTCTTTGACTTGATCTCGATAACCTTCCAAGTGTTGTTCAATCAAATCATCAGACTGTGAGAAAAAAGCAATATGGAAGATAGCGTCACCTTCATTGACCACGGGCAGTGTTTGCTGCCCAATGAGGATGCCGCTCTGGGGAGCGATGACCTCGACCTCTTGACTGCCTGCTGGATCAGAAATGATACCGATGACTTGTTGCTTGGAGACCATCTCACCCAGGGCAATATGGCTGCGGAATATGCCATCTGCATCGGCACGTACCCAACGGCTTGTTCTGGCTGTGACAGGTTTGTACGGTAATTTCCGCCGCGATTGACGCAGCATGCCTAAGTGGCGCATCACGCGTATGATCCCCCTAACACCTGCGTTAATGGCGTAAGGCTCAAAGCGTAGTGCTTCGCCGGCCTCATAGGTGATCACCGGAATGCCAATCGCTTCTGCCTCTGCGCGTAAGGATCCGTCTCTTAATGCGGCGTCGACAACCACAGGGGCGGAAAATGCAGTCGCCATCGCCGCCGCCTCTTGATTCTCCAGGTTGACTCTGATCTGCGGTAGATTGGTGCGGTGGATGGCGGCGGTATGGAGATCGATCACGTGGGTGCATTGACTGATCACTTCATTAAAAAGCTGATACGCCATGCGCCCGGCAATAGAGCCACGTTCTGAACCTGGAAAAGAGCGATTCAAGTCTCGCCTATCTGGTAGATAGCGAGATTTATGAATAAACCCAAACACGTTCACAACGGGAATCGCAATTATGGTTCCGCGCAATTTTTTTGTATCGGTTCTGGCCATGATTTGGCGAACAATTTCGATACCATTGAGCTCATCGCCGTGAATCGCCGCACATATTAACAGTGTGGGGCCCGATAATTTGCCGTTAAGGACCTCGATACTCACGTTGAGCGGTGCGTGGGTATAAAGCTTGGCGATTTCCAGCTCTAGGCTGAGACGATCACCTGGGTTAACGGTCTCGCCACCGATTTCGATGGCCTTGTTTTTTTTAGCCCTTCCCACGAGTGCGTGTCCTTTTTGAGTAAGCGTTCTTTTCGATATATTCCACGACCATGCCAGCAACATCTTTTCCGGTCGCGTTTTCAATGCCTTCTAGCCCTGGAGAGGAGTTAACTTCCATGACAAGCGGGCCACGTTCTGAGCGCAGCAGATCAACCCCGGCGACATTGAGACCCATAGCTTTGGCCGCTGCGATGGCTGTGCGTCGCTCTGCGGGTGTGATCCGAACCAAGGATGCTGAGCCTCCGCGGTGTAAATTAGAGCGAAACTCGCCTGGCTGGGCTTGACGTTTCATTGCCGCAATCACCTTGTCACCAATCACAAAGCAGCGAATATCAGCACCGCTGGATTCTTTAATGTACTCCTGCACCAAAATATCGGCTTTTAAGCCCATAAAGGCTTCAATCACACTTTCAGCTGCTTTTTTGGTTTCGGCGAGGACGACACCAATGCCTTGGGTGCCTTCCAGCAGCTTGACGACCACAGGGACACCGCCCACCATTTCCAGCAAATCACCCACATCACCCGGCTTGCTGGCAAACCCAGTATGCGGCATACCTATGCCTTTGCGCGACAGCAATTGCATTGACCTTAGCTTGTCTCTAGAGCGGGTGATGGCCACGGACTCATTAACAGGAAAAACCCCCATCATTTCAAACTGGCGCAATACGGCACAGCCATAAAAGGTGACTGAGGAGCCGATACGCGGAATGATGGCGTCAAACCCCTCTAACTCCTCGCCAGCGAGATGAATCGACGGTTGTGTCGAGTTAATGCTCATATAACAGCGTAGTGCGTCAATAATTTTATACTCATGGCCACGTTGTTCGCACGCTTCAATCAGGCGCCGAGTGGAATAGAGGTTTTTATTCCGGGAAAGGATACCGATTTTCATTGTGGTTAGGGCTCTTATTTGCCAAGCAGAAATGAATGCATAGGATCGACAATGACGTTTCCCGTCATTGCGGTACGACCTAACAGCATACGAAAGCGCATGTTATCGCGTGCGGTGAGTGTCATCTCTATGGGATAACACAGTTCACCGGCTTTAAGTGTGGTCTGAATCACATAGCGAAGTTGCTCATGCCCGCCAGAGTCGCGCACGACACGACGCGCAAGCACGGGCGCTTCTGCTTGAATCACATGCTTGTCATCGCCTTGGTGAGGATGGATCCAAAAACGAACCCAGGTGACGTCTCCTTTCTCAAACTCTTCGATTTTGAAGGTATGTAAGCATGAAGTCCGCGCGCCCGTATCAATTTTGGCTTTTATACGCGCAATATTGAGGTCGGGGAGGCTAATCCACTCACGCCAACCTACACACACTTTTTCCGTTGATTGAACCGGCATTGTTATCATTACTCGTTAGTGCTCTGCCTTGCTTTCACCATAGAAGTGATAGCGGTTATTCGTGGTAAGAATCTGAAAAATCGGCGATGATATGTGATAACCATCGCACACTGGAAACGGCACTATCATCGCATATAGGAGACAGCTGAGGGCCCCTGCCGGGGGCGGTTCGCTGGACTGCTGTGCACATGATGACCGTTGAGAAGGAAATACCATGCAAACGAGTGATAGACAAGAAGTGATTGACGATTTGCTATCAAAAGTCGATCAAGATGCGCCCGAGACGATACAAGAGATAGAGCAAGCACACGGTGTGGATAGCCTCGCTCTGTTGTTGGAAGCCTTGCCCGTCAACGATCGTGTGGGCTTTTGGGAACAACTCTCTCCCTCGTTACAACTGCCAGTGTTGGCGGAAATGCGTGATGACGCCGGTGAGGCGGTGATCCGTGCCGTTGATGAGGCACAACTCCATACGCTTTTTGCTGATCTCGACGCGGACACCTTGTTGGAGTTGCAAGATGTGTTGACCGAACCGCTGCTAGAAGAAGCGCTCGGTCGTATGGACTCGGAGCAAAAGCAACGCTATGCCTCGGCACAACAGTATGCGGATAACCAAGTGGGGCATTGGTGTGATCATCAACCCTTAGTGGTGCCCGCCAAAACAAAAGTCAATGTGGTACTGCGTTTACTGCGCCGTGTGATGCCCAAATATTGTGATCATGTCTTCGTTGTCGACAGTCGAGGCATCTGGGTCGGGGCTGTCCCTATTCATAAGCTGTTCGGCGCGGACGGGGTGCTAAAAATCAGTGAGCTGGTCCGTGAACAGTTCCCCAGCTTGAACGCACGTGATGATATTTATACCAGCGCTGACACAGTCGCGAGCAGTGAAGAAATCGCACTGCCCGTGCTGGATGACGGTAATATGTTGATTGGACGACTTGATTTGGGCACGGCTTATGAGATGCAAGCGGAACGGGCAGAAGCGCAAATTATGGCCACAGCGGGCTTGGATGAAGATGAAGATTTATTCTCCCCGGTAATGAAAAGTGCGCGCAACCGTGCGTTATGGCTTGGGGTGAACCTGATGACAGCCTTTCTCGCGTCATGGTTTATCGGTCTATTTGAAGCAACGTTGCAGCAGGTTGTCGCGCTGGCGGTACTCATGCCCGTGGTCGCATCCATGGGGGGGATCGCCGGTAGTCAAACCTTGACGCTGATCGTGCGAGGCCTCGCGCTCGGGCAAATCTCTAAAGCTAACCTAAAGCCTCTTTTGAGCAAGGAATTTAAAGTGGGGCTGCTTAATGGTGTGCTTTGGGCGCTTGTGATTGGTGCCATTGCGGGTTACTGGTTTGAAAGCTGGGGACTTGGTGCGGTTATCGGTGCTGCGATTGTCGCCAATATCATCAGTGCGGCATTGGCGGGGATTTTTGTGCCAGTGTTATTAGAGAAGCTGAAGATTGATCCGGCACTGTCAGGCTCAGTGATTTTAACCACAGTGACGGACATCGTCGGCTTTGTCGCTTTCTTGGGCTTAGGGACGTTGTTTTTACTGTGAGTTTTACTTGGACGTGATGCGTTGTCACTCAGTTGATCGCTTGATAGCGCGCGTGATCCTCACGAGCGCTTTATTCTCTCAAGCGGGTGTTGAAGGCGCGGTCGTTTCGGCCGCTGTGAACTCGGTTTGTTCGCTCAGTTTGCCGTCTGCTGCGGGGAGCAGCTTTTCGCAATACAGCGTCATAATGTCTTCCCGTATTAATTGTTCGAGTTCGGCGGCGCGTTCGGTCGGACAGAACAGGCGGACGTGGACATGTTGCTCGCCAGTATCGGTATGAGACAAATAGACATGAGGCTCAGGCCCAGGCAAATCCACCCCCGCATGACGTTCAATCACATGGTTATAACGTCGAGCGATATCGAGAAAATCCTCGCTATGATCGTCGATGCGTGCCAGCAGCGCCGGAATATGGGGATATAAATTTATATCGCCCCGGATCACCAAGTGAAAATGGTGATAGACATAGCGCTTCATAAAGTTCAGGTTTTTCACTGTGGTAGAGAAAAACAGACTATTCGGTAAGGTCGCTGTTTTACCGGTATAGCAATAGTGACCATGGTGGGTATCAATCTCTTGAATTTTGGTGGCCATTAAGTTGTGCTCGATCACTTCGCCACGAGAGTTACCGACCTCAATCCAATCACCGATACGAAATGACCGTGAGCTGGCGCGTTGAATTGAGCCGGTAAAGCATAGGATGATCTCTTTGGAGGCCACCACCACCGCGACTGCAATGGCGGTGAGCGACAGGGCAAACTCGCTAATTTCTGTGTTCCAAAATAAGAACAAAAACAGTAAAAGCAGGCTAAATGCCCCGTTTTTTGTACGTGAGATCCACTTGCGTTGATCTTCACTGAGGAAGTTACTGTCGCCGCGAATATGACGTAAAATCATTCGGCGGATCACGCTAACAAAAACGATAACACCAATGGTGGTCAATAGTTTGTTTTCGACCAACAGTTGGGCGATATTTTTCAACTCAGATAACAAAATCACTCCCATCATGCTTCTGGCAAGTTTTGGCGCTATTCTGCCCCTTTGTTAAGCAAAATAGAACATAAACTTACTCCCACGCATCAGATATACGCGTCAGGTGTCGATTAGTCTGTCATCAGTTTGTTTTGTTGGATCATGGCATCTATCACGGAAGCGCTTAGCTCTTGGCTGCTGAGGCCACTCATATCAATTTCGTATGCGCTAGCCATGTCTGCCACACTGAGGTTTTCAAACACCACGTGCTGGTCGATTTGATTATCGCCCGCAGAGGCGATGTATAAAGTGGCTTCACCCTGGTCGTTGTCCTCAAGCGTCAAATAGTCTTCAAGGCTCTCTCCGGCTTGGTCTTCATCAATCAGCAGCTCGGAGAGAGCCAGTGTATCTTTTTGCACATCAAATTCAGTAATGCGATCAACTGCTTCTGCGCCGACCGACCCTTGATCGCCGCTTAAAAACGCGAAGGTATCAGAGCCAAGCCCTCCGGTCAGTGTATCGTCACCTTTCCCGCCAATTAGCAGATCATCGCCAAGGCCGCCATCAAGCGTGTCGTCGCCGTGGTTCCCGAGTAAACTATCATCGCCCGCGTTGCCAATCAGGGTATCGTCACCTGCACCGGCCGCGAGAACTTCACTTTGATAAGTACCTTCCAGCGTTTGCTCATCAATCGCAATAATATCGACCAGTGCACTATCTATATAACTGCCATTAGAGGAGGTGTATTCAAATTGATGTTCAGGCTCTGGCAACACCGCATTAGCGCTATCCAGGGTGAGATAAATATCGTAGCTTTCGGTCGTATTTAATATATTATTGGACACGACCTCAAAATAGTAAGTGCCTTGCTGACCGGCCGTAAAGCTATTACTGCCCGTATCTGGGTTGAGAGTGTCCAATAGCTGTTGGTTTTCGTCATACACTCTTACGCTCAGATTATTCGTCCAATTGTCATCATCAAAGAGTAAGCTTTCGTTTTGGTAGAGATCCATTTTTGTCATGTCACTGTCGGTACCGTTTTGTACCGTCCCCGTCAGGGCGGCATTGGCACCGAAGTTACCAACATCAATGTGTGGCCACACCTCCTGGGTCATGGTCCCGAATTTACCGCGGTCTAGGCTCTGTGCCTGAGCAAATGAACCAGCGTAATCACCGAGTTCGGATTCTGCGATAAATTTAGAGTCGTTACCGATGGGGTCAAGGAAAGCTTGCGTATTCATCGCACTATCGGGTGTGAAGGTGACGTCATCCGTGCCCGTTACTGACCCTTGTACCCCGTTGCTGGTCGCCGTGATCGTACTGTCCATTGACGGAATATCGTTATGGGTTAATGCCAAACCGGGGATCACGATTGGGCTACCGTCATGAACATTGGTGATCACTATATCGTGATTAGCATCGAGCCGTGCCTCGTAGTAGAGGTCAATGGCAACATTCACATCACTGGTATCGCCATCGTTATCGGTAAGCGTCAGCGCGATTTGTTCTTGTTCGTTGAGAATATCTCTGTCGACCGCCACGCGGTAGTCGTACTCGCCGGTATTAAAATTGATGGTGAGGATCCCGCCCTTGGCGGTTTCAAAGGTCTGCTGCGCGCTGTCCGTGGCGGGATCATAGTTGTACGTTTGTCCATCCAAGGTGAGTGCAGAAATATAGCCATCGTCGGCGCCGAATAAGGAGACAGTATTACCCTCATCATCCATCAGAACCATGCCACCCGAAACTTGTCCGCTCTTGATGGTTTGTAGCAGTGAGTAAGCGAGTTCATTTTCATCGGTCACCAGCAACACATTGTCACTGGTATTGCCTGAGCTACTTGCTGCTATAGGAGTCAGTGGCGATGTCGTAATGCCATCCCCGACCCCGACACTGAAGGACTCATCAATGCCTTGCGCGCTGATATAATTTTGCCATGCACTTTGCAGGCTGGTGTTATTTTCAAAGTCATCATTGGGTATCCCATCCGAGATAAAATAGGAGATGGTTTTATCTGCGGAGGTCCCAGAGGTATCGACAGTATTGATGATCTCGTTTAGCGCGTTATCGTAGCGGGTGGCACCGCCGGCATATAGGCCCTCGATTGCGTCTAATGCGCTGTTGACATCGTTAAGTATCCAACCTGAAGACTGGGCTTCACTCGAAAATGACACAACTTGGATGTTGAGATCGCCAAGCTTATCGTATTCCTCTACCATGGATTTTAGTGCGGCTTTGGTGACTTCCATCCGAGTGGGTGAATCCGGGTCACTCGGATCAACCGGATCGGCCATACTACCCGAAAGGTCAACGGTAAGAATCAGATTAAAGGTCGAGCTACTCTCTGCCGTCGCATATAAGGCACTTTCGATGTTGTCAGAGGTCGGCGTATCATCTTGCACATTGACAGTAAAAGCCGATGAGCGATAAGCGGTGGCCGCTGTTGGATCATAAGTCGTGTAGGTGAAGGCTTCACTCACGTTATCGCCGCTGGTGGCGCTGTTGAGTGTATAAGTATAGTCACCCGCGCGATAACCTTGGCTGTTGTCTTGGTTATAAACAGTCAAGGTGCCACTGGCGGTCGTGAGGGTTAAGACACCGTCACTGCCAAAACTTTGTCCATTCACTTGATCGAGAGCGACATTGGTACCAATCCCGGTGTCATTATCCAAGAGGTTGCCTTGGGTGGAATGACTATTATCGTTGCTCACTAACCCTTGCTCGCTGACTGAAGCGATATCGGCGTTTAACTGGGTATTATTGTCATGGCCGACTGTGAGCTGTGCCTGACTGATATCCCCATCGCTGTCGGTGAGGGTATAAGTGAATACCTCATCATCCAGGGTGCTGGCATCCGTCGCCGACGCGACTAATGATTGGTAAACATAGCTACCGTCAGACTGGATCGTTAATTGCCCTTGCGATGTGGCAATCACAGTACTGCCGTTAACCGCATAGGTGGTACCGTTGAAGCTAACCGCGGTCACCGTGGTGGTATCCGCCCCAAGGGTATCGGCGCCAGCGCCGGCAGTGATCACGTTTCCCCCTGTCGAGGCGGCAGAGGCCACGCTGTCGCTATCATCATGGGCGACAGGCGCGGAGTCGCTCACATCAAAGGTCACGGTTGTCCACTCGCCATTCTCGCTGCTTTGGTACGAGAAGCTGTCATAGACTTGACCGCCGCCTGCATGATTCACTGCTGGTGCGGTGTAGGTGAAGCTGCCATCGGCACTGACCGTAATGCTGCCGCCCAGTGCGGTGGCGATGGTGGCAGGGCCGATCACAACTTCACTGTTGCCACTTTCTCCTTGGCTGGTATTGGTGGCAACGCGGGTGACCGTGGCCTGTGTGTCTGCATCGTTGCTAATCAGCCCATTGGCACTGGTAATGCTGGTGGTTTGTCCTTCGGTCAGCGCAAAGCTATCATTTTCTAGATTTAGCATGGCCGTGGTCGATGCCTGATCCGTGCCGTCGGTACTGATAGCCGTAATGGATAGGGTGACGCCAGTCATATCCGCGGGAGAGGCGAGATTAAGACCACTCAATTGCGCGTCCGTGAGCAGCCAATCGCCGGTGCTTGCCTCTTTTGTCCCCGCTGATAATACCGCATCGTCGGGTAAGCCGCTGATTCGGTAAGTGAGTGTTTCGCCCGCTTCATTGGCGGTGCCGGAGATTGTTAAGGGCGAAAGAATGGCACGTGATCCGCCCGCTCCAGGGTCAGTGGCGGAGATTTGTCCTGTGTTATCAATATAAGTCAGTGATTGATCGCCACGACTGACCGTGAGTGTGGGGGCGGTAGCAACTCCTTCGACGTTGAAGGTGACATCGTGCGTGAGACTCGCATTTTGGGTATCGGTGGCGCGGAAGCTCACTGTCTCTGTCCCACTCCAATCGGCGACCGAAGAAATGGTTGCGATGCCACTCGCATCGACAGAGACGGAGACACCACTAGGTACATTCGCCACATCAAAGCTTAACGTATCGTTGCTATCGATATCCGAAAATACCGTATTAAGATCAATGGTGTAGCTAACAAAATCCTCTTGCAGATTTTGCGTCGAAACAGCCTGAGCCAACGTGGGCGCGTCATTGCTACCGGTAATGGTAATGGCAATGTCCTGTGGTACACCGTTAGTAGCGGTTAGTGTGATAGTGTCGGTAACTTGATCGCCGGCGTCCAAGTTCTGCACGCTGGTCTGATCGAGGGTATAGGTCCAATCACCGTTGACCAGCTCTAGCGAGCCATAGTTGCCTGCTTGTGTGACATCGGCAAAGCTCGGTGCATCGCCGTCATCGACATCACTGATCGCAAGGGTACCGGTGGCAGTGACCGCGGCATCGCCCACATCACCCTCGGTGACGGAACCAACAAACTCACCGCTGACGTCTGGCGCATCCTCGCTACCGGTAATGGTGATCACGATATCCTGTTGGGTGTTATCGCTCGCGGTCAGGGTAATGGTATCGGTGACTTGATCGCCGGCATCTAAATCCTGCACGGCAGACTGATCAAGGGTGTAGGTCCAGGTACCATCCACTAACTCGAGCGAACCATAGGTGCCCGCTTCGGTGGTATCCGCAAAAGTCGGCGCATCGTCGCCATCAACATCACTAATCGTAATCGACCCAGTGGCAGTCACAGGTGCATCACCTTCATTGCCTTCGGTCACTGAACCGACAAACTCACCGCTGACGTCGGGGTCGTCATCCGTCCCCGTAATGGTGATAACAATATCTTGTTGGGTGTTATCGCTTGCCGTCAGGGTGATGGTGTCGGTAACTTGATCGCCGGCATCTAAATTCTGCACGCTGGTCTGATCGAGGGTATAGGTCCAATCGCCATCGACCAGATCGAGCGAGCCATAAGTCCCCGCTTCGGTGGTATTGGCAAAGGTGGGATTATCGTCGCCATCAACATCACTGATTGAAAGTGTGCCACTTGCAGTGACGGCGGCATCACCCACGTCACCTTCGGTCACTGAGCCAACGAACTCACCGGTGACTTCAGGGGCATCCTCGCTGCCAGTAATGGTGATCACGATATCTTGCGGAGTGCCGTCAGAGGCATTGAGAGTAATGGTATCGGTGACCTGGTCGCCGGCGTCCAAGTTTTGTACAGAAGATTGATCAAGGGTGTAAGTCCAATTGCCATTGACTAGTTCCAGCGAACCATAGGTGCCGGACGCAGTGGTATCCGCAAAGCTCGGTGCATCGTCACCGTCGATATCACTGATCGCAATAGTGCCCGTGGCGGTGACAGGCGCATCGCCTACATCACCCTCGGTGACCGAGCCAACAAAGCTACCGGTGACCTCAGGGGCATCCTCGCTGCCAGTAATGGTGATCACGATATCTTGCGGAGTGCCGTCAGAGGCATTGAGAGTAATGGTATCGGTGACCTGGTCGCCGGCATCTAAATCCTGCACGCTGGCTTGATCAAGGGTGTAAGTCCAGTTGCCATCGACCAGCTCTAGCGAGCCATAGGTACCAGTCTCTGTAGTATCGGCAAAGCTCGGTGCATCGTCACCGTCGATATCACTGATCGTAATCGACCCAGTGGCAGTCACAGGCGCATCGCCCACATCACCCTCGGTCATTGAACCAACAAATTCACCGGTGACTTCAGGGGCATCCTCGCTACCGGTAATGGTGATCTCGATATCTTGTTGGGTGTTATCGCTCGCGGTCAGGGTAATGGTATCGGTGACTTGATCACCGGTATCTAGGTTTTGTACAGCAGATTGATCAAGGGTGTAAGTCCAGTTGCCATTGACCAGCTCCAGCGAGCCATAGGTACCAGTCTCTGTAGTATCGGCAAAGCTCGGTGCATCGTCACCGTCGATATCATTGATCGCAATGGTGCCCGTGGCGGTGACCGCTGCATCACCTTCATTGCCTTCGGTCACTGAACCAACAAACTCACCGCTGACTTCAGGGGCATCCTCGCTGCCAGTAATGGTGATCTCGATATCTTGTTGCGTGTTATCGCTTGCGGTGAGCGTGATGGTATCCGTGACTTGATCGCCGGCATCCAAGTTCTGCACGGCAGACTGATCGAGGGTGTAAGTCCAGCTGCCATTGACCAGTTCCAGCGAGCCGTAAGTCCCTGCCTCTGTGGTATCGGCAAAGGTTGGGGTATCGTCGCCGTCGATATCACTGATCGTAATGGTGCCGGTGGCAGTCACAGGGGCATCACCGACATCACCTTCGGTCACTGAACCGACGAACTCACCGGTGACGTCAGGGTCGTCATCCGTCCCCGTAATAGTGATAACAATATCTTGTTGGGTGTTATCGCTTGCGGTGAGGGTAATGGTATCGGTGATCTGGTCGCCGGCATCTAAATCCTGCACGCTGGCTTGATCAAGGATGTAAGTCCAGTCGCCATTGACCAGCTCTAGTGAACCATAAGTGCCCGCTTCGGTAGTATCCGCAAAGCTCGGTGCATCGCCGTCATCAACATCAGTGATTGCAATCGTGCCCGTGGCAGTGACGGATGCATCACCTTCATTGCCTTCGGTCACTGAGCCGGTAAAGCTACCGCTGACTTCGGGGGCGTCATCCGTCCCGGTAATGGTGATGACGATATCTTGCTGCGTGTTATCGCTGGCGGTGAGGGTGATGGTATCCGTTACTTGATCGCCGGCATCTAAATTCTGCACGCTGGCTTGATTTAGGGTGTAAGTCCAATCACCGTTCACCAGCTCTAGCGACCCATAGGTACCAGTCTCTGTAGTATTGGCAAAGGTTGGGCTATTGTCACCATCCACATCACTAATCGTAATCGTACCCGTCGCGGTGACAGGTGCATCGCCGATGTTACCTTCGGTGACCGAGCCAACAAACTCCCCGCTGACGTCTGGCGCATCCTCGCTACCGGTAATAGTGATAACAATATCTTGTTGGGTGTTATCGCTCGCGGTCAGGGTGATAGTATCCGTGACTTGATCGCCGGCATCTAAATCCTGCACGGCAGACTGATCGAGGGTATAGGTCCAGGTACCATCCACTAACTCGATCGAACCATAGGTACCGGTCTCAGTGGTATCGGCAAAGCTCGGTGCATCGTCACCGTCGATATCACTGATCGCAATGGTGCCGGTGGCGGTGACAGGCGGATCACCTTCGTTACCTTCGGTCACTGAGCCAACAAACTCTCCGCTGACGTCGGGGTCGTCATCCGTCCCGGTAATGGTGATAACAATATCTTGTTGGGTGTTATCGCTTGCGGTCAGGGTAATGGTATCCGTCACTTGATCGCCAGCGTCCAAGTTTTGTACAGCAGATTGATCGAGGGTGTAAGTCCAGCTGCCATTGACGAGTTCCAGCGAGCCGTAAGTCCCTGCCTCTGTGGTATCGGCAAAGGTTGGGGTATCGTCGCCGTCGATATCACTGATCGTAATGGTGCCGGTGGCAGTCACAGGGGCATCACCGACATCACCTTCGGTCACTGAACCGACGAACTCACCGGTGACGTCGGGGTCGTCATCCGTCCCCGTAATAGTGATAACAATATCTTGTTGGGTGTTATCGCTCGCGGTGAGGGTGATAGTGTCCGTCACCTGATCACCGGCATCTAAATCCTGCACGGCAGACTGATCAAGGGTGTAAGTCCAGTTGCCATCGACCAGTTCCAGCGAGCCATAAGTCCCTGCTTCAGTGGTATCGGCAAAAGTCGGCGCATCGTCGCCATCAACATCACTAATCGTAATCGAACCCGTCGCAGTGACCGCTGCATCGCCTTCATTACCTTCGGTCACTGAACCGAGGAACTCACCGGTGACCTCAGGGGCATCCTCACTGCCAGTAATGGTGATTACGATATCTTGCGGAGTGCCGTCAGAGGCATTGAGAGTAATGGTGTCGGTAACTTGATCGCCGGCATCTAAATCCTGCACGGCAGACTGATCGAGCGTATAGGTCCAGTTGCCATTGACCAGCTCCAGCGAACCATAGGTGCCGGACGCAGTGGTATCCGCAAAGCTCGGTGCATCGTCGCCATCAACATCACTGATTGAAAGTGTGCCACTTGCAGTGACGGCGGCATCGCCCACATCACCTTCGGTCACTGAGCCAACGAACTCACCGGTGACTTCAGGGGCATCCTCGCTGCCAGTAATGGTGATGACGATATCTTGCGGAGTGCCGTCAGAGGCATTGAGAGTAATGGTATCGGTGACCTGGTCGCCGGCGTCCAAGTTTTGTACAGAAGATTGATCAAGGGTGTAAGTCCAGTTGCCATTGACCAGTTCCAGCGAGCCATAAGTCCCTGCTTCAGTGGTATCGGCAAAAGTCGGCGCATCGTCGCCATCAACATCACTAATCGTAATCGAACCCGTCGCAGTGACCGCGGCATCACCTTCATTACCTTCGGTCACTGAACCGAGGAACTCACCGGTGACCTCAGGGGCATCCTCGCTGCCAGTAATGGTGATTACGATATCTTGCGGAGTGCCGTCAGAGGCATTGAGAGTAATGGTATCGGTGACCTGGTCGCCGGCATCTAAATCCTGCACGCTGGCTTGATCAAGGGTGTAAGTCCAGTCGCCATCGACCAGCTCTAGCGAGCCATAGGTGCCCGCTTCGGTGGTATCCGCAAAGCTCGGTGCATCGTCACCGTCGATATCACTGATCGCAATAGTGCCCGTGGCGGTGACAGGCGCATCGCCTACATCACCCTCGGTGACCGAGCCAACAAAGCTACCGGTGACTTCAGGGGCATCCTCGCTACCCGTAATGGTGATGACGATATCTTGCGGAGTGCCGTCAGAGGCATTGAGAGTAATGGTATCGGTGACCTGGTCGCCGGCGTCCAAGTTTTGTACAGCAGATTGATCAAGGGTGTAAGTCCAGTTGCCATTGACCAGCTCTAGCGAACCATAGGTGCCCGCTTCGGTGGTATCCGCAAAGCTCGGTGCATCGTCGCTATCGACATCACTGATTGCAATCGTACCACTTGCAGTGACGGCGGCATCGCCCACGTCACCTTCGGTCATTGAACCAACAAATTCACCGGTCACTTCAGGCGCGTCATCCGTCCCGGTAATGGTGATGACGATATCTTGCGGAGTGCCGTCAGAGGCATTGAGAGTAATGGTATCGGTGACCTGGTCGCCGGCGTCCAAGTTTTGTACAGCAGATTGATCAAGGGTGTAAGTCCAGTTGCCATTGACTAGCTCTAGCGAACCATAGGTGCCCGCTTCGGTGGTATCCGCAAAGCTCGGTGCATCGTCGCTATCGACATCACTGATTGCAATCGTACCACTTGCAGTGACGGCGGCATCGCCCACGTCACCTTCGGTCACTGAGCCAACGAACTCCCCGCTGACTTCAGGGGCATCATCCGTCCCCGTAATAGTGATGACGATATCTTGTTGCGTGTTATCGCTCGCGGTGAGGGTGATGGTATCCGTGACTTGATCGCCAGCGTCCAAGTTTTGTACGGCAGACTGATCAAGGGTGTAAGTCCAGTTGCCATTGACCAGCTC
Organism: Salinivibrio kushneri; assembly: GCF_005280275.1. Classification (NCBI taxonomy): domain Bacteria; kingdom Pseudomonadati; phylum Pseudomonadota; class Gammaproteobacteria; order Vibrionales; family Vibrionaceae; genus Salinivibrio; species Salinivibrio kushneri. The sequence continues at coordinate 481,780 of NZ_CP040022.1, forward strand.
GAGTGAGCCATAGGTGCCCGCTTCGGTGGTATCCGCAAAGCTCGGCGCATCGTCGTCATCGACATCACTGATCGCAAGGGTACCGGTGGCAGTGACCGCGGCATCGCCCACATCACCCTCGGTGACCGAGCCAACAAAGCTACCGGTGACCTCAGGGGCATCCTCGCTGCCAGTAATGGTGATGACGATATCTTGCGGAGTGCCGTCAGAGGCATTGAGAGTAATGGTATCGGTGACCTGGTCGCCGGCATTTAAATTCTGCACGGCAGACTGATCGAGGGTGTAAGTCCAGCTGCCATTGACCAGTTCTAGCGAGCCATAGGCGCCCGCTTCGGTGGTATCCGCAAAGCTCGGTGCATCGTCACCGTCGATATCACTGATCGCTATGGTGCCGGTGGCAGTCACCGCGGCATCGCCCACGTCACCTTCGGTCACTGAACCGACGAACTCACCGGTGACGTCGGGGTCGTCATCCGTCCCGGTAATGGTGATCTCGATATCTTGTTGGGTGTTATCGCTGGCGGTGAGGGTGATGGTATCGGTGACTTGATCGCCGGCATCTAAATCCTGCACGCTGGCTTGATCAAGGGTGTAAGTCCAGTTGCCATCTACCAGCTCCAGCGAGCCGTAATTGCCCGCCTCTTTGGTATTGGTAAAGGTGGGATTATCGTCGCCATCGATATCACTGATCGCAATGGTGCCGGTGGCAGTCACCGCCGCGTCACCTATATTATCCTCGGTCACTGAGCCAACAAATTCACCAGTGACTTCAGGGGCGTCATCCGTCCCGGTAATGGTGATCACGATATCTTGTTGCGTGTTATCGCTGGCGGTTAGCGTGATGGTATCCTTCACCTGATCGCCAGCATCTAGGTTCTGCACCGCAGACTGATCGAGGGTATAGGTCCAATCACCGTTGACCAGCTCTAGCGAGCCATAGGTACCGGTCTCTGTAGTATTGGCAAAGGTGGGATTATCGTCGCCATCAACGTCACTGATTGAAAGTGTGCCACTTGCAGTCACAGGCGCATCCCCCACATCACCTTCGGTCACTGAACCGACGAACTCACCGGTGACTTCAGGGGCATCCTCGCTACCGGTAATGGTGATCACGATATCTTGTTGCGTGTTATCGCTGGCGGTGAGGGTGATGGTATCCGTGACCTGATCGCCGGCATCCAAGTTCTGCACAGCAGATTGATCAAGGGTGTAAGTCCAGCTGCCATTGACCAGCTCTAGCGAGCCGTAAGTGCCCGCTTCAGTGGTATCCGCAAAGCTCGGTGCATCGTCACCGTCGATATCACTGATCGCAATAGTGCCCGTGGTGGTGACAGGCGCATCGCCTACATCACCCTCGGTGACCGAGCCAACAAAGCTACCGGTGACGTCTGGCGCATCCTCGCTACCGGTAATGGTGATCACGATATCTTGTTGGGTGTTATCGCTGGCGGTGAGGGTGATGGTATCCGTGACTTGATCGCCGGCGTCTAAATCCTGCACGGCAGACTGATCGAGCGTATAGGTCCAGTTGCCATCGACCAGCTCCAGCGAGCCGTAAGTGCCCGCTTCAGTGGTGTCGGCAAAAGTCGGTGCATCGCCGTCATCGACATCACTGATTGAAAGTGTGCCACTTGCAGTCACAGGCGCATCACCTTCATTGCCTTCGGTCACTGAACCAACGAACTCACCGGTGACTTCAGGGGCATCCTCGCTGCCAGTAATGGTGATCTCGATATCTTGTTGGGTGTTATCGCTTGCGGTGAGGGTGATGGTGTCGGTAACTTGATCGCCAGCGTCCAAGTTCTGCACGCTGGTCTGATCGAGGGTATAGGTCCAATCGCCGTTGACCAGCTCTAGTGAACCATAGGCGCCAGATTTTGATACATCCGCAAAAGTCGGCGCATCGCCGCCATCCACATCATTGATCGCAATGGTGCCGGTAGTGGTGACAGGCGCATCACCTTCGTTACCTTCGGTCACTGAGCCGATAAAGCTACCGGTCACTTCAGGGGCATCCTCGCTGCCAGTAATGGTGATCTCGATATCTTGTTGCGTGTTATCGCTGGCGGTGAGGGTGATAGTGTCGGTAATTTGATCGCCAGCGTCCAAGTTTTGTACGGAAGACTGATCGAGGGTATAGGTCCAATCGCCGTTGACCAGCCCTAGCGAGCCGTAAGTCCCCGCCTCTGTGGTATCGGCAAAGCTCGGCGCATCGCCGTCATCCACATCACTGATCGCAAGGGTGCCGGTGGCAGTGACCGCGGCATCGCCCACATCACCTTCGGTCACTGAACCAACAAACTCCCCGCTGACGTCGGGGGCGTCATCCGTCCCAGTAATGGTGATAACAATATCTTGTTGGGTGTTATCGCTCGCGGTGAGGGTGATAGTGTCCGTCACCTGATCGCCGGCATCTAAATTCTGCACGCTGGCTTGATCAAGGGTGTAAGTCCAATCGCCGTTGACCAGCTCTAGCGAGCCATAGGTACCGGTCTCTGTAGTATTGGCAAAGGTGGGATTATCGTCGCCATCAACGTCACTGATTGAAAGTGTGCCACTTGCAGTCACAGGCGCATCGCCCACATCACCTTCGGTCACTGAACCGACGAACTCACCGGTGACTTCAGGGGCATCCTCGCTACCGGTAATGGTGATCTCGATATCTTGTTGGGTGTTATCGCTGGCGGTGAGGGTGATGGTATCCGTGACTTGATCGTCGGCATCCAAGTTCTGCACAGCAGATTGATCAAGGGTGTAAGTCCAGCTGCCATTGACCAGCTCTAGCGAGCCGTAAGTGCCCGCTTCAGTGGTATCCGCAAAGGTGGGTGCATCGTCGCCATCTACATCACTGATCGCAATGGTTCCCGTAGCAGTGACGGGCGCATCGCCCACGTCACCTTCGGTCACTGAACCGACGAACTCACCGGTGACTTCAGGGTCATCCTCGCTACCGGTAATGGTGATCTCGATATCTTTTTGGGTGTTATCGCTTGCGGTGAGGGTGATAGTGTCCGTCACCTGATCACCGGCATCTAAATTCTGCACGGCAGACTGATCGAGGGTGTAAGTCCAGCTGCCATTGACCAGTTCTAGCGAGCCATAGGCGCCCGCTTCGGTGGTATCCGCAAAGCTCGGTGCATCGTCACCGTCGATATCACTGATCGCTATGGTGCCGGTGGCAGTCACCGCGGCATCGCCCACGTCACCTTCGGTCACTGAACCGACGAACTCACCGCTGATGTCTGGCGCATCCTCGCTACCGGAAATGGTGATCACGATATCTTGTTGGGTGTTATCGCTCGCCGTCAGGGTAATGGTATCCGTGACCTGATCGCCAGCGTCCAAGTTTTGTACGGAAGACTGATCGAGGGTATAGGTCCAATCGCCGTTCACCAGCTCTAGCGAGCCATAGGTGCCCGCTTCGGTGGTATCCGCAAAGCTCGGCGCATCGTCGCCATCAACATCACTGATTGAAAGTGTGCCACTTGCAGTGACGGCGGCATCGCCCACGTCACCTTCGGTCACTGAGCCGGTAAAGCTACCGGTGACTTCAGGGGCATCCTCGCTGCCAGTAATGGTGATAACAATATCTTGTTGGGTGTTATCGCTCGCGGTGAGGGTGATGGTATCCGTGACCTGGTCGCCGGCGTCCAAGTTTTGTACGGCAGATTGGTCGAGCGTATAGGTCCAATCGCCGTTCACCAGCTCTAGCGAGCCGTAAGTGCCCGCTTCAGTGGCATCGGCAAAAGTCGGCGCATCGCCGTCATCGACATCACTGATCGCAATGGTGCCGGTGGCGGTGACAGGCGCATCACCTTCGTTACCTTCGGTCACTGAGCCAACAAACTCCCCGCTGACTTCAGGGGCATCCTCGCTACCCGTAATGGTGATGACGATATCTTGCGGAGTGCCGTCAGAGGCATTGAGAGTAATGGTATCGGTGACCTGGTCGCCGGCGTCCAAGTTTTGTACAGCAGATTGATCAAGGGTGTAAGTCCAGTTGCCATTGACCAGCTCTAGCGAACCATAGGTGCCCGCTTCGGTGGTATCCGCAAAGCTCGGTGCATCGTCGCTATCGACATCACTGATTGCAATCGTACCACTTGCAGTGACGGCGGCATCGCCCACGTCACCTTCGGTCACTGAGCCAACGAACTCCCCGCTGACTTCAGGGGCATCCTCGCTGCCAGTAATGGTGATCTCGATATCTTGTTGCGTGTTATCGCTTGCGGTGAGCGTGATGGTATCCGTGACTTGATCGCCGGCATCCAAGTTCTGCACGGCAGACTGATCGAGGGTGTAAGTCCAGCTGCCATTGACCAGCTCTAGCGAGCCGTAAGTGCCCGCTTCAGTGGTATCGGCAAAAGTCGGCGCATCGCCGTCATCGACATCACCGATTGAAAGTCTGCCACTTGCAGTGACGGCGGCATCGCCCACGTCACCTTCGGTGACCGAGCCAACAAACTCACCAGTTACTTCAGGACCATCCTCGCTACCCGTAATGGTGATAACAATATCTTGTTGGGTGTTATCGCTGGCGGTGAGGGTGATGGTATCCGTTACTTGATCGCCGGCATCTAAATTCTGCACGCTGGCTTGATTTAGGGTGTAAGTCCAATCACCGTTCACCAGCTCTAGCGACCCATAGGTACCAGTCTCTGTAGTATTGGCAAAGGTTGGGCTATTGTCACCGTCGACATCACTAATCGTAATCGACCCAGTGGCAGTCACAGGTGCATCACCTTCATTGCCTTCGGTCACTGAACCGACAAACTCACCGCTGACGTCGGGGTCGTCATCCGTCCCCGTAATAGTGATGACAATATTTTGTTGCGTGTTATCGCTCGCGGTCAGGGTAATGGTGTCGGTGACCTGATCGCCGACGTCTAAGCCTTGGATAACGCTACTGTTATTGTCGAGCGTATAAGTCCAGGTACCATTCACCAATGATAACTCACCATACTGACCCGACACATTGCCATCGGAAAAGCTCGGTGCATTGTTGTCATCTGCATCCGAAATACTGAGGGAGCCCGTTGTTGCTAATGTGGTGTCTTCGATGACATTGCCGCGAGTTTGGCCACTAATCACAGGATCATCATTGGTGCCTGTGATCGTTATCGCGATGACCTGGGTGCTGCCGTCTGATGCGGTCACAGTGAAGTTTTCCGAAACGATATCGCCTTCACTAAGAGACTGCACAGCATCGCTATCCGCGGAGTAAGTCCAGTTGCCATTGGTGAAGATGAACTCACCATACTGGCCGGATTGCGTGCTATCGATCCACGTGGGATTATCGTCGGGGTCGGAAATTGACAAGGCCCCGGAAATGGCATCTCTGGCTATCAAACTTCCGTCAGAGCCATCGATTTCACCCTCTGAGAGCGTGCCTGATGTGTCACCTGTGATGGATGCGGGATCGTCAATACGTTCCACGGCTGAGGTGAAGGTTTGAGAGGTGCTTGTTTCGCCGTCTGAGGCGGTGATCGTGAATGTCAGCGAGGCGATATCCAGTGCATCGTTATTGATTGCATCTACGCCTGCCTGAGTGAGAACGACATTATTGCCCTGCAATTCGACATAGTTTTGGCCGCCATCGGTCAACGACAGAGTGAGGACATCGCCTTCTATGTCATTGGCAGACACGGTGCCGACGGTATCGCCAGCCGCAACTGCTTCCTCGGTGACCGTGGTGGCAGAAAATTGCAGCGTAGGCGCATCGTTGACTGGATTCACGGTAACCGTGATATCAGACGGCGTTTCCGCTTGACCATCAGAAACGATAACCGTGAGGTCAAGGTCGCCATTGAAATTAGGCGGCGGTGTGATGACGATATTACCAGACTCATCTTCATCGATATCGACATCTGGATTGCCACTGGTGATGGAAGCAATGGTGAGGGTGTCACCATCGGGGTCGTTGATTTGCTGTAGTATTTGATTCGGTGTCAGCACTAATGGCTGATCCTCATCGGTACTGAAAGTGAGTGATTCGGCACTCGGTGTTTCATTGGTGGCTGCGGTAGGAAATACAGCGTCAGCACTTGCCAATCTAAGTGCGGTTAGAGCAAAAAGCTGTTCGTCGCTAATGCCAAATCCTGAGCTGGCAAGCCCCTCGGTTTGAAAGCCTGCAACGATCTCGCCAATACGGCCGTTCGCTTCAATAATCGCCATGGCGGTGATCGCAGACCCAGAGGCTGCCGCACCAGCGGCGGTAGCAGCATCTTCAATAGCACTGGGATCGTCACCTTGTTGGATGGTTTCAATGATTTCAAGCACATCCTCAGGTAAATCTTGTGCCAGCGTATCGTCTTCGCCTTCGCCGACAAGCAAGGCGGACAACGCGAGGTTCGCATTGGCACCATTTTCAAGGCGCACTGAAGCTGGCTCGTTGCCGACCGCGGCGAGTAGCTCTCCTGTCGAAACCGTTTGATTAGCCTCTATTTGACGTACTTGGCCATCAGGCTGAACGGCAGCAACCGTTCCTTGTGTCTCGGTGACTTGTGTCTCTGTCGCCATGCTGTCGGCTCCTTCGGTAACTGCATTGTGCCAACGCGTTGTTTTTGAATGATTTACATTCTTTTGTCAACTTGTTAGGTGCAGCTTGGCGCATTATCGATACATATACCCTCTGTAAATATAGTTGATAGTTTGCAGAGAAGAGCAAAATTTGCGGGTTTGGTCATACTCGAGTAGTGCTTAAAAAGCCCTTGTCGAGACAAGGGCTGAGTGGTGTTGGTTAAATAGCGCGCGAACGGGAGTGTATCGCCGCGGAGGGCTGTTAGGTCCCGATTACGCCACCGTCGTCTTTGGTGATCATGATAACCGAAGAGCGAGGAATGCCGTCACCGCCTGCAGGGAAGTGCGCGCCTGGATGTTGCACGCCCACAAACATAGTGCGTGAGTCGGGCGTAAAGGTCAGTCCTGTGATCTCGCATGATGTAGGCCCGGTGAGGAAGCGACGAATTTCCCCCGTTTGCGTGTCGGCACAGAGCATTTGGTTATTGCCCATGCCAGCAAAGTCGCCCTCGTTGGAGTAATCGCCGTCGGTTTGGATCCAAAGACGTCCTGCGCGATCAAAGCCGATACCATCTGGGCTGTTAAACATATTGTCTTTGTTGATGTTATCGGTACCTGCCATTAATCCAGATTGCTTCTCGGGGTGGCCGGCCATCACGAAGATGTCCCACTCAAAGGTCGCCTGAGTATGGTCGCCTTGGGTCGGTGCCCAGCGAATAATATGACCATACGGGTTTTTGGTGCGTGGGTTGGCCGCATTTAATGGCTGGCTGTCTTTCACGCCGCGGTGTTTGTTATTGGTGAGGGTGCAGAAAACATGTTTGTTGTCGGCGTGCACGGCGACCCACTCTGGGCGGTCCATGGTGGTCGCCCCCACTTGCGTCGCGGCTTCGCGGGCAAAAATGAGCACGCTAGCTTGATCAGGAAAGCCGTTCTCTGGCGTTAGGCCATTTTTACCAAAGGTGAGCTCTAACCACTCTCCTTGGCCTTTTAGCTCGTCGTCGCTGCCAGTAAATTTGGCGACATATAAGGTGCCATTTTCGAGCAAATCGCGATTAGCACGACCTTTACTCGGATCGTATTTTCCTTCAGAGACAAATTTATACAGGTGCTCGCCACGTTCATCATCGCCCATATACACAACGACATGACCATCATCATTGACCGTTAGCGCGGCATTTTCGTGCTTAAATCGACCCAGTGCACTGCGCTTTTTCGGGGTTGAGTTGGGATCCATAGGATCAATTTCGACCACCCAGCCAAAGCGGTGAGGTTCATTAGGATGCTTGGCGACATCAAAGCGCTCGTCGTGTTTATACCAGTCGTATCCCCAATCACTATCGCTGATACCGTAGCGCTGATAGGTTTTGCCTAAGGTAACGGTTTTTTCGCTGGCAAAATAGCCGTTGAAGTTCTCTTCGCAGGTGAGATAGGTGCCCCAAGGCGTTTCGCCGTTGGCACAATTGTTAAAGGTGCCGAGGATCTTCTGACCCGAGGGGTCAGCCGCGGTTTTAAGCAATGAGTGGCTGGCAGCAGGACCTGTCATTGCCATTTCTGTATACGCGGTAATACGGCGGTTTAAGCGGCCTTGTGGATTCACTACCCAACGACCATCGACTTTTTTGAGCTCAACCAAGGAGACACCGTGCGCTGCTTGTGATTTACGCGCATCATCGGCTGAGATGTTTTCTCCACTGTGCGTAAACAAATACTCATCGTTGATGTACTCGTTATTGACCGCGAGCAAGGCGCGATCATTGGCGAGCGGGAAAAATGTCATGCCATCATTATTGTCGCCAAACTGCTGCGCTTGCGCATCGGCGTTGTTTTGTTGAGAAAACGCAGGGGCATTGGCAAAAATAGGATCTCCCCAAGACACAAGTACATCTGCCTTATAACCCGCAGGGACGCTGACTGTATCAGCGGTTGAGGTGGGGATGGCTTCAAACCCAAGCAGTTCACTTTTGCTCATGCTGCCAGCCACGGCCTTTGCGACAGGGTTAGCGGCAAAAAAAGCGACTGTACTGGCTGCGCCCGCGCCTTGTAAAAAGCGGCGACGACTGACGGCGGCATCAATAAAGCGATTGAATTCGGGTTCTGCGTCCAGCGGACGTTGGTCAATATGCTTGCTCACGACAATTCTTCCTTTCTGTTCGTTATCGTATTTATGATTTAGGTGATAGCGATGCGCTAGAAAGTACATCGCAAAGTCGGTCGAAAGTGTGGCGAGGCAATATGAAAACGCGGTGACTACTGGGTGACAGTCTTGGGACAGTGAAGGAAGCTGGTATCAAGATCACGTATTGGTTGGTACAGACAAATTAGTGTTGGTCAAAGTAATCTTTGCGTCGGATGTATTTATCCATGTAGTGATAAGCGATGGGGCGTGCGAGCCAGCTAAATAAAACCCGCAGCACGCGAATCAGTGACGACGTGTCGGTATAGATTTTGTTTTCATGTAGCCATAGAAGCCGACCGACATGCCAATACAGCAAAGGAATACCGGGTAAGAAGGTAATAATGTCGACATCACAACAGATACGGTAGGTTTTGGTGTGAAAAGGATAGTGCTGCTTAAAGCGCCACATACCGGCAGCGGGTTGACCAAAGGTGACGATGCGTTTAATAGCACTGCCCATCTGTGGTTGAAGCATCGCCGCGGCAAGGACCGCCATCGCGCCGCCTGACGAGTGGCCAATAAAAGAGACTTTTTTGTTGGCCTGGACCAAAGGGGAAAGGGCGGAGCAGAGTTTATCGAGCACCGTATTGCCGTCTAAGGAAGCCATATCCGCGGCATGTGCGACATCAGCAAACTGGCTGGTGGTCATTGCTTGGTAACGACGTTTGTGCTGTTGCCATGGCAAACTTTTTTGTGTCAGTAAGTAGTGAAACCCCCAGTGTACGCAACAATAAGCGTTAGCCATGCGAATACGCTTAGGACCACAGGCACAATTTACCAGCCAGTCCCACAAGGTTTGCGAGCCGCGAAATACCACCACCACATCGTCATCATCTCGCCATAGCACGCGAATAATACAACGCCCCCAGCGATCGTAAATATCGCGTCGCCCACTCGGACTGAAGCCGTACTGCGTGTGATTAAAATAGGCAGGATAAGAGGCGCGGCATAAAATGGCATACCGCTCGTATTGATACCGCTTTAGTCGCTTCATGGTGAACCTTGTGTCATCGTCATGGGCCTAGGCTAGCGAATAAACGTGACGAAATAGCGAAAGCAGTGTGTGATTATCAATCAGTCGATAGCTGAGATCTCTGGGCGTGGCCAAGGCATGACTAATAATTAGTAAGAAAAGGCTCGAGATGTGTATCGTAAGTCAGGGCCTGGATTGGCCCTCGGTGCGTGATCAAAAATTCCGCATTGGTGCAATTCCCGACACCGATAATGACTTGTACCAGCAAACGTAAGTCCCTTAACCAACGTTGCGACTGCTCTTGGCTCCAATCGTCACGATACAGGCTCATGTGATAGTCCACCCACCAGTAGGCACCACGAATAAAGGCCTTCATCACTGATTCAGCCGCCAAAATTTGCTCGGCAGTCCCAGAGAAATCAAAATCAGGCGAAATGGGCTTGCCTTGTGTAAAGGCCACATAATTGCGGCAATGACGGAATAATGCGAGCTGAAGCCCTGCAGCGGAGTCGTAGTGGGTAAGCGCCAATGTGGTCACGGGGAGGTGTTTAATTGACCGACGGAATAACGCGGCAGTGCGCTTCCCGGGCATAAGGTGCTCAATCGCATAAAACAAATCTAGACTGATAAGCTGATTACTCAAAGCAACTCTTCTCTAACTGATTCAACCGACTCATCCTGCCTGAAATGGCGCGTAGAGTATACAGTACTACGGACTGAAAGGAAGCAATAAACCTTCATTACTCAAGCCCATAACGCGCTTTCAGCTCAGTGACCTTGGCATGATTATCGGCTAAAAATTGGTTAAATTCTTTAATCAGTTTTGGATAGTGAATCGTCGAAAGGTGGTGTGTTCCTTTCACATGTGGGAGGGCATCATCAAATTTGACGGAGCCTTTTTTTAGCCCCATTTGGTCAAGATAAAACTGTGCGACGTCAATATTGGTATAGCCTCCATCAACGCGACCACTAATGACTTTCATTAACAGCGAATCATATTGATAGCTTTCATCAACACGTATTTTCCCTGCGTTGATGCGAGATTGATAAGGATGAGGTGTGAAGCCAGTAACGGTACCGAGTAAACGGAATTCATCCAAAGGCCGGCCATAATATTGGTCAATGACCATGACGCCATTCGTATAGCTCACCACAGAATCACTGTATGTGACACTGGCTTTCTTTTTAATTTTTTGCCCCCAATCTGGACTGTCGGGATATTTTAGATCAAAGGCGCCTTCAACAAATCGACGATCGAGCCGTCTTAACGGTAGCGCTTTATAAACGAAACGGTAGTGATATTCATTGGCAAACATATCCAAAAGCTCTCGGTTAAAGCCAGAATAGTTGCGATTAGAATAGGCTGAATACGGGTAATACTGTGAAAAACTCTGTACGCCAACCACATACGTGGTCTTAGCGCTCACCGGCCATGTAACCGCTAATGTTAACAGTAACGCCCATAGTCCTTTCATCACTGACTTCACCCCTTACCATTTCTACCTCTCTTCATTGTAGCCATTGCGTTTAAACCTGTCTTTGAACCTTATTCTGTTATTTTACAACACCCACTTTCATGCCTTTTTTCTTCCGACGCCTTGGTGTTGAGGAATCATTCGGTTATCGGTCACATTTTACCCAAAAAAAATTGAATGAACATTCGGTATGTTTTATTTTTTCATCTGAACTTTCACTTTTGATCAAAAAACGATGAACAAAAACGAAATTGCGTCGCGTGCTATGCGCCAACATATTCTTTCGACTACGCTAGAAATCGTTGGAAATGAGGGGCTTGCTGCGTTAACGGCAACAAAATTAGGGAAGAAAGCCGGGATCAGTAAAGGGGCGTTGTATCATCATTTTGACAACCTTGATGCCGTCAAATATGCAGCGGTTGATGAACTAATCTCTATGTTTCTCGCCGTGGCCGAGCCTGCCAATTTTGATGATTTTGAGAGTTATCTCGAAGTGACAGGGGATACCTTGTATCTCACCATGCAATGTGAGCCCTATGCGATGAAAGCGATGTATAGCTTTACCACCCAAGCCTTATTTGATGAACAGTTTAGGGTCGCTATTCAGCGTTTTTCTCAACATGGGTTAACGGAATATACACGCGCAATTGAGTACTTCTATCAGGGAAAAATCCCGCAGCATCAAATTGATACGGCGATTCGTGTCGTGGATGCGTTTTTCCTTGGAGCGGGGTTGCAAAGTTATGTCTTGCAGGGGGACGATCAGTTTCGTCAAAATTGGGCGTTATTTTCGCAAATGTTACTCACGCAACTGGGTGAGCGATAAGGCGCCATGATGACATGGCGCGTAGTCATTGTGCTTAGATTAGCTCTGCGTTGTGGTAGACATTTTGCACGTCGTCGCAGTCGTTAAGCATATCGAGGAACTTTTCAAAACGTTCAACATCGTCGCCGCTGACCTGAGTGTCGATTTGAGGCACAAAGGTGATCTCTTCAAGATCAATCGGCGTGTCGCCAAGAAAGTCACTTAGCGCATTTTTCACTTTGAAAAACTCTGTATGAGGGGCAAAAACGGTAATCACTCCTTCGTCTGCTTCGATGTCTGACACATCCACATCAGCCATCACCAAGGCCTCAAGCGTGCCTTCTTCATCCTCGCCTTTAAACTGGAAAACAGCTTGGTGCTCAAACATATGAGACACCGCACCGGGCGTGCCAATTTTCGCATCGTTTTTCACAAAGCACTGGCGTACGTCCATATAAGTACGGCTGTTATTATCCGTTAAGCAATCCACTATCACCGCGCAGCTACCTGGCCCAAAGCCTTCGTAACGCGCCACTTCATAGTTTTCGCCACCTGTGCCATTGGCTTTATCGAGCGCTTTGTCGATCACGTGGCCAGGCACCTGGTCTTTTTTGGCTTTCTCAATCAAACGACGCAGTGATAGATTGCTCTCAGGATCCGAGCCACCATTTTTAGCACAGACGTAAATCTCTTTACCGTACTTTGAATACACCTTAATTTTCGCGCCCTGGGTTTTCGCCATTGACGCTTTACGAACTTCAAAACTTCGTCCCATTCGGAATCTCTCTTAATAACGCTTACGCAGAAACGGGTTGATTCTATCAAGAGAGTGATCCTTTGTACCAGTCAATGCACTGACCTTGAACAAAGTCAGTGCGATGGGTACTCAGAGAACATGATGCCGCTCGATTAGGCTTGTTTGCACTGAAATTTTTGCGTGTGGCCTTTTAGTGTATGAGAGAGTTCGCTGAGATTGTGTGTCGCTTGAGTGATTTGATCCATTGCTTGACGGTTTTCACCTGTCATGGTGTTGATCTCTTCCAAGTTTTGGTTAATCTCCGTCGCCACGAGAGATTGCTCCTCTGAGGCACTGGCCATTTGCATCGCCATGTCTGCAATTTCATCCACCGCATTCACCGCTTGCTTGAGCGACGATAAGCTTGTTTCTGCGCGTTCTGAGACATAGTTGGCGGTTGTCGCACTCTCTGAGATAGCTTGTGTTGTGGTGCTGGAGTTATGCTGAAGATTATCAATCATCTGCGTGATCTCACTGGTCGCTTGTTGTGTGCTTTGCGACAGTGTGCGCACTTCGTCGGCGACGACCGCAAAGCCGCGACCTTGTTCGCCCGCGCGTGCCGCTTCAATGGCTGCATTCAATGCTAACAGGTTGGTTTGATCCGCAATTTGGCCAATCGTTTGCAATATGCTGGAGATATCTTCAGCGCTTTGCCCGAGCGCATCCGTTTGCTCTTTGGCGTGATTGAGACGCGTGACAAGATCTTGCATCGCATCGACAGACTCGGTCACTTGTTGATCACCGTTATGGATAAGTGAACGCGCCTTTTCGGTAGCATCCGCTGTCGAGGCGGAACTGGAGGAAATTTGATTGGCAGTCGCTGTCATTTCTTCCATCGCTGCCGCCACTTGCTCTGTCCGGGCGTTTTGGGCTTCAAAGTTAGTGAGTGTTTGCACGCTCGAGGAGGATAACTGCTCAGCCGCAGCCGCTTGTTGGTTAGTGGCGCCGATAATATCGCACACCATGGTCGTGAGGTTGGTTGCCATCGCACGCATGGAGCGATAAATCCCCGTTGCTTTAGGGCTTGCGTCAAAGCGCACTCTCAGATCACCGTCGGCAATTGTTTGTACCATCTTGGCCATCTCAGCCGGTTCGCCACCTATTGGGCGGGTAATCGAACGCGTCAATAGAATAGCAGTGACTACGATCGCAGTCACCGCAATCACCAACACGGTGATAATGAGTCCTTGCAGTTCGTTGAGTGCTGCGAACGCCTCTTTAACGTCCATTTCCGCAATGATTGCCCAGCTGAGTCCACTGACCGTCAGCGGGGCGTAGGCAGAGAGAACGGGATTACCGTTGTAATCATTAATGACATCGATCCCGGTTTCGCCTTGCATCGCACGCTCAACGGCCAGTGTTTCAACGCTGCCTTGCGCAGGTTGCATAAAGGAGGCGAAAACCGACCGATGCTCGGCATCTAAGAAGGAGTCTGAGCGCATCAAGTTATCTGGTCCGACGAGATAGGTTTCGCCTGTGTTTCCCAGTCCATCTCGCTCTGCCATAATCGCACTGAGCTTATCTATCGGGAATTGATAGGCGAGCACACCAATGACGCTACCGTCGTGATAAATCGGCGATGCCATAAACCCTGCTGGTGCGTTGTTTGAGGCGGTGTAGGGTGAGAAATCAATAATCACGGTATCGCCATCTGCTAACGTTTTCGCTTGACGGAAAGCGTCAGCTAGGCCGGACGTACTAAACAGACCCGTTGTTAGCGACGTGCCGAAATCAAGCTCTTTAGCGGCCGAGTAAAGGATGTGGCCTTGGTTTGCTTCGATCATAAAGATGTCGTAGTAACCAAACTTTTCTTGAACATCGCGTAAGTAGGGATGGATGGTTTGATGCGCTTGATCGTACTGAGACAATTGGCCACTGGTTTGATATGCGCCTTTTTCTCCCACGGGGTTAGGGTTGTCGATTAAGTAGGCTTTTTGTAGCGCCACCGTTTGTGGCGTTAGATTGCTCACCAGATCCTGTGCGCTGGGTAGTGTCTCTGTGCTGATCTCATCAAGTGGATCAATGAGGTGACGCTGATAATAGCGGGTCAGTTGTGAGCTTGCCTGGGCGGTATGAGAAGGGAGTGTCTCCATGGCATCAATCATGCTGGCCATGGTGTTGGACACGGAAGGGGTTTCAGCGGTGGTAATTATCTGTCCTTCAGCCGTTTGAAAGTAGCGTGTGACCGCTGATTGTTTTACCTCTCTCAACGCTTCTAGCTGACTAAACGTTTGATGCTCGAGTGACGACGAGGCGGTATGAAGAGAAAGCAAACTAATGATTAACGCGGGGATGCAACCCACACCCAATAAGCTAACTAACATTTTATATTTGAGCTTCATGATCTCACCTCAATATCGCACTGGATAAAAAATAAGCAGTTTGTTGAGTAAGGATAGAAGCTTTTGGTAAATGTGTATGGGAATCTAGTCTTTTTTGTCTCCTGTTTACAAATTAAAGCCCCGCACTCGGCGAGGCTGGATTAAGGCTACTCTTGGCTTAAATGGCTAGCATAGAGCTTGGGCCTACGGTGTTTCAAGTTCGTCACCGAGCCTCGTTCATGCAGCATTTTGAGCTTGTCCAAATCGACGTCAGCGAAAATCATCATCTCGGTATTAGCATTCGCTTCCGCAAGTGTCGCATCGTGCGGGAAATAGACATCCGAGGGTGAAAATACCGCAGACTCAGCGTACTGGATGTCGACATTATCTACCCGAGGAAGGTTGCCCACGCTACCGCCAATCGCGACATAGCACTCGTTTTCAATCGCTCGCGCTTGGGCACAAAGGCGCACGCGCAAATAACCGTTTTTGGTATCGGTCCAAAAGGGCACGAATAGGATCTGTACACCTTGCTCGGCAAGAATACGCCCTAACTCAGGAAACTCGGCGTCATAGCAGGTGAGAATACCCACTCGGCCCGCATCGGTTTCAATGACTTTGACCGTATCCCCGCCATCGATGACCCAGTCACGTTGTTCGTGCGGCGTAATATGGATTTTGTATTGCTCATCAATGCTACCGTCGCGATGCATTAAGTAGGAGACGTTATACAGTTTGCCATTTTCCAACACGGGCATACTGCCAGCGATAATATTGATGTTGTAGGTGACGGCCAATTGCGAAAAACGTTGCTTAATTGCTTGGGTAAATTCACTGAGAAAGCGGATCGCCTCGACGGAGCGCTTATCAGGTGCAAGCCCCATTAATGGCGCGCAGAAGAACTCGGGAAATAGCGCGAAATCTGACTGATAGTTGGCTAAGGATGAGACGAAGAATTCGGCCTGATTCAAAAGATCATCCACTGAGAGCACATGACGCATCTGCCATTGCACGACCCCGAGGCGGACGATGGTTTTTTCAATATCATGCACAGAGGATGCATCTTCTTCATAGAAGAAGTTATCCCACTCCAACAGTGTGGCATAACCCGCAGACTTATCGTCTTCGGGTAAATAGCGATTCATCAAACGCTTAACATCAAAGTCATTAGATAGCTGAAACGAGAGAATGGGGTCGTGAACCTCTTTTCTTCTGACTTTATTAATATAATCCGTCACTGAAACATCATTGTGTTTGTGATAACCCGGTATACGACCGCCAGCAAGGATCGCTTTTAAATTAAGCGCCTGACACAGATCCTTTCTCGCTTCGTAAAGTCGGCGGCCAAGACGATGGCCACGATAATCAGGGTGTACAAACACGTCGAGGCCATACAGTGCATCCCCTTTTGCGTTGTGGAACACCACACCATCATCCGTAATGATGTCGGCATAGGTATGCGGCAGCGAAAAGCGGTTGTAGGATACTTTAAGCGTTAACGCGGCGGCGACGATTTTTCCATTATCTTCAATGCATATCTGGCCATCCGGGAAAGCGGTGACCAGTTGCATGATCGTGCTCTTAGGCCAAGCACCGCCGACATCCGGGAAGACGAGATCCATCAACTCTGCTAAGGGCTGATAGTCGCTGACTTCAATGACACGTAGATTCAGTAGCGTGGCGGTGTTCTCATCCATTACACGTTCTCCTAGTACGGGCTGAACGCCTATTATGACAAAGATTGACGCTCGAGATAACGTTTAGGTAGAGAAGGGCTATCAGTTTCCTGGCTGATGGGCGATTGATTGGATGTTGGTGATATGCTTGACGGCGCATCACCATGTTCAGTTAATGCGAATTCAATGCGGTTTCGCCCACGGGCTTTTGCTTCGTATAAGGCGGTATCCGCGCACTCAAATAACTGATTCATGGCGACATATTGCTTCTGACGCTTGATGCCGACGCCGATACTCACCGTAAACTGGATGTGATGGCCGTATTCGGTCGTCACCTGGCATGCCTCGATTTGGCGTTTCAGTTGTAGCGCAATGTCTTGTACGCGACGCACAGACTGACCACTGAGTAGCAAAATAAATTCTTCACCTCCCGTTCGGGCGCAAAATGCGCCTTCTTGTTGGGTGATCCTCTCTAAGTGTTGACTGAAAGCGACCAATACTTGGTCGCCAGCAAGATGCCCATAGACGTCATTAATACTTTTGAAGTTATCCAAATCAGCCAGGATAAGGGCATTTGGTTGATTAGAAAGAAGGCGCTGTGCGGATTGCGTCACAAAGGCGCGTCGATTCGGAAGCTGCGTCAAGGTATCACGGAGCGCAAGCTGACAAAGCGTGTGCTCTAGTCGCTCAAAACAAAGGTAAATGAAGGTCATAAACTTGACGAATTCGGCCATTAAGATCAAGTAATACACGGCAATATAGCGTTGAGATAGGCCGGTGTTCTTCATCGGAGTGTCAAAGGCGAAGTAGGCGCGAAGCCCATAAAGTATCAGTAAGAGGAGGAGCACGGACGCATAGAGTTTAAAGCCTATCCGCTTTCTCTCTGGGCTCTCTACAATGAGGATTAAAACCGCAAGGTGCATTGCCACGTAGAACGCACAATACCAAGTAATACGGAGAGCAAGCGGAATATGATTGGCAAGAATCAGTGTATAAACCCCTACACCTAAGAGTGCGGCCAGCGAAGCCGTCCGCCATGACAAGGATGTGCCCACGAAGGATTTCGTACCTAACCACACCAGAATATGCGAGCAAATCGCGGCTGTGGTGCCTATCCAAACGAGCCCCGACGTTTCAGTGACATTGCCAATGTTATACACCGACGTGCCCGTCGAGATCAGCAGACAAGCCAGCCCCCACAGCTTGATGTCTTTGTGTTGATTAAATTGCCACCCAATCAACAACACGCCAATGGTGAGTAGCCAGAACACACTGATGTAAGCCAGGGTAAGTGTGGGAAGGTGAAGATTAAACACGTGACCGAATCCATTCGATAAAGGTGAAGGCGTAAAACGCCTTCAACGAGCCAATGTCAGTTATACGACTGACAGAGGCATAATATATCAGACAACTGCCTGAATTTTTATCACTCAACGTCTGGTTCGTTGGTTTTTCACTCAGGTCGTCGGATGGATTACAAGGATTGTTGAGCAAAAAGCCAGGCAGCGAGTGCCGCAAAAACGAGCGCCATTATTTTATGCTGATACATTTGGACGCGGGTATTGGTGAGCATTGCATTGCCAAGCTTGCCGACTATCGCCACTAAAAGCAGATTAAAAACGAGCCCTAATATGTTGAGGAGCAGCCCAAGCGTTAGCAGTTGCGTGCTGGACGAGGCTTGAATTTGCTGCGAAATAAACTGCGGTAAAAACAACACAAAAAACAGTAGTGCCTTTGGGTTCAATAGGTTGGTCATCACCGCGCGTTTATAGAGATATTTGCCCATGCCTTGATGATGCGCGAGCTCGGCGCTGTCTGTTGGAGAGGCACGCCACATATCTATACTCATTTTTAGCAAATACGCGGCTCCTACGTACTGCAGAATGGTGAGGGCCGTTGGCGACATCGCAATCATGGCTGATACGCCGGTTGCGGCTAACCCGGTCAGGATCAATCCTGATGTTGCATTACCCAAGCTTGCGGCCATACCAACCCGTTTGCCATAGCTAAGACTGGCGCTCACGATTAGCAACATATCCGGCCCGGGCACCAGCAGAAGCGCGACAACGGCGGTTAAGTAAACGGGGAGCATATTGGGATCGATCATAAAGGCACTACCGCTTTCCAGATAAAGTGCGGAATTTTACCTTTTAACTAGACTTTATCAACAAAGATAGGCGATTAGGTTGGTTTTTAATCGTAAATAGGGGTTCTAGGGTAGCCTATAAAACTAAAAAACCCCCTTAGGTAAGGGGGTAGGGTTTCTTGCTTGTCATGTGCACCGAGAGTACTAAGCGGCCCGAATGGTTGGCTTAGGCGTAGGCTCTTCAATAAAACAAGCATGTAGTGCACAAATCGACGCATGGTAGAACTTATCGAGTACTACATATTGCACATCCACATCGCGCATTGATGAGTGCGCCGCCTTAGGGTTTATCTCTGCGTCAAGCAGCGCCAGCATACCCTTGCTCATGGTTTGGTTTGAGTCGATGCGGCTACCAATGACAGAAATCAGTGCGACCATTTCACCCGTAATCTTCGCTTTCAGGTAGAGCTTCTCAACACGACTAATCACCTTGTCTTGACTGGCTGTTTTGCCGTCTAAGTAGTAGGTAATTGAGTTGGCATTCATCTCTTTACTGATGAGCTGCACGTTCTCTTCGCGAATGATTTCCATCACGTCATAGCTGACCTGATCAACATGCCCAACCATTGATTGGTCAAAGATATGGAGAGCTAGCACCTTATCTCGGCCCGCAATGATCTCGATCTCTTTGTCTTTTGGACGATATTTGTGTGAGATCACCGTGCCCGCATGTTCAGGCTCGAAGGTGTTTTTCACGACCAATTCGATACCCACGGCGCGCATCCCTGAGGCTGCATTAGGGTGGATGGCTTCCATCCCTAAGTTGGCCAGCTGGTCAGCCACATCGTAGTTACTAAGACCCATAGGCTGGACACGTTCTGGACCCACAATGCGAGGGTCGGCACTGCTTAGGTGATATTCTTTGTGGATTACCGCGCTGCTTGCTTTGGTCAACACCGCAATCCGGCTGAATGTCATTTCACTGTAACCGCGGTCATAGGTCTTCATCAGACCTTCATCACAATAGACGTAGCCGGTAACGATGGGCAGCTCAGTACTGAAATCAATGTCTTCCATGGCATTGGCAATCACCGTATTGAGGTCGCCTTTGCCTTCATCGGGATTATCCCAGCCAGAGAGGTCAACAAATCGTGAGTTTATCCCCACACTCTCAAGCAGTAGCGTTGAGTTGTGCGCACTGTGTGCCTCACCGATAGAGGAGAGAAACTCGCGAACTTGTGGGAGATAGCTTTCCAGAGAAAACTGCCCATAGTTACAGGTTTCGAGTATACCTTCGATACAGCTATGTGCTTTTTCCATGCGTTGACGGATAAAGTTGTCAGCACGTTCACGGTATACAGGATCGGGGAACATATTGCTATTAATAAGCAGCATACGTTGCTCTAGCTCGTCCATCGCATCACGCCACTTTGGATTATTGGCGGCGAGAAGGCGATAAATGCCGGGCTTGCCCGAACGCTTACATTCTAGCAATGCATCCGTGATGCCAGCGTAAGCAGAAACAACAAAAATGCGGTTGTACGGGTTTGACGGGTACAAAAAGATATTATCCATGACAGCGTCGTAGGCTGACATCGACGTACCGCCGATCTTTTCAACGGTATGATTCATGTGAGCTCCTTGTGGGCTTTTATGAATTAGGGAGTCGATTGGGTTTACAGGGGCAGCATCCGGCTGCCCCGTGACGGTTAATCGACTAATGGATAAACACCGTTTTCATCGTGTGTTTCCTGCCCAGTAATCGGTGGGTTGAACACACAGGCCATGACCATATCAACACCTTTGTTTGCGCGAAGCTGGTGCTCGTCATGTTTGTCTAGGATATACAGTGTGCCAGGTTTAATAGGATAAACCTTACCGTCATCCGTGGTTTCAATTTCACCTTCACCCGACATGCAATACACAGACTCTAAGTGGTTCTGGTAGTGAATGTGCGTGTCAGTATTGGCATAGATGGTGGTAATATGGAAAGAAAATCCCATATTATCATCGCGTAGCAACATGCGTACGCTTTCCCAGTTTTCTGCCACCACGCGGCGCTCGGTTTTCTGGCACTCTTCTAATGTGCGGACAATCATGTTTATTCCTTCAACGTCTCTTCGTTAAACAAGGCTTATTATCTTAGCGATTACGATGCTTTTTTAAGCTTCTCTTTCTTGTACTGCTCGACCGATTTAACGAAGATCTGCAAGCCTTTTTCCATCTCTGCTTCACTGACTGTCAGTGGCGAGAAGAATTTGATCACTTCATCATCTGGGCCCGCGGTCTCGATAATCATGCCATTGTCGAAACATAGGCTAGTGATGTCGTCAGAAATGTCACCGTTTTGACAAGCGATACCCTGCATCAAGCCGCGTCCTTTGATGGTGTCAAACAGATCACTATTCTCGTGCAACATCTCTTGCAAGACCTTGTTTAGCTGATCCGCACGCGCTTGAATATGCGTTTGGAACTGATCATCACGCCAGTATGTGTCAATCGCTTCCGCTGCAGTTACAAACGCGTGGTTGTTACCACGGAATGTACCGTTGTGTTCACCCGGTGCCCATTGATCCAGCTCAGGTTTTAGTAGCACCACGGCCATTGGTAGACCATAACCACCAATTGATTTGGACAGGGTCACAATATCGGGCTTAATGCCTGATGGCTCAAAGCTGAAGAACGTCCCCGTACGGCCACAACCAGCCTGGATGTCATCGACAATCATCAAGATGTCGTGTGCCTTACAAATATCTTGCAGGCGCTGCAACCACTCATTAGAGGCTGCGTTTAGGCCACCTTCGCCTTGGACGACTTCAAGCAGCACTGCAGCAGGTTTATCACCGCCTGTTAGGCCACTTGATGCGTCATTAAGCATGGTTTCAAACAGCGTTAAACCATCAACGTCTGCATAGCCATCGTACGGAAGACGTGTCACCGCGTTATTGACAGGGATGCCGCCACCACCACGGTGATGATGATTACCCGTCACTGCCAATGCACCATATGTACAGCCGTGGAAGCCGTTGGTGAAAGATACAATATTTGCACGGCCTGTCACTTTACGAGCAAGCTTCATTGCCGCTTCAACAGCGTTAGTGCCTGTTGGGCCAGTAAATTGGAACTTATAGTCCAAATCACGCGGTGCCAAGATGTGTTCTTTAAATACTTCGAGAAAGCGTGCTTTTGCACCTGTGTACATATCCAGGCCGTGTGTAATGCCATCTTTCTCGATGTACTCGATCAGAGCTTTTTTCAACGTTGGGTTGTTATGCCCATAGTTGAGTGAGCCGGCGCCAGCAAGAAAATCGAGGTAGCGCTTGCCGTCGACGCCTGTGATCCAGCAACCCTTAGCGCTTTCAAACACCACCGGGAAGTTGTTGGCGTAACATTGAACATTTGACTCCTGCGATTTAAAGATATCCATAACTCATCCTGTTATTTTTTGAGTGGAATTCGGAAAAGGTATTCGGTGTCGTGTTCACCGTTGAAGTGCTCTTGTTCGTCAAGGAACACAGAGCGCTGACCACCTGTACCGTAGAGGCGGTCTACCTTTTTAAACAGCGCCCAAGATCCGGCGTTGTCTTCAGTGATAGTGGTTTCGATGAAGCGAATATTGCTTGAGACTTTGCGTGCCATCAGCGCTTCGATCATCGACAGGGCAAGCCCTTCTCCACGTGCTTTGGGTGACACGGCAACCTGCCAGACAAAAAAGGTGTCTGGCTGCTCAGGGCGAATGTAGCCCGAGATAAAGCCTTGTACATCACCCTCACGCTCTGCAACGACACAGGTCTCTTTAAAGTGCGTCGCCTGTAAGAAGTTGCAATAAGCGGAATTCACATCCAACGGTGGGCACTGTGTGATTAATCGATAGATATTGCCGCCATCCTTGATAGCTGGCTTACGAAACACAAACTGCGTGTTGGTCTGGGTCTGTTTACGGTCACGTACTTCAGATTCAAGTACTGCCGTGTCTGTCGTTTTTGATCGCCACATAATTGTTTTGTGCTCTAACGAATTCGTTTTACATAATAGGCGATGAATTTGGTTTATCAACCCCAGATTTTAGTGTTGGGTTTATCATCTGTAATTAAATTTATGAAATATATGAATTTATTTATTGTTAAATTTTTTGTGAAAGTAAGTGTTTTGAGAAGTAACATTTACTGGCCTAAAGGTGTGGGCAGGTTCCCACATCCCATATATGTGGCGGAATAGGGGCGATAGGTTAGGAACAGATAGCTTGGATGTATGTCTCGGTGCCAACAGGCAAAGAGCACTGTGGGCACCGAGGTGGGCTAGGGTCCCTGTAGTAAGAAATCACGATATTGGGTATCTTCACGCACCACATGGTGAATCCACCAATAACGTAGAAACTTAAAAAACTCTGAGCGGTATAGCTCTGGGTCGGCTTGGCACTGTAGCAGCACATATTGCGCTTGCCGGGCGAGGCGTTGGTGAATCGCAGCATGCGCTTTGTATTTGGGGTAGGCGCGCGCTTCGAGAATATCTTCCTCGAGCTGAAAGTGCGAGTCAATGTAGTCACGAAAGCGTTGCGCGAGGGTCTCAAAATCCGTCTTAGTCTCGTCCTCATGGTGGTAGGCAATGGCCTCATACGTATCGTTGATGATAGAGAGCAGCTGCTTGTTACTCTCATCCAATGATTGATGTCCCACTGTATACTTTTCTTGCCACCGAATAAATTTCCGATCTTTCGACTCTTCCTTGGGTGGGGCTATAGATGGCTCTTTTGGCGTCAGGTGCGGTTGCGCTTCGTTTTGTGGCTCGGTAATGCCCTTTATTTTTTGTTGTTCTTCTTCGGTAAAGACGATGACTCCATTGTGCTCAAACTCCGTTGATTTGGCAGGATCTGACTGGTACATCTCAAAGTAGAATGTGGGGGGCTTTTTAGCTTTGGTCTGCTTAGATAGCTGCTTGACACGGTTTTCTAGATCTTGTTTTTTCACCGGCTTAACCATAAAAGCATCGACATCATAGCGGATGCACTCGCTGATCACTGCCTGAGACGCGTTAGCGGTTAAAATGATGATGGGTGTGTCATGACGCAAATGATAGCGACCGCTCCGCATCAGTCGTAACATTTCCAACCCGTCAATGGGATCCATTTGTAAGTCGGTAATGATCAGATTGGGAGCTTCATGGTATGCCTTTGATATCGCTTCGGCGCCATCTTCTGCCGTGATCACCGACTTAATACCCAGTGCTTGGGCCATCAATCCAATGGTGTCACGAATCATTTCATGATCGTCAACAATTAAACACGGAGATAGCATACGTCCTCCTGACAATGTCTATGTTTTCAGCCTAGTGGATGGTGGCAAGAGCGTCTATAGCGCGTGTGAAAGGAATGCGACTTGGATGAGGCTTTGCTTAAAAATGATGGGTAAGAGCAAACAACAAATGATAGCGACAAAAAAGGCGCCCAGTTGGGCGCCTTTCTCTTAAATTTGGTTTGGCTTACAGGCGAACGACGTTCGCAGCCTGTGGGCCTTTCTGACCTTGCTCGATATCGAACTCAACCTGTTGGCCTTCTGCTAGTGTGCGGAAGCCTTCACCAACGATAGCACGGAAGTGAACGAATACGTCTGGACCGTTCTCTTGCTGGATAAAACCGAAACCTTTCTCTTCGTTAAACCACTTAACGGAACCATTAGCTTTGGACATGGTGTCTCCTGAATATATTAACTAGGTGTTGCAGTGACGCGAGTGCCGTTAATCGACTCTATGGGCAAATGTAGCGAATATCTTCAGGACAACTAACTTTCCAGCCTAGCGGTGGGGTGTTTCGATGTATCTATATTCAATTGCTGCATAAATTTCCGATTATCGAAGCTGCTAGGCAGCCTCAACAGGACCACGCGTTATTTGCGCGTCAGTTTACTATTGGTTGCGACTCGGTATGTCTACGACCAACAGACCGTCAACCAACACGGTTGAACATTATCGAGAATACACCCAAAAGAATGTGAGGTAAATCTATTTTGCGGATGAAAGCGGCAACTTTGTGCGAGCGTATTGTGAAAATGAGAGCAAGGCCAGATAACTGTGATATATCGGCGTATAGTACATCGTAGAAAAGCGATCTAGATTGCGAGGAGTGTCAAATCACTCGTTGGATGATGTCTTTTTATGCTGACAATAACGTATCATGAAAGACGACGAGTAACGCCGCAGACACGTTTGTGCGCGCGTTTGGGTTTGTTTATGCCAGTCATAATTGTGACTCGCAGTGATAGGGTTTCTCCATGGATACGATTTTTTTAGAAACGTCGAGTTTTATTGGCGTCTGGGTCGTGCTGGCGGTCTTAGTGATCGTGGTGCTACGCGGTGCGATTAAGTTTGTGCCACAAAATACGGCGTATGTCGTCGAGCGGTTTGGTAAGTATTACAAGACCATGGAAGCGGGTCTCAATTTCATCGTGCCATTTATCGATCGTATTGGTTATACCAGGACGTTAAAAGAACAAGCGTATGATGTACCCAGTCAATCCGCGATCACGCGCGATAATATTTCGCTGGTTGTTGACGGTGTCTTATACATCAAGGTATTGGATCCGTATAAAGCGTGTTATGGCGTCGACGATTATGTGTACTCCGTGACTCAGCTTGCGCAAACCACCATGCGTAGTGAGGTGGGTAAAATGGAGCTGGATAAAACCTTCGAAGAGCGTGAAAGCCTAAACACCGCGATTGTCTCTGCCATCAATGAGGCCGCTCAGCCATGGGGCGTTCAGGTGCTGCGTTACGAAATCAAGGATATCGATCCACCTCGCTCTGTTCTCGATGCCATGGAGCGTCAAATGAAGGCTGAGCGAGAAAAGCGTGCGGTGATTCTTGAATCAGAAGGGGCGCGTCAATCGGATATAAACGTTGCTGAAGGTCAAAAGCAGGCCCGAGTCTTAGCGGCGGAAGCGGAAAAGTCAGAGCAAATCTTGCAAGCGGAAGGGGAAGCGCAAGCCATTATTGCGGTTGCCGAAGCGCAAGCCGAAGCACTTGAAATCGTCGGGACACGAGCGATTACAGAGGAAGGCCAAAAAGCCATCCAGTTGGAGCTGGCAGAAAAAGCGATCAAGGCGAAACAGGCGATTGCCAAAGAGTCCTCAGTGGTACTGCTGCCTGACTCTGGGACAGGCGCAGCGAATGTGGTTGCAGAAGCGATGACAATTATTGATACACTCAATAAGAGCAAAGCGTAAAACAGGATGTTTAGTGTGAGTATCTACCTTGCAGAATTAACCGTGATTGTGGGCTTGTTACTGTTAGCCGTTGAAGTCTGGCTACTGGGTTTATCGACCATTGTGTTATTGGCAACCGGTGTTGCTGCTATTTTGGTGGGACTCTTGGCGATGGTCGGCGTTGTGCCAGAAACGGTGACGGCGTTATTTAGCAGCACCGGGATAGGTGCAGGCTTGTTAACTGCCATGCTGTGGCGGCCACTTAAACAGTTACAACGGGGCGGACGACGCCCGGATAATCGCCATAGTGATTTTATCGGATTGACCTTGACGCTCAGTGAGCCGTTGAGCCGAGAGCAAACATCGACGGTAAAATACTCAGGTGTCACTTGGCAACTGCAACTAAGTTCGGCCGCCAGTGATTGCACATTGCTGGCTGGCGATCAGGTCAAAGTGGTGGGCGTTGATGTGGGACGATTTACGGTGGAGCCTGCATTGCCGGAGTGAGAGACACGTTCAGTGCCCGAACACGACAAATCGCTGTTGATGACATGAAAAAGCTCGGTCACAGTACCGAGCTTTTTATTGCGTATCAGCCTGTGATTTAGGCTTTTTTTAGTTGCTTTTTAAGCTTCTTCAGCTTGTTTTCCTGCTTCGCAACTTTCGCTTTTGTTTTCTTAATTGATTTTTTCAGATCTTTTTTCGACGCTTTCGTCATGATTTCTCTCCTTAATGATGATTTGCCGAAGCGTTTGCCACTGCAGTACAGCTTCAATGCTGTGGACGGGGCCGGCATGTCCACCCCAGGTGTGATCACGATGATTTATTCGTTTCGTGGTCTTTTAAAAACTGTTTAATAAATCGGCGTATTTCACGTGCTGCGGATGTGTCCAGTTCGTCGCAGGCCTCTAAGAAGGCATCGCGTTGCTCGCTATTGATTCTTACTAGTAACTGGCTGTCTTTCTTTGCTTTTTCTTTTTTTGCCATGCCAATACGCCTATCTTTTAGATATACAATGTATATACGTTTCTTTAGTGGTGCCAGGAGAGAATTGCGAAACTGTGATCTACTTAGTACTGTAATCAATATGGATCGCGAATATCAATAGGCTGAATGAGTTAGTGCTGAGCGCTATGACATATAGCCAAATCGATGTCATAAAATCTATTTTTAGCCATCTAAATGTCTTTACTGCCTTTGTGTGAACCCGTAGGCTATAAGTCAGTCAACCTAGGATGAGTGAACGATGGAAAAGAAATACAGTCGTACACAGCTAATACATGCTGGACGCCGTAAGGCCTATACCCTTGGTGGGGTCAACCCAGTCGTACAACGTGCCTCTTCAATTGTTTTCGATACGTTAGCTGAGAAGAAGCACGCGATTGTCAATCGTCACCAACAAACCTTGTTCTATGGTCGACGAGGAACCACCACCCATTTTGCGCTGCAAGATGCCATGACCGAGCTTGAGCAAGGCGCGGGATGTGCACTCTTTCCCTGTGGTGCAGCGGCCATCGCAAACAGTATCCTCGCGTTTGTGAAAACCGGTGACCATATTTTGGTCTCAGGATCGGCGTATGAGCCAACCCAAGATTTTTGCCAGAAAATTCTCGCCGATATGCAGGTGAAGACTGAGTATTTTGATCCTCTCGAGGGCGCGGAGATTGGTCAACGTATCACGCCAAATACACGGGTTGTGTTTCTGGAGTCACCCGGCTCTTACACCATGGAAGTGCACGATACGCCAGCAATCGTTCAAGCGGTAAGAGAAAGAGCGCCAGATGCGATCATCATGATGGATAACACCTGGGCAGCAGGTCGCTTGTATCAACCGTTAGTGCAAGGCGTAGATATTTCGATTCAGTCCGGGACCAAGTATATTATTGGTCATTCGGATAATATGCTAGGTACCGCGGTTGCCAATGCCCGCTGCTGGCCAACCTTGCGTGAGCGTGCCTATTTAATGGGGCAAACGGTCGATCCTGATACTGCTTACCAAGCCGCTCGTGGATTAAGAACGCTCGATGTGCGACTTGCCCAGCATCAGGAAAATGCCTTACAGGTGGCTAATTGGTTGAATGAGCAAACGGAAGTGGCAAGCGTGCTCCATCCTGCATTTGGCGACTGTCCCGGGCACCGCTATTTCGCGCGAGATTTTATAGGCAGTAATGGCCTCTTTTCGTTTGTGTTTGCGCAGCGTTTGTCTGATGCGCAATTAGACGCTTTTTGTGATCATTTGCAGCATTTCAGTATGGCTTATTCATGGGGCGGCTTTGAGTCGTTATTGTTGGCTAATCAGCCAGAGCAACTCAATCGCATCCGCCCTGTGGGTAAGGTGGATTTTTCCGGCACACTTGTCAGGCTACATATCGGCTTAGAGGACGTTGACGATCTGATTGCCGATCTGGCGGCCGGTTTCGCACGCATTAATAATGCCTGAGCCAAATCGCCCCTGTGAAAAAGGGGCGTTCTCTATACACTGCGAAGCGGTTATCAAACAAGGCCGTTAGGTTTGAAATTGGTCAGTTAATTGTGTCAACGCGCTGGATTGATGGCTTAACTGGCCACTGACATCACTGGTGGTATCGATTGCATCGGTGAGTGACTGGCTACCTTGTTTGAGCGCGCGACGCTGCTGGGTGAGGTGAGCAATTTCTTTATGCTGAGAGTCCAGAGCGGCTTCCACTTCCGCACTGAGCTGTTCAAGCCCCTGGAAGGTGGTGTGCATCTCGCCTAAATAGCTCTGCAGTCGGACACTGGCTTGCTGATTGTCAGCACTGGCTGACTGTGTTTCCGTTAGCAGGGTATTGGCGGTATCGACTTGGCCGAGTAAATCATTGATCCAACCTCGAATGTCGCCAGTTGATTGAGCTGTGCGTTGAGACAAACTTCTCACTTCATCAGCGACGACGGCAAAGCCTCTCCCATGCTCACCGGCGCGCGCGGCTTCAATCGCAGCATTGAGGGCGAGCAAGTTGGTTTGTTCTGCAATGCCCTCAATCACATCCATGACGCCGGCGATTTGGTTACTGGTTTGTTTCAGCGTTGCCATGGTACTCGAGACGTTTTCAACCACTTTGACGCTATGGGCAATTGAGGCTTCTGTCGCACTCATTTGTGTTTGAATTTCATCGTTGTCTTGAGAGACTTTGCCGATGTATTCACGGGTATCATGAATGGCGTTGGCAATTTCCGTGGTTGCGCTTTCCATAACGGTCAGCGATTGCGCGACATCGTTAACGTTTTGCCGTGTTTGCTGGTTAATCGTCGCCACTTGCGTACTTTGTTGGTCTAACGTATCCGACTGTTGATCAAGCGCTGATGTTCGCGATTGTATATCGGTAACAAAATGACTGAACTTATCGAGCAAGTTATTTGATGCGCGAGCGACGGCACTGACTTCATCCTGATACTTATCGAATAAACGCACGGAGAGATCGGAGCGCTTATCGATATCCGTCAGGGACGTAGCAATATGATCCAGACGCACCACCACGGTTTTTCGCAGCCACGTCATCAGTCCCAAGGCCAGCAACAGTGTGATCCCACAACCGATATAGACGATGTTCGATTGCTGATGCAAAAAAGTAATAAGCGCACTGGCAGAGTTTTTCGCGTTATCTTGACGCTCGGTCAGCTTTTCGTTGATGGCTGCTAACATGGGGTCAACGGCAGGATAGAGATCAAAGTCCACAAGACGCCCTGCATCGTAAAAGCTTTTACTGTCGACCGTTTTAGCAAGCTTGGTGAGGTATTGGTCAAACTTCTTTTTACCTTCTTGCTGTTCGGCACGCCAGTCCGACAAAGACGGATACTGTGATAGCGCTTGCCAGCTCTGTTGATAACGCTGCTGAAGTTTTTCAAACTCAGGGGTGATCTCGTTCCAAAACAAGACTTGTGCTTTGATTTTTTGCGACAGATTGACGAGGTCGCGGTGATCCCGCTCAAGAGCTAAAAGCGCCCATACTTCGGGAAGTTGATGATTTACATATTCGGCTGAGGCATCTGCGGAGCGAGCCGATATCCAAAGTGCGAGACTACCAAGTCCGATGGTCGAGGCGATAAAGAGGGTGAAGGCGATCAATAACCGCTGTCTTACGCTCATGGTACTTCCTGTCAACTGCCTAATCTAATGATGCGCCGCAGATTAAGGAGCCACTGTTTCATTAGAATGACAGGTGTCTCAATAATGTGATTTGGGAGTGAGATCACCGTTCATTTATTTGAACGTGGCGCAGGTGCAGCCCCAGAGGAGGGCTAAAAAAGTGTGCAAAGCAGACGTAACGACAAGAAAAAAGCGCCCGACTGGAGGGGCGCTTTCACAGCGAATGATGGTGTATTGGTTGCTAGCTGGCCTTTTTCGGTGAGTTTTGATCCTCAGATAACGCAGACCCTTTCTGAGCGCTTTCACTGAGAATGTTTGCGACCGTCTGTCTGGATAGATGGCCTATAAGCTCGCCTTGATTATCAAACA
Organism: Salinivibrio kushneri; assembly: GCF_005280275.1. Classification (NCBI taxonomy): domain Bacteria; kingdom Pseudomonadati; phylum Pseudomonadota; class Gammaproteobacteria; order Vibrionales; family Vibrionaceae; genus Salinivibrio; species Salinivibrio kushneri. The sequence continues at coordinate 512,280 of NZ_CP040022.1, forward strand.
CGGGGAGCGGCCATTTGGACTCCAATGTATCTGGGATGACGGTTTCCAATAACGAGTCTTGCTCAATGGCCGGTACGTCTTCAAGGAGGCTTGCCTCAATATCACCGCTTGGATCTTTATCACTGAGGGTTTTTTGGCTTAATGTGCCTTGATAGCCGTCTTCTGTGATGTAATAGCCATAATTGGCTTTTTGTTGACGCATCTGCTGAATCGCATCGCCAATCGTATTGGCACTGATGCGGCAGATTTGTGGCTGCATCACGGTTTCGACCGTTAATGCGCGAGCACGGTTAACGTCTTTTACGAAGGCTTCGACATAGTCATCGGCCGGTTGGAGCAAGATATCGACCGGCTCACCCACTTGCACGAGCTTACCATCACGTAAAATGGCAATACGGTCGCCCAGCCGCAAGGCTTCATCAAGATCATGAGTAATAAAAATAATGGTCTTGTGCAATTTTTCCTGCAGTTCTATCAGCTGGTCTTGCATCTCACTGCGAATGAGCGGATCAAGCGCGGAAAATGCTTCATCCATCAGCAAAATTTCTGCATCGGTGCAGAGAGCGCGCGCGAGGCCGACACGTTGTTGTTGCCCGCCAGATAATTGTGCCGGATATTGATCGGCGTAGCCGTCAAGACCCACAGTCGACAACCATTGATCCGCTTTTTGATCGCGTTGCGTTTTTCCTTCCCCTTGGATTCGCAAACCAAACCCAACATTTTCTCTTACTGTGCGGTGCGGGAGTAGGCCAAAACGTTGAAACACCATGGACATCTTATGGCGTCGAAACGCCTGCAACTCTTTTTGCGAGTGCTTCATGATATCGGTGCCTTCCACGCGGATTTCACCTTCGGTGGGATCTATCAAGCGATTGAAATGACGAATCAAGGTCGATTTGCCGGAGCCCGATAGGCCCATGATCACAAAGACCTCCCCGCGGCGAATAGATAGGTTGATATCACTGAGGCCAATGGTGTGCCCTGTTTCTTGCAATAAGGCATCTTTACTTTTTCCTGCTTTGACCGCAGGCATGACCTTTTGCGGGTGGTCGCCAAACACTTTATATAGGCCCTGGATCTCAATTAAGGTGTCCTGCACTGGCTTAGTCATGATCGCCTCCTTTGAGATGCTGCTGGGAACGTTTGGCGTAGCTTTGAGACACACGATCGAAAATAATCGCAATCACCACAATCGCGAGACCGTTGAGAAGGCCCAAGGTAAAGTATTGATTGGTAATCGATTTAAGCACAGGTTGTCCAAGGCCTGAAACGCCAATCATGGAGGCAATGACCACCATCGCCAAGGCCATCATAATGGTTTGGTTAATGCCCGCCATGATGGTTGGCATTGCCAAGGGGAGCTGGATCTGGAATAAACGTTGAAAACCATTAGCGCCATAGGCGGTCGCTGCTTCTAGCACATCTTTGTCGACTAACCGAATACCCAGATTGGTCAAACGAATGACTGGCGGGATGGCATAGATAACCACCGCGATAACCCCGGGGATTTTGCCAATACCTAATAGCATTACCACTGGGATTAAGTACACAAACGCGGGCATAGTTTGCATAATATCCAGTAACGGCGTGACCATGGCCTGAGTACGATTGGACTTGGACATCGCAATGCCTATCGGCACACCGACGCCAATCGCGACCAGTGTACACACCAAAATGATACTCATGGTGCTCATGGTGTCCTCCCACATCCCTAAGTAGGCAATCAGGGTGAAAGAAACAACCACAGCTGTCGGGAGCTTCCAAGAGCGACTGGCGAGGTACGCGATACCGGCCAGTACGGCAATCACCAGCCACCAAGGTGTGGCGAGGAGCAAATCTTCGAACCAAACAAGAAAGTGGAGGAGAGGGTCAAAGAAGGCTTCAATACCTTCACCATATTCGCGAGAGAAGTTGCGATATGCGCCGTCGAGTGTTTGTCGAATAGCGAGCAGATCGCGCCTGCTCATTTCTGGCACTTCCGTTAGCCATGAATCAGCCATTGTTATTGTTCCTATACTGCTAAAGGAGAGTCAGCGCAGCGGCAGTACCACGCTGACTGTTGCAAGGTTACAGAGCGTCTTTTACTTTTTCAGCGACGTCACTGGGCACCCATTGTGTCCAAATGTCTTCATGATTAATGAGGAAGTTGGTCATCGCATATTCCCCATCGGCCTGGTTGTCCTCCATCCAGGCGAGTAAACCATTCATTTGGTCATTGGTAAAACCACGTTGTTTTAAATATGTCAGCGCCTCGGGGGCGCGAGTAGCAAAGCGTTCTGTTACTACGGTATCGACGTCAGCCGCCGGATACATGGTCGCTTTCGGATCCATACAATCATTGGCGGTAATACAGTCTTTGTAATGCTGTACGTCTGTACCTGTTTCAAAGTCCACCTTGACCATATCATATTTACCCAATACCGCTGTCGGTGCCCAGTAATAACCGAACCACGCTTCTTCGCGTTCGTAAGCTTTGGCGATTGAGCCGGCAAGGCCTGCACCAGAGCCCGGATCGACAATTTCAAAGCCGCTGTCAGCCAGATCTAAAGCCTCAAATTGGTTTTCTGAGGTAATTTGGCAGCTCCAGCCCGCGGGGCAGCCATAAAAAGCAGACTTTGAGGCATCTTCTGGGTGGGGAAATAAATCAGCGTTCGCTTTGATCCCTGAAATAGTCTTCAGTTCAGGATGCTTTTCGACCATATAACGCGGGATCCAAAAGCCTTCTTCGCCGCCTTCAACAAATGCACTACCTGCGTAGCGAACTCGCCCTTCATCGATACCGCGTTGTAGGCCTTCGCGCATCGAGTTACTCCAAAACTCGGGCGCAATGTCGGGTTCACCTTTTTCAATCATCGAGGTGCCCGTTGGCATGGTATCACCAGGCACAAGCTCAGCATCGCAGCCGTAGCCATGCTCTAAAATAAACTGATCAATGTTGGCAATCAGGCTGGCAGAGTTCCAATTCATGTCAGCGATGGTGACTTTGCCACAGGCGTGATCATCTGCGCTGGCCGGTAATGCCGAGAGCGAGAGAATAGCGGCTGAGAGTAATCGTTTGTACATATGCTTCCTTTCCTTTTCAAACATGCGTTCCAAATAATATTAGACCACTAATTAAATTGTTAGGAGGATAATGCGGCACAAGTCTCATTTTTCGTTTTCTTAAATCGATATTTGCGCCTAACGCCCTCCACTACGTGATACAAATCATTAGAGATCTACTGAGTGATCACTTGATGAGTGACAAAAACGCTTTAAAGTCTGGCCCCCCTGCGTGTTGTTGCCATTCAAACAACAAGGCTTCGACCACGGTGACCCAGGCGCCATGCTGTTGCATCATCGTGATGCCACTTTGGTAGTGAGCAGGCTGACAGGATGACGTCGCATCGGTGACAAGGTGCACATGATAGTGATGGCGAAGTAGATCACAGGCGGTTTGATACACACAAACATGTGTCTCAATGCCACATAAAATCACTTGTTTGCGGTTAAGTGAATTCAGTACCTGCTCAACTTGCGGCTCGGCAAAAGCACTAAATGTATGCTTAGCTATCGGCGTGTTGTCTGGCATGAGGTCAGCGAGTGCTGGCGTTGTTGCGCCAAGCTTTTCAGGCAATTGTTCTACCCAAACGACAGGTATATCGAAGTGTTGGCACCCACGTAATAGTTGAGCCACGTTTTGGTGTAATTCCTCGCTTCCCACTACTTTTTGCGCCAACTTGCCTTGCATATCAATCAACAAAACGACGGCATTTTCGGTGTTAATCATTCTAGTATCCCCCTGTTTTACCGATAAATAAGCATAGCAGCTCTACATGATTACGCTGGCGTTCTTCGCCCACAACCATTTATCTTTTTGTAAAGATACTTGATGCTGATCAATTTGTCGGCTAATCTATCTTCACATAAAGATAAATGGAGACAGGTGATGCATTATTTTATTGCGATTCTCGCCCCCATTTTTTGGGGAAGTACTTATTCGGCAGTTGCATTGTACTTGGGGGATCTTTCCCCTTACTGGATGGCGGTCTGGCGGGCGCTGCCTGCCGGGATCTTAATGCTGTTGATCAGTCGCCGTGGTTTACCCTTGAGTTTGCCGAGAATGCTCGCAGTGAGCTTTTTCAATATTGCTGCTTTCTTTTTACTGTTATTTATCGCGGCATATCGACTACCGGGCGCAGTGGCGGGCACGTTAGGGGCCACCTTACCGCTCGTTCTGATGCTCTTGCAGTGGTTAACGGAGGGAAAACGGCCAGAGCCTAAGCTGCTTAGCTTGGCATTACTTGGGCTTGTCGGGGTGGGATTGTTGCTTAACCCGTCCACAAACATAGACTGGGTAGGGGCGGGCGCCATGCTGTTAGCAACCTTCTTTGTCGCACAGTCAACATTGTGGATGAAGCGATGGGAAGCCAAAGATATCTTTGGTTTGACCGCGTGGCAGTTGGTACTGGGTGGTGCGATGTTAATCCCCTTTGCCTGGAGCCTAGCAGGGCCACCACAAGCGCCAACTCTGCACGCGGTGCCAGGTTTAATATGGGTGATTGTGCTCAATACGGCTGTCGGTTATTGGGCCTATATCCGCTCTATTACCGTGCTAGGGCCTAATCGCCAATCGATTATCATGTTCCTTAATCCGCTCACGGCCGTGACCCTAGGGGTACTCTGGATTGACGAGACGCTACAACCGCTTCAGTGGTTGGGTATTGCGATGATTCTCGCGTCTCTATTGTGGATGAAATTCTCCGATAAGTTAACGCTATCGCGCAGTGCGAAAACGGCGGCGGCTCCCTCACGATAGTGGGAGAGGGAATCGCACTATTACTAATAGCGATAGTGCACGGTCCAGGACACGTAACTATAAGTGTTATCGATCGCTTGCTCATAATCCTTGGTATGCAGTACGACGCTGATATCCGTGCCCCAGCGGGGTTGATAAAACGCCACGCCCGCTGCGGCACTGGCTTGCCAGTGGGTCATGTCGATATCTGCATTTTCTGGCGGTTTATCGCCATTGATGGTGATGTCATTGGCACGATAGCGTCCTTGGATAGCGGTATACAAGAAGGCGCCTTTTTCACTGGCTTCAAACAAGCGGCTATCGAGGTGCCGGCCAGGCTCGAAGCTAATGCCACCGTAGGTGTTAGCAAGATCCAGCCCCACTCGGTAGCTAAGGCCTGCTGACAACTCACTACGGAAGTTGCCGATATCCGCTCGGCCTGTCACCCCCCATTCTTGATGCTCGCTACGGTGTAAAAGCTGGTGGCGTTCATAGGCAAGCTGCGCCACTGGGGTATTTTCCACTTGATAGTCCCAGCCTTTTGGGTCGGGCGAGTCGATGAGGTCATGAACGTAAGACTGTCCTTCTTCGGTTTGTGAGGCGGGGCCAACCATACCAAGCATCAGTGACCACTTATCGACCCGTTCTGGCGTCTGCTGGTAGAGACCGGGCTCGATAAATATCAACCCTGCATAAGGACGTTCCTCGGGTTGAGGTGTGGTATAGGTAATATCATTGGGCGTCCACATCATTTGCCCAATATCCACACTCCAGCCTTGCCTTGCTGCTTCATTGAGCGGAAGTTGCTCGGCAAACCAACGAATCGGCTTAACCGATGTGGCGCGCAAATCATCAGACCAATCCGCATGCCAGTGAGCATAAACGCCGCTGGTGTATTGGTTGTCGACCCCCAATGGGCTGTCGTTTTCAATCGTTAATCCAAAGCCAGCCGCCAAGGCTGCACTTGGCGCAAGTAGCAAAGTGGGAAACAGTAAAATAGTGCCACTGATCACGCGAGACGGTGTCATTCACATCCTCATTGAGTTGCATCTTCAATGCGAGGCTCTCAGTATGAGTAAAAACGCAGGCTGACACCAGATGAGAAAGGTCAATATCTTGTGAAAGGGTGGTAAGCCGTCAATCAACGATGAAAAGGAACTGTCAACATGTCAGTGTTTGTAACTGCCGAGTGGCTGGCCCAACGCCTTGATACCGTGATCCCTGTCGATGCCAGTTGGTTTATGCCAGATGTATCGAGAGACGGCTTTCAAGAGTGGCAACAACGGCGGATTCCGGGCGCCGTGTATTTCGACTTCGACGGTCGTATTAAGGATTCTGCCTCGAGCTTGCCCCATATGCTGCCTGATGAGGACAGCTTCGCCCAGCAGATGGGCGCACTAGGCATTGCGTCGCAAGACACCTTGGTGGTGTATGATACCCAAGGATTGTTTTCAGCGGCGCGGGCATGGTGGATGTGCAAGGTGATGGGTCATCAAGATGTGTTTATCCTGAATGGTGGCCTACCTGCATGGATGGCCTCAGAGGGGCTGATTGATAACACCCCGCCGCAGCCACGTGTCGAAGCGACCTATCAGACGCAGTTTAAACCCTACCGCTATATGGATGGTGCCACCTTGGCAGACAAACTCGCCGTGATGAATGTGATTGATGTGCGTCCTGAAACGCGCTTTTATGGCGATGTCCCTGAACCGAGAGAGGGTGTGCGTAGCGGCCATATGCCAGGCGCAACCAACCTCCCTTTTGCCAACTTGACTGACCCACGTGGCTTTGTGATCAGTGAGGGTGAAGCACGAACGATTTTGTTACCTCACTTAAGCGATACGCGGGTCAACGTGGCGAGCTGTGGCTCGGGGGTTACCGCGTGCATCTTGGCCGCTGTCGCTGAGCACTATTTTGCCTACCCTGTGGCGGTTTACGATGGTTCATGGACCGAATGGGGCGGGCACTCACACTGGCCCGTTGTCAAAGCAGGTTAATCCGCAAGCAACGACAAGGAGGTGTGTCACAAGATTGACTTGAGAGTGATCTATGTCACTATCTGACAAGTGTGCTAATGATATATCGATACATTAATTAATATTATTTTACATAGTAGTGTGTTTTTTGTGCGGTTAGTCGGCCGGTTAATGGTAAATAGCGCTTGGCTTGCCATGATTAAATCAACAAGCGCTTCGAGGTTATCAAGCACAAACATACCCCATATAGCGATGAAAATCGGAGTATCACTTGTCTCAAAACCTTGCTACCGTCAGTCAACGAGCTTTGCTACCTGAACGTATAGCCAGCCTCATCAATGCGCTTTCTAGCGGCGTGTACGAACGCGAACATACTATCAAGATGTGTTTGTTGGCGGCGCTTGCCGGTGAAAGTATCTTCTTACTGGGTCCGCCAGGGATTGCGAAAAGTTATATCGCTAAACGATTGATTGAGGCATTTGATAACAGCCAGTTTTTTGAATACTTGATGACTCGATTTTCCACGCCGGAAGAAGTATTTGGCCCGCTCTCGATTCAGGCGCTGAAAGATGAAGGTAAATATGTACGCTTGACCGATGGCTATTTGCCCAATGCCGACGTGGTCTTCTTGGACGAAATATGGAAAGCAGGGCCGGCGATCCTCAACACCTTGCTGACCGTGGTCAACGAACGCACCTTCAAAAATGGCGAGCATGTTTATCCTGTTCCTATGCGTTTATTAGTGACCGCGTCCAACGAATTACCCGAGCCGGACAGTGGGCTCGATGCCTTGTACGATCGCATGTTGCTACGAGTGTTCGTCAATCGGATCCAAGAGAAGAAAAACTTCAAACTGATGCTTACCGAGCCCAGCCAGGATGAGGCAACGGTGGCCGATAAGTTGAAAATTAGCCATCAAGAATATCAGCATTGGCAGACTATTATTCCCACACTGGATCTGCCCGATGCGATATTCGAAAAACTCTACACCCTAAAACAACGGGTAGAAAATGCCGGCAGTGAGCAATCACAGTTTGATCCAAGTGAGCTTTATGTGTCGGATCGCCGGTGGAAAAAAGCAGTGCGTTTGCTAAAAGCGGCCGCTTTTTTCAATGGTCGTGACGAAGTCGCTCCACTGGACTTATTGTTACTGGAAGACTGTCTATGGCATAGCCCAGAATCGCGCGATGTAGTGCAAACCGTGATGCAGGCATTTGCCAAAGAGGTGCTGTTCGATCAACAAGAAGTACTCGCCTTGATCGATGACGTCAAAGTGGCGTTAGAAGAGATTGAGCAAGATACGGCTGAGGCGCTGACTTATAGACAAGAGACGGCCACCGCTGGACTCACGCGCAAAGCAATGATTGACGTGAGTCAGTCGCCTCGCTTCACGGTCAACCAAAGTCGAGACTTGGTGCGTTTTGTCCTACTTAGGGCCAACCCATCGGTGTCAGAGCAAGAAAAAGGTGACAGTCGCTGGGTGTATCTCGATGCGGCCGACATTGAGAAAAAGTTGAAAACAGGCAGCACAGACTTGTATGGCTATGTGAATAAAAACAATCACCTGTGCCGGCTCACGTTAGAGTGGGATGCGCAGCACGCCTTGGTCATTAAAGATATCGCTAATCGGCCGGTGCCGATGGCCTTGGTGGGGGTTAACGATCCCAGCGAATCGCAGCTAGCAGATTGGAAGCAACAAACCGATCAGGCGCTTGAGCAATTGCAACACGCACAGTTTTTAATTCGTCGCGCGCGCAGTCAACTCAATGCTGGGTTACCGCATTTATTTGCGCAACCGGATCTGCTGGAAATCGCGTCAGCGAGTTTGGTAGATGTTGAACATGAGGTTAAAACGCAGATCGATAACCTAGAGCGCCAAGTTAATCGTTTAGCGCGCTTAGGTGAGTTCTTCTCAGGGGCGAGCCATGCTGAGTGCTGAGAGCCTGAATATGGGGTTGATGCTCGCCGAGTCTGGGTTACTGGATGCGGCGATGACAGAGTTGATGTCTCACCCCCAGTTGCTGGTGTTGACGGAACGAAGCCCTGCGATTAAGCGAGCCGTAAAAAAACAGCTTCACCGCTGGCGAGGGCAAACAAAACGCAAGCTGGTGCAGCAAGGGTTGTCAGCCTCCCTGAAGCAAGAAATTCAATACTACGAGCAGGCCACCGAAAAAACCGCACGCGCGTTTGAAAAAGAGATTGATACCTTACTGAGTCAGTTAAAATCGGTCTCTTCGTTCTATCCGCAGGCGGAAAAGCTCGCCGCCCATCAAGCTCAGCACGCCGACCCGATGTTTCAGTCGTACTTTTGCAACAAATGGCATGCGCATTTAAAAGCGGAAATACAAAAAAATCAGTCCGACAGTGTTGAGGCGCAAAAACAAAAGCTACTTGAAGACTTGTATCGGCGAATAGCCACCTATCAGCAAATGGATGGTGTCGATCAGTCGGGCGATATCAGCAAAGTGGGACGGCTGTGGGATATGGCGGCAAGCTCTCTTTCTCAGCAAGACGTCACCTTGCTTAAACGGTTTATTGCGTTTCTAGAGAAAAACCCGGAGCTTCAAGCTATTGCGGAACAACTCGGGCGCATGGCCAATCAGGTGAATCTTTCTGGGCCCAGCCAACAGCCCACTGAAACCCTGAAAACCAAACCAGAGCGCCAGGTGGATGTGCCGGACGATATCACGGGGATTTGTCAAAGTGATCGGGTTGATCGCTTGTTGCCCAATGAAGCAGTGTTGCTCGCGGATCCGGCGCTTGAAGTGGTGTTTTACAAGCAACTGGTCGACAAACAGCTCCTTAATTATCAGTTTTCCGGCAAGGCTTATCGTCGAAAAAAAGTCGAGACACAGGCGCCGAGTCAATCTAAGCCGGAACAAAAGAAAGGGCCGTTTATCATTGCCGTGGATGCCTCAGGCTCAATGAGTGGTTTTCCAGAGCAGTGTGCTAAAGCCCTCGCGTACGTGCTGATGCGAATTGCCGCCACCGAGCACCGAGACTGCTACGTGATGCTGTTTTCCACTGACCATATTAGCTACGAGTTAACCGGTGAGCGTGGTTTGCAAGAAGCGATGAGCTTTCTCTCCTACCGTTTTCATGGCGGCACAGATATGACGCCAGTCATTGATAAAGCGCTCAATCTGATGGAAAGCGATCGCTATCAAAACGCCGATCTAGTGGTGGTGTCAGATTTTATCGCGCCTAAGCAATCGGATGCGATGATCAACAAGGTTGAGACACTGAAAGCCAACCACAATCGCTTTCATGCCGTCAGCCTGTCCAAATATGGCAATCCCAGCCTAATGGCTATGTTTGATTATTGCTGGCGGTATCAGCCGTCGTTGGGTGGCAGGTTGCTTAATCAGTGGTGGCCGAGTAAATCACTTACAGCGCAGAAGTAGGTCTGGCACGGGTTTTTAGTCCCAACCAGCGGCCAATGCGCCGACCTAATACTGACAGGCTCAAGCCAGTAACAATCAAGGCCGCCCCAATCCACTCGATCAGCGATAAGGATTCTCCCAACCCGATCGATGCGGCCGCCATACCGACAATCGGGATTAATAGCGCAAACGGGGTGACCGAGGCCGAGGTGTGCTGGTTGAGTAACCATCCCCAGATAGCGAACGCTACCAGTGTAGACAAGTAACCCACATAAGCAATTGATATCCATCCGGATAACGGTGTCGCTTGTAATAGCGCAAGAGGTTGATGACTCTCAAACCAGTACGAAAGGGCAAACAGTGGCAGCGGTGGGATTAAGCTGACCCAAACCATAAAGTGCATCAGGTTGACGCCTGGCATTTGTTTCATCACCATGTTGGCGATGGCCCAGAAAAAGCCAGCGGCAACGATCATTGCGACCCCTGTGAGTGTTGCGCTCCCCGTTGACGTGACGAAGAAGAGCCCAAAGCCGACAAAGGCAACAGCAAGTCCGATGCGTTGCGGCAAGGTAATATGTTCTTTAAGGAGCAGGGCGCTTAACGCAATGGTAAAAATCACTTGTGATTGTAATAGCAACGAGGCGATACCCGCTGAGGCATCGTCCTGCATGGCAATAAACAACAAACTAAATTTAATCACGCCCAGGCTTAGTCCTACCGCGAATAGTTGCCAAAGTTTTACCTTAGGACGCGGAATAAAAAATACCGCCGGCAAGGCGACGATAAAAAATCGTAACCCTGAAAACAAAATGGGTGGGAGGGTTTCCAGCCCAACTTTAATGACGGAAAAGTTGACGCCCCAGATCAGCACCACCAATAAAGCGAGCAGAACGCTTTTAATGTTCATAGCCAGTCCCTTACTAAGATACCGCTACCCTAGCATGGAAGACTGGCTATCACGAAAAATCTGGCAACCAGAATAGAAAATTGGGCGCTTATTCGGGAATAAGCGCCGTCTGTTGTCCTTGAAGTGAAAGACTGTGTCAGCCGAGCAGCAAGCTGTCGTCGGCAAGGGTTTCGCCACGCACTTTGTTGAACATTTCCAGCAGATGTGGGACATCCATATTCTTGCGTTCATCACCGTGTACGTCGAGGACGATATTGCCTTGGTGTAACATCACGGTGCGATCGCCACAGGCCAAGGCATCTTTCATTGAGTGAGTGACCATCATCGCCGTGAGGTTAAACTCATTGACGATGGTTTTGGTCAAATCAATCACGAACGCCGCCATACGTGGATCCAGGGCGGCAGTATGTTCATCAAGCAGTAAGAGCTTACTGTCTGATAGAGTGGCCATCACCAAACTGACCGCCTGGCGTTGGCCTCCTGAAAGCAGGCCGATGCTGTCACCGAGCCTATCTTCTAGCCCTAACCCCAAAATCGCAATGCGCTCTTGGAATAATTGACGCCGTTTACTGCCTAGCGCACGTGTCCAGCCACGCCCTTTTCCGCGCCGAAAGGCCAGGGCTAAGTTTTCTTCAATGGTTAATGAGGCACAGGTGCCTGCAAGTGGATCTTGAAACACGCGCGCGGCGAGGGTGGCTCGTTGGTGAACGGCTTTTTTCGTCACATCGATGTCGTCAATCATAACCTGACCACCAATCATCGGGGTTTCCCCTGTCACTGCCCCCAGCAAGGTCGATTTCCCCGCGCCATTGGAGCCAATAATGGTGACGAACTCTTTTTCAGGAATCGTGAGGTTGACGCCTCGTAACGCGCGGTTCTCCAGCACGGTCCCAGGATTAAAGGTGACTTGAATGTTGTTAAGCGTGATCATCCTGACACCTCCGCCTGCTTGGCACGTTTCGACTTTTGATATTGCTGGCGCATTTTGGGTGCAATCAATGCGATGGCAACCAGTACCGCGGTCACCAAGTTGAGATCAGAGGCTTGTAAGCCAAACATGCCACTCGATAAGGCGAATGCGACGGCGAGACGATAGAGGATAGAGCCTAAAATAACCGCGATAACGGCCACCCAGACTCTACGGCCAGGGATCAGCGTTTGTCCCAATATCACCGCGGCGAGCCCTACCACAATGGTGCCGACGCCAGAGGTGACATCAGCAAAGCTATTGGTTTGTGCAAATAACGCCCCGGCAAAGCCGACAAAGGCGTTGGATAACGCCAGGCCAAAGTAGGTATACATCGCGGTACTCCCACCTTGCGCCTTTACCATGCGTGCATTGACGCCAGTGGCGCGTAGCCCAAGGCCGAAATCACTGGCTAATAAGCGGATCACGAGGAGGCCACTAATAATCACCAAGACACCCACCACTAAGGGGCGAAGATACGCTGGAGCAATCCCCAGTGATTCAAATGGTGTGAGGATGGTTTCTTCCCCGAGTAAGGCGATATTGGGGCGCCCCATGATGCGGATGTTGATAGAGAAAGCGGCAATCATGGTCAAAATACTCGAGAGCAAATTGAGGATGCCGCATTTTACGGTCAAAAAGGCGGTGACGAGCCCTGTGATCCCCCCGGCCAAAATGGCCACGGCCGTCGCTAACCATGGGTTATAGCCGGCAACGATCATGGTTGCTGCCACGGCAGCGCCCATTGGGAAGCTGCCGTCAACGGTCAGATCGGGAAAATCCAAAACACGGAACGTTAGATAGACCCCGAGTGCGACCAAGCCATAGATCAGCCCAACCTCTAAGGTGCCGAAGAACGCAATTGCAGTCATTTACTACTCCAAGACTGATACAAACTAGTCTACGATGCGTGAGGCGCGATCTAAGAGAGACGCAGGCACCTCAAGGCCGAGTTTCTCAGCCGCTGCGCGATTGACAGCAAGGTCTGATCCTTCCGCCACTTTGGCTGGCAATGATGAAATCGGTTTGCCTTCCAACACCGCGGCAACATAATCTGCGGTTTGTACCCCAACCGAGTAGTAATCAAAGCCTAATGCCGCTACTGCGCCGTTGGGAATATAAGACGTCGAGCCACCGATAACTGGTGTGTCCGCTGCGTTAGCAGCGGCGACTAAGCCATCAATAGCGCTAGCGACTGTATTGTCTGTTGGGGCATAAATCACATCAGACTGTGTCGCCACGACCTGTGCGGCTGACTGGACGTCAGCACTTTTTAGTGCTGTCCCTTCGATCACTTTAATCCCATGTTGCTCAGCGGCTTCTTTTAGCAGCTCAACTAAGGTGACGGCGTTTGCTTCGCCTGGGTTGTACACCACGCCAATAGAAGAAAGGTTGGGTAAAAGTTCTTTGGCCAGTGCGACATGTTGTGCAACGGGAGAAAGATCAGACAGTCCTGTTACATTGCCGCTAGGGGCATCCATGTTTTTGACCAGCTTTGCGCCGACAGGATCGGTCACGGCGGTGAAAATCACTGGTACATCGCGGGTAGCGGCCGCGAGCGCTTGTGCAGAGGGGGTCGCAATCCCGACAAGGACATCCGGCTGTTCGCCGACATACTGGCGAGCAATTTGTACCGCAATCGCGGGGTTACCTTGCGCCGTTTGATATTTAAAATCGAGATTCTCGCCCTGGGTATAACCTTTGGCAATCAGGCCATCCAATAGACCATTGCGGGCGGCGTCAAGCGCAGGGTGCTCCACAATCTGAGAGACGGCGACACGCGCCGTTTCAGCCAGGGTGGAAGTGGTCGTTCCCACTGACAACGCAGCCGCGCAGACAACGGCCGCGAGTTTAGATGCTTTCATAGTGACTCCCTTCTTTGAACTGTGCATCCCAGCAAGATAGCAATGATGCGTTTGCGATGTTGTTTAAGTGTTATTTTTTGGTTTTTTCAATGAGGATGACTAAAATCATTCACTTTTTGTTTAAATCTAGTCGATTTTTGCCGACTATGACAGCGATTACCAACGAGTAAGTTGATATTATTAATCTTGACAGTAACCCATGTCACCTCTTTTTTACGGTTGAAACGTGCTTAGTAATAGACGTTAACGCCATATTTGTTAATATTATGTTCGTTTTTGTTCTGCGGTGTTCTATCCGTGCAAAATAAATAATTGATACATTGCACGATTGCCACAGAGCACGCTTTTTAAACTGTCTTTTAATGGTGAGAAAGGTGTCACTGCGCCGAGGCGACGCGATGTGTCTCTATGGTGGGTGGTCGGTCAATAAACAGTCGGAAACAGGCTGATTAACATGACGTAATTGTCATATCAGAAGTAAGGAAACAACATTTGGAGGCTCAAGGATGAAGCGTTTGGTTGCGGCGTTGGCGATGGTATCGCCAACGGCTTTTGCCGCTACAACAGGACAAGGGCTGGATTTAACTCAGTCCTGGGTGGGCTATGCGTCTTTGGCAATCTTTGCGGTTGCCTACAGCTTAGTGATGCTAGAGGAAAAGCTTCACTTGCGAAAATCGAAGCCTGTTTTGCTGGCGGCGGGCTTGATTTGGCTGCTCATTGGTTTTGCCTACTCTCAATGGGGCAATATGGCACCGGCGCATGCCGCGCTAGAGCACAATCTGTTGGAGTATGCCGAGCTATTGCTGTTCTTGTTGGTGGCCATGACCTACATCTCGGCGATGGAAGAACGGCGTTTATTCGATGGCTTGAAAGCGTGGATTTTGAGTAAAGGCTACGATTTGAGAAGCCTGTTTTGGATTACTGGGATCCTATCGTTCTTTATCTCGCCAGTGGCGGATAACCTTACCACTGCGCTGCTGATGTGTACCATTGTGCTAAAAATTGGCGGTGATAACCCTCGGTTTATTAATCTGGCTTGTATCAACATTGTTGTGGCGGCAAACGCCGGCGGTGCGTTTAGCCCCTTCGGCGATATCACTACCTTGATGGTGTGGCAGGCGGGCAAAGTCACCTTTGCCGAATTCGGCGCTTTGTTTATTCCGTCTGTGGTCAACTACGTGATCCCTGCCTTTATCATGTCGCTCTTTATCCCGCGGACGCAGCCGGATGTGATGCAAGAGCATGTTGAGCTAAAGCGGGGCGCGCGCCGCATCATGGTCTTGTTCTTGCTCACTATCGCTACGGCGGTTGCTTTCCATGGCTTTATCCATTTCCCGCCGGTGATGGGGATGATGATGGGATTGGCTTATCTGCAGTTTTTTGGTTTTTATCTGTGCCGCACCCTGCCGCGCTCGTTAGCGCGTAAACGTGCTATCGCTGAGGCGAAGAATGACGAAGCGGCATTACGTCGACTGGGGTCAGTGGTACCCTTTGATGTCTTCCGCCGCATTTCCCACGCTGAGTGGGATACCTTGCTCTTCTTCTACGGGGTCGTGATGTGTGTTGGCGGCCTTAGCTTGATTGGGTACTTATCGTTAGTCTCGAATGTGATGTATCTCGAGTGGAATCCTATTTGGGCGAATACACTGGTAGGGGTTTTATCTGCGGTAGTGGATAACATTCCGGTCATGTTTGCGGTATTAACCATGAGCCCTGAGATGTCCCACGGTAACTGGCTATTGGTGACGTTAACAGCGGGTGTGGGGGGGAGCTTGTTGTCCCTTGGCTCTGCGGCCGGTGTCGCGCTGATGGGGCAAGCCCACGGCAAATACACCTTTTTTGGCCATCTAAAATGGGCACCGGTGATTATGCTCGGTTACTTGGCCTCTATCGGTGTCCACCTGGTACTGAATAGTCATTATTTCCACATGCAATAAAAGCGCTGGAAACAGTGAAAAAAGGCCAGCATCTCTCGATGCTGGCCTTTTTCTTTTTGTGAGGACTGGGTGTGAACGACAACGTGTGAAAAAACGCCATCACAGGCGGTTAAACCACCATCGTAGGGCAATGTGCCCGCCCCGCCACACGATGGGAGACACTGCCAAGAAACATTCCGTCTTTGTCTGAGTGGGTGCCATGCGCGCCCATCACAATCAAATCAACCTCTTTGTTTTTGGCAAACTTAATAATGGTTTTGGAAGGGCGCCCGCCTTTGACAAACCCGCGTACACTTTCGCCACCGTTCTCTAGCGCATGTTGTTTGGCTTGCTCAACGATGTTGCGCGCGTATTCGCTCAGGGTCTGATCTGGGATTTGCAACCGATCGGGGCGAACCATCGATAGTGACGCCTCAAACAAACTGTGATGTTTAAACACACACAATAAGTAAAGTTCAGCATGAGTGAGTTGTTGCAACTCAATCGCTTTATCTAACGCATTTAACGCAGAATATGAGCCATCGACGGCAACCAATATTCGTTTAAACATCCAATTACTCCTGTTGTTTAGTTACCCAAACGCGATATCACGTAGGAATAACGCAATCTGCGGGAACATCACCAACAGCGCGGCTGATAGAAGCAGCATGGCGATAAATGGCCCCGTTCCTCGGATAACTTCCCAATAGGGTTTTTTGAAAATCGCAATAGCGGTGAAAATATCACAGCCAAACGGAGGCGTTGCTGAGCCGATCGCCACTTGCAAGGTGATCACAATCCCGACGTGCACAGGATCAAGACTAGTGGCTTCTATCGCAGGTGCAAATATAGGCGTGAGCACCAGGATCACCACAATCGGATCAACGAACATACAGGCGACAAAAAAGGCAATGGAAATAGAGGCTAGCACGCCCATCGGACCCATTTCACTTATCCCGACTGCCTCGAGAATAGTTTGCGGGATTTGCGCGAAAGAAATGATCCAAGAAAAACCGTTGCCCACGCCGACCAGAATAAAGACCACAGCCGTAATTAAGCCTGTTGAGCGTGCGATGGTGAACACATCTTTGCTGCTAAGTGAGCGAAAGACACCAAATTCCAAGATCATCGCATAAAGCACACACACCGCGGCCGCTTCTGTGGGACTAAAGACACCGCCATAAATCCCGCCGACGATGATCAGTGGGAACATCAGTGGCCACAAGGCTTTTCGAGTGGCGGTAATCCGCTCACTCCAGCTCGCTTTAGGCTCAGTCGGCACTTTGTGGACAGTGGCGTAATACAAGCAGTAGAGCGAGAAAAAGGTCAGAATCATCAATCCAGGGCCGATCCCAGCGATAAACAGTTCGGCGATAGAGGTTTCTGAGATCACCCCGTAAATGATCATCCCGATGCTGGGAGGAATCAAAAAGGCGATATCACTGGAGTTGATGATTAACGCGAGCGAAAAAGAGTCGCTATAGCCGGCTCGAAGCAGCTTTGGACGCAATGCCGAGCCAACGGCCACCACGGTTGCCTGTGTTGAGCCAGACACGGCACCAAACAGGGTACACGAGGTGGCGGTACTGATCGCCAACCCGCCGCGAATATGACCAATAAAGGTC
Source organism: Salinivibrio kushneri (assembly GCF_005280275.1). Lineage (NCBI taxonomy): Bacteria > Pseudomonadati > Pseudomonadota > Gammaproteobacteria > Vibrionales > Vibrionaceae > Salinivibrio > Salinivibrio kushneri. The sequence continues at coordinate 529,696 of NZ_CP040022.1, forward strand.
ATGACCATATCAATCAATCGGTTAGCGGATTGCCCCCGCGTCATAATGTCGGCGGCGAGAATAAACATAGGAACAGCAATCAGTGAGGCAGGGCGGATCCCTCCCAGCACTTGCTGAATAAACGTGTCCATTTGACCCACGCCGCCAAACATCATGTAAAAACCGGTTAGCGCGGCAGTAATCAAAGGGACCATCATTGGAAAGCCAAGCACAAGCAAGACAATCATGATGAACATTAACGTCATGGCCATAGTGGTAGGTGCCTATTTAAACTTCACTTTCTGTCTCAGCGTAACCATCGAGGACGCCAGCGGAGAGGTAAACATCGGGCGAGGTGAGATTTTTATAGACAGTCAACCCGTACTGAATGCCGGTGACGATAAAGCCCAGTGGTACCCAGATATAAATCCACCAAATCTCGAAGCCAAGTGCTGGCAAAATACGACCGCGGTCATAAACGGAGACAATGTATTGATAAGAAAAATACGCCAACACCAGCATGATAAGGCCTGTGATCAGCGCGATGCTTGTCATTAAGATTTTTCTGCCTTTGAAAGGCAGAGTGTCATACAGAGCAGACATACGAATGTGGCGACCATGTCGCGCCGCGTAGCCAATCCCTGCAAAGGTGATTAAAACAATTAAAATACGATTGATTTCGCCAGAAAAAAACAAGCCCTGCCCAAAACCAAAGCGTGCAATGACGTTAACACAGGTATTCAGGGCCATTAGGAGCACACCAGCGGCCAGCATGAAGGATTCGATTTTACAAATCAGGGTATCCAATTTGCCAAGAAGGCCAGGAAGCTCGGAGTGGTACGTGAGAGAGTCGGAATCGGTCATTACGCATTCCTCAGGTAAAACAGGCACCGTGTGACACGGTGCCTGAGTGATTAGCGACTAGTTAGTAACAGCGTCCAAGTCTTTCTTAAACTGGTTAAGAAGGGCTTTGCCGCTTTCGCCAGTCATTTCGTAGAAGGTTTCCTCTACCTGTGGCGCACGTGCTTTAAACTTCTCGATTTGCGCATCAGTCAAGCGAGTCACAGTGACTTCATCACTCGACGATTTGATTTTCTCGAGTGATTCATCAGCCAAGCCGCGGATGTGTTCAACGGTTTGGTTAAATGCATAGTCAGCGGCATCGCGGATCATCGCTTGCTCGTCGGACGACAAGCCGTCAAAGAAGTCCTTATTTGCCATTGAGGCGGTGGTAAACCAGCCGTGGTGCGTAAAGATTAAGTTAGGTGATACTTCATACAAACCGCCTGACTCAATCCAGAAAATTGGGTTTTCTTGACCTTGAATCATATTGGTTTGGAGTGCACCGTATACTTCACCCCATGGCAATGGCGTTGGCGTTGCACCAAAGGCTTCATACGTCGATGAAAGCAGTGGGTTAGTCATGACGCGAATTTTCTTACCTTGAAGATCGGCAGGCTCAGTCACAGGCTCGTCCGCTGTCATCACCATCTCGCCTTCAGGATACATTTTGAGCAGCTCGAGACCTTGCTCTTCATACAACTCTGGGAAGTCTTCATTCACCGCTTTACTCTGACGGAAGAACTCAATCACGGTTTCCATATCCGTCGGCATCAGGTAAGGGATAAAAAAGATTTGTGCTTCTGGGATCAACGAACCGGTAAAGCCAGGTGATTGGTTAACAAACTGAAGGATACCTGCCTGCGTTTGTTCCATGATGTCGTCGGATTCACCGAGTTCACCGAAACGATAAATTTGCAGCGTATGCTCAGAGTTGTCCTCAATATACTCCTTGAACTTGTGTGCATAGACGTCTTGCACGTCACCTTCGTACTCCTCGTGGGCATAACGCCAAGTGTCGGCATTGGCCATGGCTGAGAAGCCTAGCGCGGCGGCAACGCATGAAATTGCAGTCAATTGCTTAAGGTGGCTGTAAATGGACATCATGTCCCTCCGATATGTGGATTAGCTTTCACTCGTGGTTAACGAGAGTGTGATTGAGATCTGTTTCTCATCGAGTGAGGTGGCAGTACGTGCCTGTCTCTCCTATACCCGTAAAAGCATCTGCCGATGTTTTTAAACAAATAGCAGATAATACAGACAGCTTAACCATCAGAGGTGTAAATATTAAAGTCAGATGAATATCAATGTGCCAGCAGTGTGACTTAGATCTCTTTTTGATGCTTTTTGTGATGATAAACGCTGCTTTCTCCAATCTGTTTTTTTACATCAAAATGCGATCAAATCAGCGTTTTAAGGAATTTTTTAGCCATGGCGGCGGAAAGAAATTAAACGTACTTGGTTATGACGAAACTGAATAGAGCTGGCAGCGAAAAGGCCGGACAGGGGGAATTTTATCTATTTTATTCTTCCACCCCTAATGAATTTTCGCCGGCTTTTCGCGCAACGCCTCTCTCGCCTAGACTCACTCCCTCTGCATCGGTTGTGGTCGCCTTATTATGGCTGTTATCCAGTAACAGAAATCCGGTATACTGAGCGGCTTTAATTTGATGAGATAGCTCGATGGCCAAGAAAGCAGCAGCCCTTCATATACTGGTGAAGGATAAGTCGCAAGCAACCTCTTTGCTTGATCAGCTTAAAAAAGGGGCAAATTTTCAAACGCTCGCGAAGAAGCACTCGCAATGCCCGTCGGGTAAGCGAGGCGGTGATCTAGGCGAATTTCGCCGCGGTGACATGGCACCGCCTTTCGATAAAGCCGTTTTCAGTGGCGAGTTATTGCGCCCGCTTGGGCCGATAAAAACTAAATTCGGCTGGCATATCATTAAAGTCTTGTACCGCAACTAATCCTATCGCTCACGATCGGTGAATAGCGCAAGCGCGCCGAAACTGTCATAAAGATTAATCGCCATAAATTGAAGCCGCGCACATTGATTACCGGTAAACGGCCACGGATAAAGTGGTAAAATCGAAGTGCGCCCTAATTAACGTATCGCTGATGTTTAAACTTGATGCACCGACACTGCTCATTACGCTGACTGCAATCCAATGGCTGCTAGCGGGTTTTTTGTTGGTACAAAACCGTAAAGAACCTGGTATCAATGGGTGGGCAGTGTCCCTGTTTATCCATGGTTTTAGCAACCTATTCTTATTTGCCCGCCCGCACCTTCATCCTTACATCGGGATCGTTTTTTATAATGCTTGCGTGATAGTGGCCTTTTCGTTTAGCCATTGGGCGCTGGGACAAATTTTTGCGCGCGACGTACCGCGTTGGCAGTTGATGCTACCTGTTATCCTGTCCGTGATATTTATGGCATCGCACCTTGATGACATCGGGAGTCGCGTGGTTTACGCGAGCTTGATCGTCAGTATGCAGTTAGGGCTGATGACACAAACCATTGTGAGTAGTACGAACACCGGCGGCCAGCGCTTAAAACGTTGGCTGATGATGGTGATGGGGGGATTCAGTGCTGCTTATGTCGGCAGAGCGACATTTGCCCATCTCTATCCTGATCTATTTACGCAACTGCTGGGCACCTCGCTAATACAAGCAGGGCTGATTCTATCGGGCATCGCCTATAGCGTGATTAACACCCTGATTATCTTTCTGTATAAGCTGGAGCGCGTGCACGAGAAGCTCCAACGCGAAGCGACTCGAGATAGCTTAACCGGACTGTTTAATCGCCGCGCCTTTTTGGCGAGAGCGAAACGGCGTGTTGAGACCGCCGCTTTTCCAATCAGTGTGTTGATGATTGATTTGGATGACTTTAAAGCCATCAATGACTCATTTGGCCACTCGGTCGGCGACAAAGTACTGATACATTGTGCTGAGACTTTTGAGCAAGTCGTTGATGATAATGGGATTGTCGGACGCTTGGGGGGAGAAGAGTTTGCGGTCGTGGTGCCTTACTGTGATAGTGCTAGTGCGCAACAGTTATCGGCAGAACTGCTCCGCGCGGTTCAAAACAGTGGCTCAGCGCTTGAAATGACCCTCTCTGCCAGCATCGGGATGACCACCACCACCGAAGCGCTCGATATTGATTGCTTGTTAGCCCAAGCTGATGATGCGCTTTATCAGGCTAAGCATGGAGGAAAAAACACGTTCAAAGTGTTCCCCCTACGCTCTATTCCTTAGCCAAAGCGGGTTGCTAACCCACTTGAAGGCCCAACGCTGCTTTCCCCTAACCGCTATGAAGTCCGGTACACTGGGTAACGAGCGTGCCTGTCCCTTAGCTAAACACCCACTACGCCTTACTTATCATCCTTACACAAGCGGACAAAGGAGGAGGGCGGCACGTATATAGCGTTTATAATTTTGATCATTGAATAAGCCCATCTACAACGGAAACACGGTGATGCGCGAACGCGATAAGGAAGATATGAACGGTTTACAAGACACCCAATCATCAAGAGCCAACGTTATCTTGCATGCTTTTGATTGGAAGTACGCGGATATTGCCCAGCGCGCGGCGGAGATTAGGGCGTTAGGATATGGCTCGGTGCTGGTGTCCCCTCCGATGAAAAGCGAGCAAGATGAACGCTGGTGGCTTAGGTACCAGCCGCAAGATTATCGTGTAATTGAAAATGCGCTCGGAAACACAACGGATTTCAAAGCCATGGTGGCAGCGTTAAACCATGTTGGTGTGTTTACGTACGTCGATGTGATTTTCAATCATATGGCCAATGAAGCGCACGCTCGCACTGACTTGAATTATCCCAGCCAAACGGTGATGGCAACCTATCAAGCACATGAAGAGCGCTATCGCGAACTGACATTGTTCGGTGATTTATCTCAGCCACTGTTTACTGAGCAGGACTTCGTTGATGCGTTTGGCATACAAGATTGGAAGGACACCTGGCAAGTGCAAAATGGGCGTATTAGCGGCGGGCCTAGCGATCCAGGGTTACCAACACTGCGAGTGTGTGATCATGTGATCGCGCAGCAACGTGCTTACCTTAAGGCGTTGAAAGCAATTGGTGTCAAAGGGTTTCGGATTGATGCGGCCAAGCACATGACCTTAGAACACCTCAAACGCGTGTGGACCGATGATATTACCCATGATGCGCATATTTTTGGTGAAATCATCACCGACGGTGGCGCAAGCAAAGAAGAATATGAACTCTTTCTGGCCCCCTATTTACAAGAGACATGTTTAGGTGCCTACGACTTTCCGCTGTTCTCAACGCTTTATCAGGCGTTTTCCAACCAAGGCAGCCTCGAATCATTGATTGACCCTTATTGCTTCGGCCAAGCCTTATCGAAAGGGCGTGCAATCACGTTTGCCATTACCCATGACATTCCCAACAATGATGTATTCTTGGATTTGGTGATGGACGAAGCGAGCGAGTGGCTGGCTTACGCGTATATCTTGGGGCGTGATGGTGGCGTGCCACTGATTTATACCGATCTTGATACCAGTGGTATCAAAGGGGGAGACGGCCAACCACGATGGCAAAATGCGTGGCAAGATCCAAAGATGGTGCAAATGATCGCCTTCCATAATTTGACCCATGGTGAGCCCATGCGTGTCTTGGAGGCGACCGATGACTGGTTGGTGATTCAACGGGGAGAGGCAGGCATATTGGTGTTAAATAAATCCCTGGAGCCGCAATCACTCTCAGTGACGCTGGAAAATGATTGGCGCGATATGCTAACGGGCGTCACGGTCTCGAGCGGGCAGGGCATTGATGTCGCCGCCCAATCGGCAATGATGCTCGTGCCGGCGTAATGCTGTTGCGATCGGCCATTCTATTGGCGATAAAGTACTGATTCATTGTGCTGACGTGTTCGAACCAGTGATTGATGGTCAAGGTGTTGTTGGCCCAAGCCGATGATGCGCTTTATCAGGCGAAGCATGATGGAAAAAATACCTTTAAAGTGTACGTCTCGGCACTGGAAAGCGTCCCTCATGACGCAGAGCATATACCTAATATCGCTTGATGTGTGTATCAAGGCTGTATGTATAGGATTGACTTCACCTCCTCGGTTTATTACTCTCCGTCGCTCATGTTGATATTTCGACTCTCTATTATGGCTTATATTCTATTTAAGAACTTCGTAAGAAGGTTGGGCTTCGCGCAAATACACGATGAAGTGTTGCTCGGAGCTTAACATCAAATCTTCATCAGGTATTGTCATACGCCATCCGCGTAGGGCTCTCAGTATCTGATGTAAAGGCGCGATAGAGAGGTAGGCCGGTGATGCTTCATCACCGGCCTTTTTGCATTCTGATCACAGCAGAATGCATTCATTTTAATGATGACGAAAGGCCGGTACTTGTTACCGGCCTTTTTTTATGGAAAAGAAACATGAGTTTATTAGTGATTGAAAACATCTGTTTTCAAATTGAGGAAAAAGTGTTGTACCAAGGTGCGAGCGTGGTGCTACATCATGGTGAACATGTTGGCGTGACGGGTGCGAACGGTGTGGGGAAAAGTACCCTGTTAAAAATGCTGCAAGGGGAACTGCTGCCGGATAGTGGCGAGATTGTTTGGCAACCGAATATCCAAGTCGGTTATTTAGACCAGCATTTAACGATCGACCCAACACTGTCTATCTATGACTTTATGGCGTTGGCATATCGCGATCTTGTGGAGGTTGAGCGAGCGTTAAATGCTATCTACGCATCGATGTCGGTGGACACGTCAGACGCGGTGCTTGCCAAAGCGGCACGACTGCAAAGCCAATTAGAGGCACAAGATTTTTACCGTATCTCTCATCGTATTGAACAGGTAGCGGCTGGGCTGGGGATCGCGCCATTGGGCATGCAAACCGCAATGGGCCAGTTGAGTGGCGGTCAACGGCATAAAGTGATGTTGGCAAAACTACTGCTTGAACAAGCCGAGGTGATGTTACTCGACGAGCCGACGAACTTCCTCGACGCTGAGCACGTTGCTTGGTTGGCGGAGTTTCTGAACCACTATACGGGTACCTTTATGGTGGTGTCACATGATGAGGCTTTCCTTGAGTCGATCACGACAGCGATTGTTGATATCGACCAGAGCAAGATACGCAAATACAAAGGATCGTATCAGCAAGCGATGGCACAAAAAGCGCAGCAAAGTGAAACACAGCACAAGCAATACGTCGCACAGCAGAAAAAAATGGATAAGTTGGCCACGTATATTCGCAAGAACGGCGCAGGTGTGAATGCGCGTATTGCCAAGGGGCGCAAGAAACAGCTTGCGAAAATGGTGCCGATTGAAAAAAAACAGACGCGTGAGTCGATAAGCTTTGCGTTCCAATACAAACCATTAAGGTCGCAACATGTCTTGGCCGCCAAGGGCTTGCAGATTGGCTATCGAACGCCGCTTTTGCCTCCACTGTCACTTCAGATTCAACGGGGCGAAAAAGTCGCGATTATTGGCTTCAATGGCTTGGGCAAATCGACATTGTTAAAAACCTTATTGGGAAAAATCCCTGCACTACGGGGCCACATTGACACGGCAAACGGCATAAAGTGGGGGTATTTTGAGCAAGGCTTACAATGGCGCTATCCGGAAAGCTCTCCGGTTCAGGCCGTGTGTGGGGTGGGCGGCCAGCTCACAGATAAAACCGCGCGCCAGAAACTGGCTGAATTTGGTCTCAGTGGTAAAAAGGCGGTGCGGCCATTGCGTAGACTGAGCGGGGGTGAGCAAACCAAAGTAAAGCTTTGTTGTTTAGCCGTGATGGCAACCAATGTACTGGTGTTAGACGAGCCCACCACACACCTTGATGTCGATGCAAAAATGGCATTGCAACACGCGCTTAAAGCGTATGCAGGCACCGTGATTGTGGTGTCTCATGAGCCACAATTTATCGAGCACTGGCCGGATAAGGTGATCGATATGACCCAGCTCTAGTCGCTAACACGTCAGTAACGGCGAGGTCGCGTGATGCGGCCTCGCTTATCTTTTTGCTATTTATGGGTAAATTTGTATTTTTTGCCAAAAAAGGCTAAATTTGACGGGGTTGGTGAACAAGGATGAATGATGGTGACAGAAAGCAAGGCACCCATTGCGGTGATCAGTGGCGATCTGGTGGATTCGACTGCCTTAAATCGAGATGAGTATGAGCGAGTACTCGCGCAGATCAAAACCATACAAGCCCATATATCGCAAGCGCATCGCGCTAATCAGCACAGCATTATACGCGGTGATGAGTTTCAATCTGTGATCCATGATGTGGCGAACGTGCTTCATTATGTCGTGATGTATCGTGTTGCCATCAAAGCACTGGGAAAACCGTTTGATTGTCGCATCAGCTTTGCGATTGCTGAGCAAGCGGATTTGCGTGAGGTGGTGTCAGAGTCAATGGGGCAGGCGTTTGTGCTATCTGGTCGTGGCTTAAAAGCAATGAAACACCAGCAGCTGGTCTTTTTCTGCGCCAATACCGATCTTGAAGACAGATTTGCGTTGCTGATCCGTTATCTTGACCGGCAACTCAGCGATGTGACGTCTCGTCAATGCGAAATGATGTTGCCTTTGTTACAGCGCGATCGACCACTCCCGTACGGCGAGTTAGCGGCCGCGCTTGGGGTCGCGGATGCAACCGTGAGTAAGTCCCTTAAAGCGGCGGGCTGGGGGCTTATCGAGGCATTGTTGGCCGAGTTTCAGCAAGCCGTGGAGGCACACGTATGATGGCCTTCCTTTCCTTGCTGGTTCCCTTGTTACTGACCCACCTTATTTATGATTTCTATTTACAGCCTACGAGTTGGTGGACGAAATCGACACCACACGCGCGAATAATGGATTGGACGGTAGGACCGCTCCTCTACGGTTTATGTTTACTGGTGCCTGCGGTGTTTTGGACTCAAAACATCTCGCCGCTGTTGGGCGTATTGGCGGTGGGCATAATCACCAAGCGCCTAGTGGCCGTGCTTGATGGACAACTTGTCGCGCAGTCATCACTGGTCCGTTTCACGGTGAGCCAAGGCATACACCTTGTGGTACTGGGGCTAATTGCCGTGAGTTTTGTGGCGCAGCCGCCTTGGGTTGGACTGACCGAGATGCCTTTATTTAGCGAGATCGTCGTGATTGGTACGGGCTATTTATTGGTCTTAAAGCCGACATCGGTATTGATAAGTCACGTTTTACAGCGCTTTACGATCACGTTGGACTCACCTTCTGATCATCAACACGATTATCATGGCCTCGTGGCGGCGGGGGCGTTGATTGGCTATTTAGAGCGTATTTTGATCCTGACCTTTACCTTACTCGGCAGCTATACGGCCGTCGGTTTTGTCCTGGCAGCCAAGTCGATTTTCCGCTTTGGTGAGCTGACGCGTTCTGCCGATCGCAGCCTAACCGAATACGTTTTAATTGGTTCGTTATTGTCGGTAGTGATCACGACATTAGTGGGCGTTGTGATCACACAAAGCCTCACTTTGATCTAATTAGCCTTTTATAGCTAAAGTATAAAAATTAGCCTTTTTAAGCTTAAAAGATGGGCCGGTATTAAGAAACGATGCGTCAGCCAATCATTTGACGAACGATAAAAAGAAGATTGTTTATTGGAACTTGCTTGATGTCCTCAGGTCAGTAAAGAGATGCTTGTTTTTTAAATTACTGTTATGAATAAATAAACCTGAAGGAAAAGTATGTCCCGACACATTCTACTCACCGGAGCACTGGCGGTGTCTTTGCTCTCAGGGTGCAGTTTTCAAGGAGAGTCACACGTGAAAGCTTCCAGCCCAGGCGAACTGAGTGCGCCTGTCGCGAAAAAAATCCCTCATGAAATGACCATTCACGGCGACACGCGCGTGGATAACTACTATTGGATGCGTGACGATGCGCGCCAAGATCCCGATGTAATCGCCCATCTTAATCAAGAAAACGCTTATGCCGATCAGGTGCTCGCGCACACTGAGCCAATGCAGGCCAAACTATTCGATGAAATCAAAGGGCGTATTGTCAAAGACGATGCCTCGGTGCCCGTAAAAAAAGGCAGTTATTTCTATTCCAGTGAAGTGGAAGGCGACGATGAATATCGCACCTATGTGCGTGCGAAAGACTTTGCCGGCACCGACAAAACGGTAATTTTGGATGTCAATGCGCTCGCGAAAGGGCATGAGTTTTACAGTATTGGCCAACTGAGCGTCAGCCCAAACGAAAACCTATTAGCCTATGGGGAAGATACCCTCAGCCGCCGCGTTTATAGCATTCAAGTTAAAGACCTCACCACCGGTGAGTATTTCGATGATAAAATTGAAGGCGCCTCGAGCAGTATTGTGTGGCAGAACGACAACCAAGCCTTCTACTACATCAAAAAAGATCCGCAAACCTTGCTGGGGTATCAGGTTTATCGCCACCGTCTGGGCACGCCGCAATCCGCTGATCATTTAATTTACGAAGAAACGGATACCAGCTACTACACCGGCTTGAGCAAAAGCAAAGACGGTGAGCAAATCTTTATTTGGCACTCTAGCACTGAAACCAGCGGCGTATCGCTTGTGGATGCCAATGATCCGAATGCCACCGCCCAAGCGTTTTATCCGCGAGAAACCGGCATCGAATATGACGTGGCGAAGCGTGGCGAGTGGTATTACATTTATACCAACTACCAAGCGGTGAACTTCCGCTTGATGAAGGTTCATCAAAGCGAGCGTGACGATCGCAGCCAATGGCAAGATGTGATCGCGCCAAATGATAAAGTGCAGTTGGTTGATTTCACCTTGTTCGACAACCACTTGGTGTACGAGCAGCGCGAAAATGGCTTGCCGCGTACCACGGTGCGTAACCTCACCACTGGGGAGGAGTATCAGCTTACGTTTAATGACTCAGCTTATGCGTCCTACCTGACCGGCAATGCAGAGATGGATAACACCGCGGTGCGCGTCTATTACACCAGCTTGACTACGCCGGGCACCTATTACGAGTTTGACTTGGCGTCGGGCGAGCGTGAAATGCTCAAACAAAACCAAGTGCTGGGTGATTTTAATCCTAACAATTACCAATCAGAGCGTGTGATGATAACCGCGCGCGATGGTGCGCAAGTGCCTGTGTCTTTGGTGTATCGTAAAGACCGCTTCAAAAAAGATGGTACCAATCCGCTCTATCAATACGGTTACGGCTCCTACGGCGCCACTATGGAGCCCACTTTCTCCACCACGCGTTTAAGCTTGTTGGATCGCGGCTTTGTCTTTGCGATTGCGCATATTCGCGGCTCTGAAATGCTAGGACGCCCTTGGTATGACGATGGCAAAAAGCTTACCAAAAAGAATACCTTTAACGACTTTATTGATGTGACTAAAGCGCTGACCGCGAAAGGCTACGGCGATAAAGACAAGGTGTTTGCGGTCGGCGGCTCAGCCGGTGGCTTGTTAATGGGGGCGATCATCAACCAAGCGCCAGAGTTGTATTTAGGGGTGGCTGCGCATGTGCCATTTGTGGATATTGTCACCACCATGTTGGATGAGTCGATTCCACTGACCACCAACGAGTATGACGAGTGGGGCAACCCGAATGACAAAACCTACTATGAGTACATGCTCAGCTATTCACCGTACGACAATGTCAGCGCGCAAGACTACCCCAACTTGTTGGTCACCACAGGCCTGCATGACTCACAAGTGCAGTACTTTGAGCCAATGAAATGGGTCGCGAAATTGCGAGAGCTGAAAACCGATAACCATACGCTAGTGTTTAAAACCGACATGGAAGCCGGCCACGGCGGCGCATCGGGACGCTTTAAGCGTATTAAAGAAGACGCACTGGAATATGCCTTCTTCTTCGACTTGCTCGATAAGCAAGCAAAATAATCAAAGGGTAACCCCCTTAAACGAGAAAAGCGCCGATATCGGCGCTTTTTTTATGCGGGTAGAGACGCGATAAGCACGCTCACTGCAGGTGAAAAAAGGTGTTTAGGCCTACTGATTATTCTCCGCATCTTCACGCTTGATCACCTTGTGGCCTTCTTCGGTCACGCCATTTTTCCAATAGCTGCTGATGTAGATAAATTCACGCTCGACATCATGGTCATTGCGGAAGTATTGGCGCAGTGCGCGCATGCTTTCAAATTCACAGGCACACCACACGGACACTTGCCCGGCTAACCAAGGCTGTGCTTTTACTGTTTCGGCCAATGTCGGGGTGGTTAGCCAAATAATCTCCATGCCTGCGGGGGCGTCGAGTGGTTGGGCATCTTCCGCGGTATCGAGCTGGATCACCGCATAGCCTTTGGCATCGCGAGGTAGGGTTTTGATCTTGGCTGATAGTGCCGGCAACGCGGTCATGTCGGCAACCATAAAGAACCAATCCGCGTCGCGATTAATCGGCGCAATCGTTCCAGGGCCGGCAATGTTAATGGTATCACCCACTTGGGCATTCAGCGCCCAGCGCGCGGCAAAGCCACAGTCGGTTCGTTCGATTTGGTGGCGAACCATATCCACTTCAATTTGCTGCTGATCAGGCATAAAGCGGCGAATGGTGTATGTGCGCATCACGGGGCGCTCGCCCTCAGCTACGCTACTGAGTTCAGTGCGTCCCGCTTTATCAAACAGTAACTTGATATAGCCGCCTTCACAGTCAGCGGGGAAGTTCGCGAATGCGTCGCTTTGTAAGGTCAAGCGTTGCATATTGGGTGTGACGGTTTGGGTATCGATAACGTGAGTGAGGTGATAGTTTGGCTGTTTCATATTATCTAACTTAAAATCATTATCATTTACAATTAATCATACCATCTGGATGCGGGATGTGTAAGTGCTTTACATTGTTTTACGCTTCCATGCTAGGCAATGCGCCGAGAAGTGAGTAAGATACAGACGCATTATTATTACTAAAAAAACAATCACATGGAGCGAAAATGAAGAAAGTCATACTCACGGGCGCGATGGCGGTGCTGCTGTCGTTGAGCGTTTCAGCCTCTGAGCTTAAGCCGATCATGAAAGAAATGAAAATGACCTTCAAAGAAGCCGCCAGTGCACAAAGCATTGAAGCCATGCAAGCACCGGTCGCGAAATTAGAAACCTTGGTCGCGCAAGCCAAAGCCGGCAGCTACCCACCAGAAAAAGCGGATACCTTTATGGAAGGGTTCGATAAACTGGCGGTGACCCTGGATGAGATTGAGACGGCGCTGAGCCAAGGTGACCTCGACCAAGCAAAACAAGGCATGCGCCAAATCGATGCCTTGCGTGAAGAGTACCACGACAAACGCAACCCAAGCATTTGGCAGCGTTTATTCGGTTAATCGCGCAATTAGTGAACGAGACGACAGCGAGGGCATGACGGTGACTCAAAAAACGATTCTGCGCTATCCCTCGCTGTCGGTAGCATCTGCATTTGAGAAAGAGCAGGCGCTGATCCACCGAGTAGAGCAGAGCGAACTCAATGAGGCATTACTGCTTTGGCAGCCAGATGCGCAAACCTTGGTACTGCCAGCGGGCCAAAAATGGCCCCAAACGCCTGAATTACGCCGCGCATTATCGTCGTTAGGGTGGCAAGTGCAAAGCCGACGGACTGGCGGGGCACCGGTACCGCAATTGCCAGGGGTGATTAACGTGTCTTATCTGACGGTGTGGCCTGCTAACACGCCGTATCATATCCAGACGGCTTACCAGTATTTTTGCACCATTTTACAGTCTTTTTTCCATCAGTTAGGCATTGCAACGACGGTGGGCGACACGCCCGGTTCGTATTGTGATGGTGACTACAACCTCAATATTGCCGGCAAAAAAGTGGTGGGAACTGCCCAGCGTATCCTGCGTTTAGGTGCGGGCACAGGCGATGCCAAACAAACGGTGATGCTGGCGCAAGCGTGTTTGCTGATTGATGCGGATTGCCAACATATTGTTGCCCCTGTATCGCTGTGTAATCAGCTTTGTGGTCACCCCGATCGCATTGAGGCCGAGGTGCATACTCCATTAGCCGCGCACCTAGATGAACTGCCGGCAACCGAGCAGCTGTTTCAGTTGCTGACTCAAGCGTTTGTGGCGCGCCCGCCACTCGAGGTTGGCAAGGCTTGAGGCCGACGCTCAATATAGTATGCTTAGCCGCAATCGTGCGTAAAACAAATCCCAAGGAGTGAGGAATGCGCGTCCATCTTGTTATTCACGAGGCGTTTGAAGGCCCAGGTGCCATTTTAGATTGGTGTGACGAGCGAGCCTATCATGTGACCACCAGTCATTTGTATCGGGGCGAGCCGTTGCCAGAAAGCGGTGAAGGCATTGATCTACTGGTGGTACTCGGCGGGCCGCAAAGTCCAGATACGCCACAATCTGAATGCCCGCACTTTGATAGCCAGCGCGAGCAAGCGCTGATTAAGCAGTGTATCGAACAAGGCAGTGCGGTATTAGGGATTTGCCTCGGCGCGCAACTGATTGGTGAAGCCTTGGGCGCACCGTATCAGAAAAGTCTTGAGCCCGAGATTGGCTACTTCCCCATCCAGTTAAGCGAAGATGGCCATATCGACGAGCACATTCCACACTTCGCGCCGCAAGAAATTGTGGGCCATTGGCACAATGATATGCCGGGGCTGACACCAAATAGTCGTGTGTTGGCTAGCAGTGAAGGCTGTCCGCGCCAGATCGTGAAGTACGGACCAAGGGTGTATGGCTTTCAATGCCACCTTGAATTGACGCCGCTGGCGGTTGAAGGCTTACTGCAAGCCGCCTATCCAGAGGGCGAGGCCGCTAACAAGCGCTTTATTCAAGACCCTGCCTCCATTCGCGCCTTTGATACGGCTCCGATGAATGCGCACTTGTTTGCCTTTCTCGATAGCGTGCTGACTGACAACGATCTCGTCACTGAGTGGCTGTTTTAAGCAATTAGGTTAGGAGCACGGTAACCGCCACTGTGCTCCACCTACTAAGCGCCATTGTTTGAGCGTCATCGTCTGAGCGCCATCTACCGCGTCTTAGTGCAACATTCCTTCACACACGGCGGTGACATCATCATCCAATAAACTCAACTCGATGGCTATCTTCATCGCTGCCACCACATCAGCCACCGGCATGCTCGGGACGCGGTGTTTGGACGCTTGTGCTGGGCTGTAGGGAATATGAATAAAGCCGGCGCGTACCTCGGAATGATGAGCCAGCGCATGCATCAAGCCATAAAACACCTGGTTACACACAAAGGTGCCCGCGGTGTAAGAAATACTGGCAGGATGATGGGCTTCGTTTAACGCGTTCACTAAACGGTTGAGGGGCAAGGTAGAAAAATAGGCATTGGGCCCAGATGACACCACCGGCGTACCATGCGGCTGCTTACCGGCGTTGTCGGGAATGGGCGCGTCCTGATAATTGATCGCGACCTTCTCTAAGCTTATCTCGGCGCGGCCACCGGCTTGGCCAAGGGCGATCACCATCACCGGACTGAGCGATTCTAGCGCGCTGTGTAACGTCGGTAAGCTGTCTTCAAAGGTGCAGGGAAGACGCACGGCTTTAACGATGCACTCCTCATTAGGCTGCCAGCCTTCTAATGCTTTTGCCACTTGCCAAGACGGGTTATCGCTCTCGCCGCCGAAGGGTTCAAATCCGGTTATCAATATCGTATGCATCCAATGCCTCGCGTAAAAAAGCGGTAGAGCTGTACTCTACCGCAGGTTTCCAAGCCAATCACGCAAAGGTTGGTTTATTCAAACAGATAGAGATAATCTTCATAACCCGCCTCGGCCATTTTATCGACGGGCACAAAGCGCATCGCGGCTGAGTTCATGCAATAGCGCAAGCCGGTGGGGGCGGGGCCATCTTCAAACACATGGCCAAGGTGCGAATCGGCGACTTTGCTGCGGACCTCGGTGCGCGTGTAGAACAGGGAGTTATCCGGCTTGGTAACCACATACTGCTCATTAATGGGCTGGGTGAAGCTCGGCCAGCCAGTACCGGATTTGTATTTATGGGTGGAGGAGAACAGCGGCTCACCCGAAACGATATCCACATAAATTCCCGCTTGCTTGTTGTCCCAATACGGGTTTTGGAACGCAGGCTCAGTGCCGTCTTCTTGTGTGACTTCATATTCCATATCTGACAACATCGCGCGGATTTTCTCATCCGAGGGGCGCGAGTAGCGGGTGTTCGTTGATGTCATCTCTTCCGCTTTTTGCGCATCAATCATCTCACGCAAGGTGACCGGATTGTCTTTGCGATCATCACCAAAAATCTCGTCCAGATACTGGTCACGCCCTGATGCATAGCGGTAGTAGCTATAGCGAATGCTGTGGTTTTTGTAGTAATCCTGATGATAACTTTCTGCTGGCCAGAATTTTTCAAACGGGATCAACTCGGTTTTCAGCGGCTTTTTAAACACGCCTAACGCCTCAATCTCCGCCATAAAATCCGCGGCAATTTGCTTTTGTGTTTCAGAGCGATAAAAGATCGCGGGACGATATTGCGGGCCACGGTCAACGAACGAGCCTTGGTCATCGGTGGGGTCGATATGACGGAAAAACTGATCCAGCACCTGTTCATAATTCACGACGTTAGGATCATAGGTGACATCAATCACCTCAATATGCCCACTGGTGCCGGACGAAACCTCTTTATAGGTGGGGTTTTCAAGCTCACCGCCTGAGTAGCCAGACACCACATCAATCACGCCGTCGAGCTTTTCGAGATCAGATTCTGTACACCAAAAGCAGCCGCCAGCCAGGGTCGCCTTTTGGTAGCCTTGGGCTGAGGTGGCGGTATCTTTCACCGCCGCATAACTCGCTATCGATAGCAAACTGAATACTGTGAACGCGATGACTCGCCAAATTGACTTACGCTGTTTCATTATTGCCTCGTTATTAGAGTTTGTCTGTGTAAGACCTGCTTACTGCGCAGAAACTTTCATCAACTCACTCATTTTTTATTGATAGCAATAGATAGCGTACAAAGTCATACAAGGATCAATAAAGCGGTTAGGATCACCAAAGTAACTGGCCTAACACAGGTGCAAGCAGCACAGTGACCATGCCGGCAATCATCATCACCACGCTCGACACTACTCCTTCGGCATTACCGATTTGATAGGCTTTAGCGGTGCCCGCTCCGTGTGCCGACGCGCCCAAACTTGCGCCGCGTCCTAAGCGCGAGCGAATCGCAATCACGGTCAGAATACTTTCACCAATCGCCATGCCAATCACCCCAGTGAGAACCACAAATAGCGCGGTGAGATCGCTTTGCCCGCCAATCGCTTTGGTGGCTTCCACGGCAAAAGGGGTAGTAATTGAGCGCATCGCCAAACTACGTTGCAGCAGTTCAGACAGCTCAAACACCCGCGCTAGCACCACAGTACTGGTAATCGCGACTAGCACCGATACAGTCACGCCTATCGACAGTGACAACCAATGGCGGCGGATGAGCGCGCGGTTATCATACACAGGGATCGCAAACGCCACGGTCGCTGGGCCCAGCAGCCAAAGCAGCCAGTAAGATTGCGCCATGTAGTCTTGATACGGGATCTTAAACCCAACCACCACCGCGACAATCAGCAAGGGCGCGAGTAACAATGGCATCACCAGAATGGAGGGGTGGCGGCGATACAGCCATTTGCTCATGTAATAGAAGCCAAGGGTCATTAAAAAGCAAGTGACGCTCAATAACGAGGCATGAAGCCAAGTCGGTAAGGCAGACATCATGGCTTAGCACTCCGGTTTTAGATCAGGGTGGTGCGTGTGGTGGTGATTACTGCGGCGGCGCGCCATTTTAACCTCAAAACGATACACTTTATCGACCACCCAAGCGGTTGACGCAATCACCATCGCGGTGCTTAAAATCAGTACAACCATGATCTTACCGCCTTCTTGCAGCAATAAATCTTGGTAGTTGACCACCGCCACCACCGCCGGCACAAAAAACAGCAACATCTCGGCTAACAGCCACGCTGCCCCGCGGCGCAACCAATCGGCACGGACAATTTTCAACATTAATGCGCCTAACAACAGCAACATACCGGTGAGGTTGGCCGGTAGTGGAATAGCAAAGGTTGTGACCAACCAATCAGACAAAAACCAAATGCCTGCTAAAACAAAGACTTGCAGTAAGGTCAGTAAGGAGTTTTTAATCAATTGCATCGAAGGCGTGCCAAGAATCTGTGAGATGTCTCATATTTTACGTCTTGGCAGAGAGTGAATAAAGTGACTTTTTTTTATTTAAACTATGCCAAAATGGCATGATTTGTTGAGCGATAAAGCTGCGTTAGCGACGAACCAGTCCCGTGAGGAATCAGTTTTTCGTCATGCATGCCTAGCACTTAAAGTGAAACTATATTTTCATATATTTTCATAAAAATAATTTATAGTTTCATTTTATGGGAAGTCCGTCATGTTGGCTTCGGCAAAATCGAGTCCTAGCGGATTATCTTTGATTTCATTGTGATATGAAACTATAATTTCATAAATTTAATATTTATCGAGTTTTAGTATCATTATGATGAAGTATGATAAGGAAGCGCCGCCCAAGCGTGGCGCCACTGTGTTCCCGCGGCAGATGAAAATATTGCATCAATTGGGTGAAAACATCTTATTGGCGATGAAACGTCGAGGGATCAGTCAAGATAGAATGCATCAGCGCACAGGGATCTCGAAACCAACGCTACGAAAAATTACAAAAGGCGATCCGACAGTGTCGTTAGGCCATTATGTTAATGTGCTCGCCGTACTCGGTTTATTAGACGATCTGGGTAAAGTCGCGCTCGATGATGAGCTTGGTAGGAAGCTGCAAGATATCGAGTTGTTAAAAACGAGACGATAGGGCATCAAACGAATGGAAATCTTTGTCTACGCTGATTGGATTGAAGCTGAGCCGCCCTTGTTTATTGGGACATTGAGAGCATCGCGAATCCGTGGTAAAGAGCATTTCAGCTTTTGCTATGACAAGACCTGGCTTAAATCTAAGTATGCTTCTCAAATCGACCCTTGCCTTCATTTATATAGTGGCGAGCAGCACGCTGAAGATGACAAAAACTTCAAGGTATTCTTGGATTCTTGCCCTGATCGATGGGGACGCTTGCTGATGCAACGTCGAGAGGCTGTTATAGCCCGCATTGAGGGACGTAGAGCGAACACATTATACGAAACCGACTATCTCCTCGGTGTTCATGACTCTTTTAGAATGGGCGCTTTAAGGTTTTGCACCGAGCATGGTGGCAATTTTCTTGACGACAATGACGATCTGGCGGCTCCAGCTATGACTTCACTCGCGGAGCTAGAATGTGCAGCGCAAGGCATCGAGGACAAACCCGACTTTGATAATCCTGACTACCTCAAGTGGTTAAATATGCTTATCTCGCCAGGCTCATCGTTGGGCGGAGCTAGGCCGAAAGCTTCTGTAAGAGATATCGATGGTACTTTATGGCTGGCAAAGTTTCCAAGTCGGTATGACGATTATGATATTGGCCTGTGGGAATACTTGGTGTACCAAATGGCCTTGGACTCTGGGGTCAATATGGCTGAATGTAAAGTGCAGGCCATTGGTTCAGACCACCATATTTTCCTGACTAAGCGATTTGATCGTACCGATGACGGCAGGAGACTGCAATTTACGTCAGCAATGACACAGCTTGAATATTTCGATGGCAATGATGATGGAGCGAGCTACTTAGAGTTAGCGGAATTTCTTATCCAGAACGGCTCTAATACGCGGGCGGACTTGGCACAGCTTTGGAGGCGTATGCTGTTTAATATCATGGTTGCCAATAGTGACGATCACCTACGTAATCATGGCTTTATTTTTGACACGACAGGTTGGCGACTGTCACCCGCCTACGACATCAATTCAACACAACATGCCCACGGTCTGCACTTAAATATTGACGACAAAGATAACGCTTTAGATATTGACCTAGCGTTTGAGGTGGCAGAGTACTTTCAACTCGATGTGAAAACAGCTGACAAGATTTATCATCAAGTCGCCCAAGCCGTGTCGAAATGGGAGCGCTTGGCAAAAGAAGCAGGTATCAAACGCGGTGAGCGAGACTTAATGAGAGACTGCTTCATGCTGCCAAAGGTGTAACCAAGTGACGCATGGTAATAAGTGCCAGTTCCTCTGCTTTTTTCGCCATCAACTATGCCACAATGGCATGGTTAACGACTAGCTTTTAAGGGCCGTTTATGGATATTCGTGCGTTGCGCTATTTTATTGCCTTGGTGGAACAGCAGAGCTTTACTGCCGCATCGGCGTCGTTGCATGTGACGCAACCGACAATCAGTAAAATGGTGCGTAACCTTGAGCAAGATGTGGGTCAGCCGTTGTTGCACCGAGAGGGAAGGCGGTTTTGGTTAACCGATGCTGGCGAGGTGGTGTATCAGCGTGCGCAGAGCATTATTGCTGAGTTCGAGCAGCTAAATACCGAACTCGACGATCTCAACCAATTAGCGCGCGGCCAGCTTAGATTGGGGATGCCACCGATGATAGGGCCGCTGTATGCCAATGTGCTGCGTGAATACCGCCAACGCTACCCAAACGTGGCGCTTAGTATTGTCGAATACGGTGGGCGGCGCACCGAACAAGCGCTGATCAATGGTGAGATTGATGTGGCAATCACCATGCTCACCGACACCCAGCCTGAGTGCTTGCAAAGCTTACCCTTACAAACTCACCCCATCTATGCTGTGCTGCCTAATCAAGCCGCGTGGCGTGCGCAAAAAAGCCTGACATGGCAGGCTGTTAAAGACGAGCCGTTTTATCTATATAGCGCTGAATTTACCTTAAGCGATCGAATTATTGCCCGTTGTGAAGAGCATGGTTATCAACCCACCATTGCCGCGCGTAGCAGTCAGTGGGATTTTTTAGCCGCCTTGGTGAAAAGTGGTGCAGGGGTTGCGTTTCTACCCGCACCCTTATGCCAGCGCCTTAGTGCCAGCTTGGAAGACAGTGAGTTATTACTAGTGAAGCCGATAAGCCCAGCGATTGAATGGCAACTCGGCTTAGTCTGGCACGGCGAGCGTTATGTCTCACGCACCGCCGAGGCCTGGATGCAGTTGTGCCAGTCGACAGAGGTGCATCGATAGACTCAGTGCTTTGGTCCACAATGCCTTTTAGTACGCAATATGGTGGAGATCTTAAATTCGATGCATAGAGACGGCGTGATGTGGGATGAAAAAACTCGCTAGAATTTAGTGATTGAGGACATAGTTGATTGTTATACAACGCAATTCACACTAAATTGCCAGCTGCACACTTGAATTACATTATCTTATCCCTAACACTGCACACATTAGTTGGGCTGTTCTGTTTATCATTTGTCATTCCTTGCAAGCCAAGCACTAAATGATCTAGTATTCGCTGTAGAACAACATTGTTGAACAGAACATACGGCCTTTGGCGACTCCTCCCACCATACGGGATGTGACGACCCAGAGGCTTTTTCGTTTTATGAGGCTAAGATGTCCCGTCGTACTGTTGCAATTTTTGTTGATGCCGGTTTCTTTAATCGAATTTTTACATCGGCTGTTGATCCTGAAATGAAAATGGTTCCTGAAGATCTCGCAAAGAAAATGTGGCACTACTGGATAAAGCATGTCGACCGCAAAAATGGTGAAGATCTATACCGCATCTACTACTATGATTGCCCACCTCTAACGTTAAAGGCACACCATCCGATTACTAGCAAACAGATTGATTTTTCAAAAAGCGACATCACTAAATATAAAAATGATCTACATGAGGCTCTAACGCATCAACCGTATGTAGCATGTCGTATGGGCCATCTAAGTACCTCTGATAAGGAATGGGGTTTCATTCGTAAAGATAAGATACATAATTTCAATAAGCTTATCCGTGGTGAGGTTGATCCCAAAGATATAGACCCAAATAAAGTTTCTCTACGTCCTCGGCAAAAAGGGGTAGATATGAAGCTAGGTATCGATATTACCAGCGTAGTTTTAAAGAAACTCGCGAACAAGATAATCTTAATTTCAGGTGACAGTGACTTTGTCCCAGCAGCTAAATTAGCCAGAATAGAAGGTGCGCATTTCATCTTAGATGCAATGGGGCGAAAGGTAAAAGGCGATTTAGCGGAACATATAGATGGACTTAAAACCTTTATCTATCAAGTTACACCTCAAAAATAGCACCGGTAGCAGTCAGCCTAAAACCAAGTGTAAAGAAGCAGTTTAAACCAAACTCAATATGGTTCACGGATGCTTAACGAATAGAGGAATCCATGTGGCCCTGTTAAGGGATGGGTAACGCAGTACCAATTCCGCAGTGTACCACCTTAATTAATGAAACCAACGCAC
Source organism: Salinivibrio kushneri (assembly GCF_005280275.1). NCBI lineage: Bacteria > Pseudomonadati > Pseudomonadota > Gammaproteobacteria > Vibrionales > Vibrionaceae > Salinivibrio > Salinivibrio kushneri. The sequence continues at coordinate 551,771 of NZ_CP040022.1, forward strand.
AGTATAAATGTCGCGCGTTGCGAACCCCTCTTGAACAGTTAAGCCTAAATTCCCACTAAGCTTTGCATTAATGCCCTCGTTGATTGTCTATAAAAATCACACGCAGATTCGATAATTTTTATTTCTTCTAAGGAAACTTCTAAATCATTAACTGATTTGGGATGTGTAAGTCGATTCCTTATACGGACAGCCTCTTTAAAAATACACCACTCATTACCAATGGTATTTAAGGGATTATCAATACATCTAGCTTTCGATGGAACTGAAAAAGAGAGCTTTACACTATCTAAAATCGAAGATTTAAGCGGCAGCTTCCTTCCATTCTCACCAAATTTATAACCATGAATTTTGTTTGTTTGCAGTTTCGTTAAAGCAAAAATCCCTGCTTGATGACAATCTAACCAAAGTTGATTTAATCGATAGGTATTGCCATCGATGAACGAGAAAACGGCTTTAACATAAGCTCTTCTAGAGTATGGCGTGCACTCTTTACCCCAAATTTCAGCGGCTTCACGGCAGTCAGCGACTAGAACATCGAAAAAGTCAGCATAATATCTAATATTCACGAATTCCCCATTTTAAAAAATTGATGCTTAATACCCAATTATAATAAATTTTCTATATGAATTTTAAAGCTATTTTTCTTCACGCAAGCTTTGTAAATCTCAACGTTACTATTCACAGTTTTAGCTGTTTCTATGAACATATCACGAAGTGACTCTGACTCAATTTTAGAACCAATAATTATTTTTTTCAAAGAGTTCGGGGTGTAAGAAACCAATCCAGATTTTTTAAGTAAAAATCTATATTCGTTTTCATAACTAAAGCAATTTGGCTTGTTAAAAATAAAGGTATTAATAGCCCGTTCAGTATTTCTATCTTGAAAACTAAAACCAGGTGCTTCTTCTATACCCATATGCTGACTAAATAGTTGATCAGTTGCGAGTAACTTTGGATAACCATACTCGACTTTTTGATGCGTCTTACAACCATGGTCTTCAAAACTTTTTTTAAAATTTCATCATCAAAAACCAGACAAATTCCTGACAATTCAGCCCCATAATGAGTCCACATTAAAAGATCAGACTCTAATATGAAATTTTCCGAGTCAGTACCCATACATAAAAGAGAACATTTTTGTAATTCATTGATATCAGGTATGACTCTAGGATCGATTTTTTCTTCGCTCGGCAAGATACCAAACATATTCTCTGTTGGATCGTTGAGATTCTCTAGCTTTGAAAAGAAAAGAGAATGTGTTCTCAAAGCAGTCAGAGAATTCATGTTTGCAGTTTGAAATTTATATAGTGCCATTGGATACTCCTAAGCTTATAACGAATGACATGGATTCCCCCTCTTGAAGATCTGCCACACTTAGGTGAGGCATTTAATAACGGAGGTAACCATGTCTACTCAATTCTTTTGTGGCATTGATCTCGCCAAGCACCACTTTTCTCTTCACGCGGTGGATGACCACGGAAAAGTCATTCTCCATAAATCTGTTTCACGCGCTAAGCTACTAGCTACATTAGCAAATATGCCTACGATGTGCATAGGTATTGAGGCCTGTAGTGGGGCACATTATTGGGCCAGAGAATTCAACAAGCTCGGCCACGATACCCGCATCATGGCCGCAAAGTATGTCGGTCCTTATCGCACAAAAGGAAAAAATGACCTGAACGATGCCGTTGCCATTTGTGACGCTGTTCAGCGTTCAAACAGCCGGTTCATTCCTGCTTAAGTCACCCGAACGCCAGGAGATTCTCGCGATTTATCGTGTACGAGAACATTGGCTCAATGAACGTACGCTTGGATTAACCGAATAATGTCTAAAGGCCCTGTCACATGATTGGCAGGCAGCGGTGAGACCACAGTAAGAGACCTTCTATATGTGTTTGCCGTAATCAATGCCTTAATGGCGGAAATGACAGAACGAAGTAGGCGACTTTGTTGTTCGAGAGCATTGGCTGCCGGCGCAGCCAAAAAATGCTATTGCCTATTGACCGGAGAAGGGCTCATAGGATTTGTGGGTTATTTAAGAATGAGGTTTTGTATTGACCACTAACACAGCCAATACTATTAATGATACTAGTGTAAAGAATAATTTCAAAATTGGCTTTGACTCAATGTAAACCAAGTATGCAGGCTTATAACTGTTACTTTCTGAACATAAAGAAAACCACCACACAAAAACATTTAAAAACAGGCTATAAGCTAAAAATATGCTTGCTAATATAGAGTGTCCCAACATACCCCACATGGAAATTGAGCCGCCACTCAAAGCAACTACAAACATGCCAACGAGTACCCCAAACATAAGTGCACCTACATCTGCTGCCATATTAAAAAGGCGGGTTGATGATGCTCCAGAAGCCTTAGCAATCGATTTGATCTTTAGTATGTCGCAAAGAGACGAAATCAATATTAGAATCGCGCCAAGAACAAACAGAACATTCCAAAACAACGGCGATACGGCTTGCTTTGTTGCGAAATATAGATAGTCATGACCAATTAAGTCGCGCGAATAGTAACTCACACATAGAGCGAAGAAACCGCAAAAGCTTGTTAGCCAATACTTAGATAGGTATTTCTTTAAAATTTCAAGGCTTCCGCACGGTGGAGCCATGGCGTTACCTTCTGAATCTAAACATGGTCCAAAAATATACTTTTTAATTTGATTCACCGAAATTACTCCTTTGAGCCACAACGCTCGTAGCACGGACGAATTTGGAGCACAGCGGAAATTTTTGTCCCAGTGCCTGCGCTTGTTATGTATATGCTTCGATGAGCCTTCTAGCATCGGCCGTTACCGAGTCTAATGAAATATCTTTGTGAGCTCTTATATCAACATCCCATGTATCTTGGCTCATCCAAAACTCACTTTTTGCATGTAGACGAACTGAAAGCTCCTTATCAATGCGTGAAATCAGAAAGGCTGCTTTTGACCATAAGTGAGCAATTTCCATCTCCTTTCCAAAGTTCCTTTCTTTACCTTGCGTACGATCATACAGATAAACATGTGTTTTCTCTGATGCTTTCAGGACTTCTTTTAGAGCTGCTACCGACTCATTGTTCTTGTTTGCTTTTTTAGCCTCCATGTAGGCTATGAAGGATGTGGCAAATGAAGCTATTGCTATCCAATCTGAAACTTCTATCTCCATGGCACTCTCCTGTATGCATAGCATTCTATTAGTACGCATGCGCGATTTCCCAAAACCGTTATACGCACTGTTTTTCATATAACTAACTGAAATAAAGAGATTTTATCGCCTCATGCATATCGCTTTTCCGAGAAAGCGTGCACGCCGCCTATCCCTACTCGGGCGTTCATACTATCCCCAAACGTTAAGCTGTAACCGATTAACTAATCGACGCTTTTAATCATCCATTCTGGGAAAGTGTGCACCTGTCACGGATAAAAACGACCGCTTTGCGTTTATCTAGCCGATAAACAGGTTAACCATCCTGTGTTTTTCCATGCTACCGCCAGTTAGTTGTCGGCACCTAACACGCTATTGAGTGGGTAGATTTGGGATTAGTCTATCAAGGGCTGTTTTGGTTTTCGTGTGCTATTGTCCAAAGTGTTAGATAAGCCATGTTTTGTGAGGTGGGTACAAGAAGTTGGTTAGAGCGCCAAGGAGCGAGTCGGGGAGGTGTGCGCGATTAGAACGAGGGCTCCGTTTCGCGCACTGCTCTGGTTGGGATGCGGTTATGTCCGTCGATAGAGAACATATAAGTGACTACAGTGGACTAAATACCCAACGCTGGATTTACGTCCATACTTTTATGCAGGATTCGAACGACTTTAATGTGATGATTACCCTTGGGTTGATAAAAAACAATATGGCTGCCAAGAGGAAATTTACGATATCCTGATCGGATGTCATCACATGGTTTCCCCATGTCTGGGTTTTCAGCTAATAACCAAAAGGTGTCATCGAACCGTTTTACATATAGATTGCGCTGTCCCTTTCCCCAACGACGTTGGGTAAACAACGCGATATTCCTTAAGTCCGTTTTAGCGGCGATAGTCAGCGTAAATGGCTTCATTGCGTATCTTCGGCATCGATTTCTTGGATAAAGTTATCGATGTCATACTCAGCATCGCCACTTTGTTCGCCCTCTACGAGAAGTTGACGCAGTGTATGCAGTTTTGTCTCTTGGTTTTCGAGTAAACGCAGTGCGGCGCGAACGACTTCACTTGTCGAGCTGTAACGCCCCGTTTCGATTTGGCTAGCGATAAATCCATCGAAGTGTTCACCTAGGGTAATACTTGTATTCTTTGCCATGGTTAGAACTCGTTGATACCAATATATACCTAATTATGGTATTTGGCGTGCGTGAAGGCAAGATGACGGCCATGGGCGATAAAACCTATGCGACGAGCAATGTGCGCGAGCTCTATCTCGCGCACTGCTGAGGTTGGGTGTTGCTGTGTCCGTCAATGCCGATCAGTGCGATTGCGCCGAATGGGTGGTGGTAGAGCGCGTTGCTTTTGTGGTTTGCTGCGTCGGCTGCGGGCGCTGTTGGTTGCGGTGGATTTGATATTGCTGCCATGCAAAGGTCACCACAAAACAGCCGGTGAGTAGCAATACAATAGTTGGGCCTGGCGCGCTGTCGAGATAAAAAGACAGGGTGACGCCACCCACGGCGGTGACTAAAGCGATCGCACAGGCAATCCATAACATGCGGCTAAATTGTTTGCTGAGCATAAAGGCGGTGACGCCCGGTGCAATTAACATCGCCACCACTAAGATGATCCCCACGGCATGTAAGCCCGCCACAATGGTAGCTATCATCACCGAGAGCAGGAGCCAATGAAGTTTCTGCACGGGGAGCCCAAGCACGCTGGCTTGTGCGGGATCGAACGAGAGCAGCATTAAATCTCGCCCTTTAAGCAACACCAGCGCAAGCACGACTAAGCCGGTAATGGCGGCGGTGAGCAACTGTTGGTGGTTAATCCCCAACAGGTTGCCAAATAGAATATGATCAAGGTGCAAATCAGACGGGAATTGGCCTTGCAAAATCAGCCCCAGCGCGAAAAAGCCAGAAAACACAATCCCCAGTAAGGTGTCTTCTTTCACACGACTATTTTGTTTGAGCCAATGCACACTGGTAGCGCATGCAGAACCGGCGGCAAAGGCACCGACAATCAGCGGCAGGCCAAATAAGTTTGCCAGTACCAATCCCGGTAGCACCGCGTGTGCCACGGCATCGCCAATTAATGACCAGCCTTTTAACACCAAATAGCAAGAAAGCAGCGCGCAGGGTAGTGCCACTAAGACAGCCATCAGCAGTGCATCTTGCATAAAAGTCAGTTGATACGGATTCATTGCAGTGCCTCCTGACGTTTGGCGCGCCGCGCGAGTAAACCGTGTTTGGGGCCAAATACAAAGGCGGCTAAGAAGAGTCCCACTTGGGCCAGCACAATCAGTGCGCCGGCGTTAAGGTTGGCGAAATAGCTGATATACACCCCAAACAGTGAGGTGAGTGTGCCGATGACACCGCTTAGCACCAACACGGGCCCGAAGCGATCACTCAGTAAATAGGCGGTGGCGCCGGGGGCGATCACCAAGCAAATCACCAAAAAGGCACCGACACTTTTAAGTGCCGCCATGGTGCAAGCGCTGAGCAGCGCAAAAAACAGCACCTTGAGCCCCACCACAGGTAAACCAATGCAGCGGGCGTGACTTTCATCAAAAAAGGTCAGCATAAAATCACGCCATTTCACCGCCAGTACGGTGAAGCTGACCAAGGCAATGATCAGCATTTGCGCTGCATCGAGTGGGGCAATGGCGAGCAAGTTGCCCAGCATAATTTGTTGAATATCGACCGCGACGGGCGAAATCGAGACTAAAAAGAGCCCGAAGGCGAAAAAGCTCGAGAAAATTAAACCGATGATCGCATCTTGTTTGATGTGGCTGCGTTGATGCAAAAACAGCATCACGCTCGCGGCCATGCCGCCGGCAGCAAAGGCACCGAGCGAAAAGGGCAAGCCCAGCATATAAGCGCCGGCAACGCCCGGTACAATCGCATGGGAGAGGGCATCGCCCATCAGCGACCAGCCTTTGAGCATCAAAAAGGCTGAGAGCAAGCCGCACACGCCGCCAATCAAGGTGGTGACCAGCAATGCCTTTTGCATGTATTGATAGGCGAGGGGGTCGAGTAAGCTCATTCGCGCCGCTCCTGCGCGCTTTGTTCGCGCTTGCCATATACCACCAAAGGTCGTTCATCGTCGGAAATGACCGACAGTTCGCGCGGATCGGCATCTTGATGGAGCTGATCGCTGGGCATCACATACTGGCGCAGTTTGCCGCCAAAAATGGCACTCAGGTTCTCGGTGGTAAACACATGCTCGGTGTGTCCGCCTGCCACCACTGCGCGATTGACCAACACGGTACGATCGCAAAAGTCGGGCACAGTGCCAAGGTTATGAGTGGCAATTAAAATGGTTTTGCCTTCGTCTTTGAGCTCGAGCAGCAAACGCATAATGGACTCTTCACTGGTAACATCTACGCCAGTAAAAGGCTCATCCAGTAAAATCAGCGGGCTGTGCTGAGCCAGAGCACGGGCGAGAAAAACGCGCTTTTTCTGTCCGCCGGACAGTTCACCAATTTGGCGCTGGCGAAAGGCTGTCATATCAACGCGGGCTAAGGCTTCATCCACCGCTTGATGATCCGCTGCTTTGGGGCGACGCATAAATGACATCTTACCGTAGCGGCCCATCATCACCACGTCTTCCACTAACACCGGAAACGACCAATCGATTTCTTCCGATTGAGGCACATAAGCGACTAAGCCTGCTTTTTGCGCTTGCTTAATGGGGGTCCCGTTCACCGCAATGCTGCCACTGCCGGGATTCACAAACCCCATAATCGCTTTAAATAAGGTGGATTTGCCGCTGCCATTGGCACCCACCAAGGCAGTGATGGTTTGCGCGGGCAGCGAGAAGCTGGCGTGTTCAAGGGCACACAAGCCGTTTCGATAGACGACACGTACCTCGTTGACATCTAACACACTGGGCGTGCCGTCGGTTAAATCATAGTGCGTCATGGCGCAACCCCGCTAACACGGTTTCTGTAGTCACTGTCAGTAAGGATAGATAGTCAGGCACGGGTCCGTCAGCTTGACTGAGCGAATCGACATATAAAATGCCGCCATAGTGTGCGTCGGTTTCCGCGGCGACTTGTTTGGCGGGCGCATCAGACACGGTGCTTTCAGAAAAGACAGCACGCACTTGGTGTTCTCGCACGGTATCAATCAGTGCGCGAACTTGTTGTGGTGTACCCTGGCGCTCGGCGTTAATCGGCCATAAATAGGCTTCGTTGAGGTTTAAATCACGTGCCAGATAAGAAAAAGCGCCTTCGCTGCTTACTAGCCAACGCTGTGATTCGGGAACTGCGGATAGCGCGTCTTGAGCACGCGCGAACACGGCCTGAATTTGTGCCTTGTAGGCTTTGGCATTGGCTTGGTAGTGCGTTTGATTGGCGGGATCGTACTTGATCAGGGCGCGCTCGATGTTATCAACGTATCGCATCGCATCCGATGGCGACATCCACGCGTGGGGGTTGGGTTTGCCACGATACGGGCCCGAGGCAATCACAATTGGCTCCACTCCCTCAGATAAGATCACATTCGGTACCTCATCAATGTGCTGGAAAAAACGTTCGAACCAACGCTCTAGGCCTAACCCGTTCCACATCACCACATCCGCACCTTGTGCACGCAGAATATCCCCTGGGGTGGGTTGGTAATTGTGGATCTCAGCGCCGGGTTTAGTGAGCGATACCACCTCGGCATGCTCGCCCGCCACGTTGGCGGCCATATCAGCGAGAATGGTAAAGCTGGTCACCACTTTTAACTTGTCCGCGTGTTTTGATTGGTCGGCGTGCGCCATCGGAGAGAGCAAGAGCGCGACGATAATGATGATGTTCTTCTTCATAAGCCTTTATCTCTTTTACTATGCGTGTGACTACGGCGTGAGGTCGCCAGCCGATCATACATTAAAGATAACGGTTATGATAATCATTCTCAAGTGAGTGTTAATAAAAAAGGCGCCGATAGCGCCCATTCATTGCGGCAATCGATCATTGCCACCGCCCATATAGGGTTGCTGACAGTGAGAATGCACACTCAATCACGAATGGTGTCGTGCCTGGCCCACTCCATTATAGTCCAATCTTTTTCTTGCGCATGCAGGCTTAAGTGTGGATCGGGGTTGACGGCAAATGCGTTATCAACTTGCTCGAGAAGCGGCACATCCCAGTGCGAATCACTGTAGCCGTAGGTGTGGCCAACGGTGTCATGGCGGTCAGATAGCCATGCCTGCATGTAGTCATGCTTGCCACGAAAATCGCGCACACAATGAGAAATGGAGCCGGTGTACACCCCATTTATGGTTTCCAGCTCAATCGCAATCACGGTGTCGAGCTTGAGTAGTTCGCCAATCGGTCTTGCCAGGTGTGCGGCGGTATTAGACACCAGCACACAGTGGTCACCACGGTTACGGTGCCATTCAATCCGCTCTAATGCTTGGGGGACCACTACTGGCGCGACCTGTCTATCGATAAAATCAGTGACCCAGCGCTCGACTGTTTGGGTCGATTGCCCCTTCACTGGCGTGAGCTGAACGTGCATGTATTGCTCAAGATTAATCCGCGCTTTTTTGAAATCGAGATAAGCTTGCCGTTCTTGTTCAACCACATTGTGTGGGGCGAGATCGCGCTGGCGAAGATACTCAAGCCACGCTTGCTTGGTGTCAGTGGCGATAAGGGTTTCGTCGAGATCGAAAAATGCGATGTTGATAGGTGCCGTCATAGCTACTTGCTGATTGTTTTTCATGCCGTCCATCCTAGCCAACAACTATGACGATTGGGTTTCACTCTGCAGTGGTATCGTCTGGTAAGATCAGCCCGTATTTCTTTTTCAAATCGTCAAATGTGCCATTTTGTTTGATTATTTCTAATCCGCGATTAAACGCTTGGATGTATTTGCTGGCGTTGGGGTTGGCTTTGGCGGCAGTGACATGGATGTGCTTTTTGATCATCGGCGTGGGTGAAAAGTGAAAATCATCAGCGTCGAGGTTTAACGGTTTGAGCTCTTGTAGCATCACAAAGCGATTGCCAATCGCAATATCAATACGATCGGCGGCGAGCATTTGTAAGCTCGACATCAGCGATGTTGTTTCCACTCGCTGAAAATATTCTGCGTCTAAAAACCATTGATCATAGCCGTAGTCACGTACACTGGCGATCCGTTTTCCCGTGAGGCTTTTAGGGCCGCTATAATCAAAAATTGTATCTTTTCGCATCATAATATCGATATTGGTTGCGAAATAGGGATCACTGTAAACGAGATATTCACTGCGTGCGTCGGTGTACCAGGTGGTGGTAATTAAGTCGATGCGTGCGTTTCTGACTTCGTGTAAGCCGCGCGCCCAAGGGAAGAGTAGAAATTCGATATCGTAGCCTTGCGTATGGAGTGCCGCGGTGACAACTTCAACAGAAAAGCCGGGTCTTGCATTATCGCGGGTGACGTAAGGTGGCCAGGCGTCGTTCACTGCGGTAATGATTTTCATCTTGCCATACGCAGAGAGAGTGAAGATACAGAGAGCAAAAACGAGGAAAAAACGCTTAAAAAAGGGGGGCCTCATAGACAGTCATCCTTATCGAACAATGGATATCATCGCCTGACCAAGGCGTCGCTTTTCATGAGTATAGTGAATGTTTTAGTGGTTGATAAAAAACACCCCAGCAGATGCCGGGGCGTTTGTATTCGGATGGTGAGAGACTCGCCGCCTATTGACGGACACCTTCGACGTGAAGCTCCATATCAACATAGGTGGCAGGGCCCATGGTAGGAATCCCGAAGTCTTCTAGCTCCAGGCGGGTGTTACCCATAAAGCCTGCGCGGTAGTTGCCCCAAGGATCCTCACCGTGACCAACCAGCTCTGCGTCGATTTCAATCGGCTTGGTTTGACCATGCAAGGTGAGATCGCCTGCAATGGTCATTGAGCCGTCGCCGTTGTCGGTGACCTTGGTGCTTTCAAAGGATGCTTGGCCATACTCGCCCACATCCAAGAAGTCACCGCTGCGAATGTGCTTATCACGTTCGGCGTGGTTAGAATCGACACTGGTGGTATCAATCGTCACCGACACGCTCGATGCGCCAATATTGTCTGGGTCGAATTCAAACTGGCCGTTAAACTGATTAAAGCGACCTTTGATAAAGCTGTAACCCAGGTGTGGCACTTTGAAGTTGACCGAGGCGTGTGCGCCCTTGGTGTCAATCATATAAGTGTCTGCCAGTGCAGGCCCAGATAAGAGTGTCGCGGCGCTCATTCCCATGGCTAACATGAGTTTTTTCATTTCGAGTTTCCTCCGATCATCTTCCGTAACGTGTTGTCTTTATCAATAAAGTGGTGTTTAAGTGCCATGAGTGCATGGCCAGCGGCCAACACAATCAAGGTAATGGCAACGTAGTAATGTACATCCCCAGCAATGTCTGACTGATTGGGGAAAAGCTCACCGGCGCTTGGCACGGTAAACCAGGTGAATACATCGATGCCTCGTCCATCTGATGTTGAGATCAGATAGCCGGAGACAAATAAAATAGCGAGCAACAAATAAATAGTATGATGCCCAGCCGTTGCCGCTTTACGCTCCCACGCTTTGCCCTCGACCGCCGGCATGGTGTGAGTGGCTTTCCACACCAATCTAACCAGCGTGGTGAGCGCAAGTAACAACCCGATTGATTTATGCCAATGCGGCGCCGTCTGGTACCAACTACTGTAATAACTGAGATCGACCATCCAGAGACCAACAGCGAAAAGGCCGATAATTACAATCGTTGATAGCCAGTGTAGCGTACGCATCACCAGATCGTAGCCCGTTTTCGTTGTCATCGTTGCTGCTCCTATTCACTATGCCAACACAGTATATAGGGTGAATGATAATTCAGAACCGTTTTCCCTTGAACAAGATGTTCGAATAATTCTAACGAACTCTTTGCTGGGTTACGACTCGTCGGCGGTCCAGCTTAAACTGAGTGAAACAGAATCGGCGAACCGGAGTGCGTGGGGTTTATCAATGGTGACTTGCGCATAACGCACCCAATGGTGATCACGCGCAATGTCTAGTACACCGGCGACAAGCTTCTCCAGCAATAAAAAACGACCATTTTCGACATAATCGATGATCGCTTTGGTGATCACTTTATAGTTAAGCGCATCATCCACGTTGTCTTCTTCACAGGCTTTGTGGCCGGGATAGTGGATCTCAACATTGATGACTACATCTTGTTTCTTCTCTTGCTCGTCAGGATTAAAACCAATGTAAGTACGCAGGCGCAGGTTGGTTACTTTAATAACAGCGTCGTTCATAATCTTTCCCTGGTCACAAAATTAAATGAGATGGCGTCCGCCATCCAACTTGATAGACTGGCCAGTCATATGCTGACTGGCGAGAATAAATTCGCAGGCGTTCACGACTTCCTGTTCACCCGGTACGGTACCCAAAATCGATTTACGGCGAGCTTTGTCACGATAGGCGTCATCATCTCCCTCGTTAAACATGATTAGCGCAGGTGAAATGCTGTTTACCTTGATATGTGGCGCTAGCTTTTGGGCGAACGAGAGTGTGAGATTTTCTAACGCGGCTTTGCTAGTCGCGTAGGCAGTATGTTTTGCGCTGCCCTTTTGTGCGACATAGTCGGTAAGGTGAATAATATCGCCCTGCTGCATCCAGCGCGACGCAGCCATATTTATGAGATAAGGTGTTTTGGCATGAATTTGCATCATGTTATCGAATAACGTGGCAATATCTTGGCTTTGCGTTTCGCTATCCCACGACGATGCGTTGTGTATCACGGTATCAAAGGTCGGATGCATCGCATCGAGCGACGTGATAAATGCGTAAACGCCCTCATCAGAGGAAAAGTCCGCTTGGAGGCAGTGTGCGCCGCGCGCCCGTAAGTCAGCTACTTGAGGCCGCTCGGTGCGATAAGATAGAGTTACTTGGTGGCCTTGATGAAGAAAGTGGCAGGCCAGTGCATAGCCGATACGCTGCCCGGCGCCGGTGATCAAGAAATGCTTTTTTGTCACGGGGTTTCCTTTCTGTTTATGAGTGTCATCAACAACACGGAGCAACTGGTTTATTACGTTTCAAAAACTTATCGCGATCAAAGATAGCGTGATCTTCCGAGAAACGATAGCCTTTACATGGTTAAGTCGCTGATTTCGTGCCACAAGCAACAAAACGTTGGCGTAAATTTGTATAACAAGGATGAGGTCAAAGATGGACATTTGCCAATGGGCACAACAAAGCGAGGCTGAGCGTGCGTACCACGATAGCGAGTGGGGCGTGCCAACGTTTGATGATCAAGCGATCTTTGAGTTTATTTGTTTAGAGGGCGCACAAGCAGGACTGAGTTGGCGTCTCATCCTACAAAAGCGTGCGGCTTATCGTGCCGCGTTCTCCGATTTCGACTTCTATCAACTCGCCAACGTGGCCGAGCCGAATATCGCGGCGATCATGGCCAACCACGAGATTGTCCGCAATCGCTTGAAAGTGGCCTCTGTGTTTACCAATGCTAAGGCGGCGGTGACGCTGGTGGAAGAGTATGGATCCCTAGCGAAGGCACTTTGGCAGTTTACCGGCGGTGTACCGATTGTTAATCAGCACCAATCGGATGCCGATGTGGCGACCGCGACCGACGAGTCCCACGCCATGAGCCGCTTTTTGAAAAAGCGCGGGTTTAAATTTGTAGGCGAGACGATTTGCTATTCGCTGATGCAAGCGCTTGGTATGGTCAATGATCATGTCGTCACGTGCCCGCGCTATCAACCCTGTTGCGAACTGGCGGATTCGGTAAAAGCACTATCTCAGAAATAACGGCGGAATTGCCAGAAGCGCGCTTGCCAATAGGGATTATCCAATCGTGACACTGTCACGCCTTTTGAGGCGGACGCATGCATAAACCGCTGTCCACCCAGAAATATGCCGACATGGCGAAGGCCAGGGCGAATATGAAAAAACACCAGATCGCCTTGGCGTGCAGATTGATAGTCAATGGCATAGCCGGTTTTTGCTTGGCCGTGGGTGGTGCGCGGTAGTGGCGTGGCGAGCGCGTCTTGATAAACGCGTTGCGTATACGCTGAGCAATCGATGCCTTGGCGTGAGGTGCCTCCCCACCGATAAGGTGTGCCTTGCCACTGACGATAAAGCTGATTGAGTACCTGGTCTAGCGCCTGATCGCGAATCGTTTTGTCCGAACTAGGCATGTCACCTGTCGTTGCCGCGTCACGCTGCGTCGCACAGCCTGCCAGAAAAACGGTAAAAACAAATATCACTAACCAATGTTTCATACACTGCCCTTAATGCAGTTACGCCCGGCCTCTTTGGCTTTGTACAAGGCTTTATCTGCCAACTGTAATACCTCGTCGGGGGTGTCGGCTTGCGAGGCATCAGCATAGCCAATGCTGACCGTTATATTGACCGGTTTGTTTTGGCTTGCATATCCGCGCTTTTGCCGGCCTTGTTTGTCATCATGGGGACGAGACGCATCACGTAGAACCAAGGGGTAATTGGCGATATCCTCACGCAGGGCGTCAAGAAACGGTAGGCAGTGTTCGGTGGTTTTTCCTTTAAACAACAACGTAAATTCTTCACCGCCGTAACGAAAGGCACTGGCGCCTCCTTCACAATGTGCCATATGTTTGGCGACGAGCTTAAGGACATCATCGCCTGTTTCGTGACCGTATTTATCATTAAATTTTTTAAAGTGGTCAACGTCGAGCATCGCGAGGGTATATTGGCGGCCCAGATGTTTGAGCTCGTCTTCAAGTGCGCGACGCCCCGCAATTTCGGTAAGCCCATCAATAAAGGCCAGTTGGTGGCTGAGCGATACCTGGTTGGCAATCAATAACACGCCCGCCAACGAAAATATCAGCGAAGAAATGAAAGGCACGTTAAAAAATACGAGGGTTGTGACACCGCATAACACGCTGACAAAAGCAGCATGATCCTCAATGCTATTTTTGCGCAACAGTCGAATGATACTGACACAGACCAAAATAGAAAGCAGCACGATCAGCAGCAGTGGCATGGGGCTCACTGACGTTACTCTGACTAATACCGGGTGTTGATGGAGAGAGATAGACAGCTCACCGAATTGCTGCACGAGAAGCGCACACCAGCCGATTTCCATACCAATGGCGAGGAAAAAGAACAGGCCAAATCGAGAGGTGAGTTTTTGATCGCGCACGATGATCATATACAGCAAGTTAATCGGTAGCGCGACCGTGAGCAGCAAGTACTCCATATAGGTCGTGCCATGATTGAGTGGCGATTGTAGTCGCGTGAGGATCACTGTGTATCCCACTAATAAGATCACCACCATCATACCGACGCGGGCGCTTTTGAATAAGTGGCTTAAAAGGAGCGCGGTGAATAACAGAAAATACGGCGCTGCGTAAATTAAGTTGTAATAGGGAGCTAGCGAGGCAATCAAGGGTTGATAGCTCGCGGCAAGCAGCAGCAGTAAAACAATGGGCGTCCCCATACGGACCACGGATGAACGCAAAAATCCCATGAAACCTCTTATTGGGTTGAGGTAACACCATTAACGTACCACGGATAGCTGCTTAGGGGGTGGCCTGACGCTGAGAATGTGATAACTGCAATGGTCTAGCGAGTCAGTTTATTTTAATGATTAGACTATCATTTTAGAGGCAAAAAGAAAGCCAAGCGATGCTTGGCTTTCTGCGGACATTTTGCACGACGGGCGTGGTTAGAGCGAGAACAGATTTATTCGCTCTGTGACGCCTCAGGCAGGGTAAATACTTGGGTTGGCTTAGCCACAATCGAGCGCGTTGTCTCTTTAATATCGGCGATAATGACTTCTAGGCTATCACCGAGCTTGAACTCAATATTCCCGTCGATAGTCACTGTGCCCGTCTCTTTATCACAAGCAATCCGCGTTTTGTTATCCATAATCAACGACGATGGAATAAAGGCAGGCGCGCCATTTTCCAGCAAGCGTACACGCATTCCGGCTCGGTTGATGTCAAAAATCTCCGCGGTGTAGCGGGTTTGCGCTTCAACTTCTGGCTTGAGCAAGCGGGTATAGAGCCAATCAGCGACATCGCGCTCGGCCATCCGGTGATGCTTACGATGGCCAGCAAGCTCTTCACCCACGGTATCGGCCGGGGCATTGGCCTCTGTTTCACCGCGAACAATCGCTTTAAGCAAGCGGTGGTTGATCATATCGCCGTATTTACGGATAGGTGATGTCCACGTGGCGTAGACATCTAGGCCCATCGCGTAGTGTGGTGCTGGCTCATGACCAATTTCGCTGTAGGCTTGGAAACGGCGCAAGCGATTATCGAGATAGGTGGTATCTAGGCTGTTTAACCAGCGACGGAGTGCGCTGAAGCCTTCGACGGTGGCTAGGCTTTCGCTGTCCGCCTCGCCGTCGTGCGCTTTCACCAGCTCGACCACATCGTCGAGCTTTTCACTGTTAAAGCCGGCGTGTGTGTTAAAGATACCAAACCCGAATGCGTCACGAAGCTTGCGGCCTGCGCAGATGTTGGCGCTGATCATCGACTCTTCCACGATCCGATTGGCAATGCGGCGCTGATCGGTGTGGATGGCAATCACATCGTTGTCTTCGCTGAGCTCAAAGCGATAATCAGGACGGTCGGGGAAGGTCACCGCATGCGTCTCACGCCACTCAATGCGAGCAAGTGCAAACTGGTGAAGCTGATGAATTTGGTCGGCGATGGCCGGTGTTTCTGGTTGCCATGCAGCCTGTTCGCCTTGTTCGATGTAGTCAGATACCTTGTCGTAGGCCAGCTGGCCATGTGACTGAATCCAAGCCGAGAAGAACTCTGCGTCATCAGCAATAGTGCCATCGGCAGCGATATTGAAGGTACAGCAAAGCGCCGGGCGCTTTTCGTTAGCTCGCAGTGAACATAAGTCATCACTCAGATCACGCGGCAGCATTGGTATATTGCGCCCAGGCAAATAAATGGTGAACCCGCGGTCACGCGCGACTTTATCGAGCGCCTCATCGGCATCAATGTATGCCGTTGGATCGGCAATGGCCACTGTCATGGTAAAGCCACCTTGTGCGTTGGCTTTGACGTACAGGGCGTCATCCATGTCTTTGGTGGATTCACTGTCGATGGTCACAAACGGTAAATCAGTCAGGTCGCGACGTTCGAGTCCTTGCTCCAGCAGTGGCCACTCATCTTTTGGGGCCGGCTCTTGGTTGGGCAAGTTATGTTTTGCCAGCGTGACCCACCAAGGCGCAATTTTATCGTCCGCATCGGTGATTTTTTCACTGGCCTGGCACATAAAGTTGTCGTCGCCTTTCAGTGGGTGGCGGATGAGGGACGCGACGACCCAGTCACCTTCTTTCAAGTTGTCTTGCGACAAGCCACGCTGCGTTTTTGCGCGCAGGGCGTCTTTCATTTGCGGGTGATCGGGGACCACGTTGAGACGATTACGGATCCACTGCACACGGCCAATAAAGCGATCTAAGCTGGCTTCTACCAGCGTATCCGGCTCAGCCACTTCGCGGTCTTTCTCGGTGCGAACAAAGGCTTCAACACGGTCACCGTGGAGCACTTTCTTCATATAAGGAGGCGGAATGAAAAGGCTGGTCTTGTCATCAACTTCGAGGAAGCCGAAGCCTTTTTCGGTGGCTTTTACCTGGCCTTCTTTTTTCGGCAAGGTTTCTTGGATTTGTTGCTTTAGCTGTGCTAGCAGGGGATTGTCTTGAAACATAACTCGGGTCTCGATAAACGGATCGCCACACTATACGGATTCACTGTTTCAAAACCAACCCGTGACACTAAAATCCTGTGACTCGATTTAAACGTATGGAAAGTGCGGAGAATTACCGCGACCTTTGTTGCCTCTATGTACAAATTGCTATAAACCTGCTCACATGCCGCAAATTTTGTGAACTTGTTCAACTTTTTCTGGCTTTTTTAGTGTAAATAGCGCAGAATGCACATCCTTAATGACCGAGGCCCATGGCGCTGGTGACTGACACTGTATGACAGACAGTGTTGCATGGTTGAGCAGAACGCTTGAGGGGCCCCGTTTCGCTACACTCTATAGATTGGGATCCCAATGCAAGAATCTGTAACCAAATTTCGCCAGTTAGATCTGGCCGACACCCTTTTGTCTGCGCTTGACTCAATGGGCTTTGAAACCCCCACACCTATCCAAGCCGCTTCTATCCCTGTACTCCTCGAAGGCCGTGATGCGCTCGGTAAAGCACAAACCGGTACGGGTAAAACCGCTGCATTCTCGCTGCCGCTGTTGAACAAAGTCGACTTAAGCCAGCGTAAGCCACAAGCTATCGTTATGGCACCAACGCGTGAGCTTGCCATCCAAGTCGCGGCGGAAATGAAGACGCTGGCACAAAACATCAAAGGCTTAAAAGTCCTTGAGATTTACGGCGGTGCGTCGATTGTTGACCAAATGAAAGCGCTGAAAAGCGGCGCGCACATCGTGGTCGGTACGCCAGGACGTGTGAAAGACTTGATCAACCGCGATCGCTTGAAACTCGACGAAGTGCATACCTTTATCCTCGACGAAGCG
Source organism: Salinivibrio kushneri (assembly GCF_005280275.1). Classification (NCBI taxonomy): domain Bacteria; kingdom Pseudomonadati; phylum Pseudomonadota; class Gammaproteobacteria; order Vibrionales; family Vibrionaceae; genus Salinivibrio; species Salinivibrio kushneri. Next base: position 569,383 of record NZ_CP040022.1, read on the forward strand.
GATGAAATGCTCAAGATGGGCTTTGTGGACGATGTTACCTGGATCATGGAGCAAGCGCCTGAGAGTGCACAGCGCATCCTGTTCTCGGCAACCATGCCGCCTATCGTGAAACAAATCGTTGATCGCTTCTTGCGTGAGCCGGCGCGTATCGACGTCGCGGGTAGCAACCGTACGGTTGAGAAGGTTGAGCAGCAGTTCTGGGTGGTTAAAGGTGTTGAAAAAGACGAAGCGATGAGCCGTCTGCTAGAAACGCAAGACACTGATGCGTCTATCGTCTTTGTGCGCACCCGCCAAGACACCGAGCGTCTTGCCGACTGGTTGTCAGCGCGTGGTTTTAAATCGGCGGCACTGCACGGGGATATCCCACAGTCACTGCGTGAGCGCACGGTTGATCACTTAAAGCGTGGCGTGATTGATATTTTGGTCGCGACTGACGTCGTGGCACGTGGCCTTGATGTACCGCGCATCACTCACGTATTTAACTATGATATTCCGTTTGATGCGGAGTCTTACATTCACCGTATTGGTCGTACTGGCCGTGCTGGCCGCGCGGGTAAAGCGATTCTGTTGGTGCGTCCGAACCAAATGCGCATGCTGCGCACGGTTGAGCGTGTCACGCAGACCAAGATGGAAGAAATTCAGCTGCCAAACCGCGATAAAGTGGCGGAAGCACGTGTCGCTCAACTAGCCGGCGAGTTAGCTGAAAAGAAAGATGGCGATGCCATGGCACCTTTCGTTGAGCTGATTGAGCAACTGCAAAACGATATCGACGTGGATGCAACCACTTTGGCAGCGATGTTGCTACAACGCCAGCAAGGCAAGCGTCCATTGTTCTACAAGGGCCCAGACCCGATGATTGCGGCGATGGAGCGTGAGAAACAACGCCGCGAACGTCGTCGTGACGATCGTCAAAATGGCACTGACCGTCGTGACACCAACCCAGCTGATTGGGATACGTACCAATTGGACGTGGGTCGTGAGCAAGGTGTTCAGGTTAAAGATATCGTGGGCGCGATTGCTAATGAGCTTGGATTAAACAAGCAAAACATTGGCGCAATCAAGCTGGCCCCGGCACATACGTTTGTACAGCTGCCGAAAACCATGCCGAAAGACGTGTTTGCACAGTTGCAAAAACTGCGCATTCGCCAAAAAGAAACCAACGCACAGCGTGTTGAAGGTCAGATCATGCGCGAGCGTCGTGGTGGTGACCGCAATGGTGGCGGTCGTGGCCGTAATGAGCGTGGCCGTGGCGAACGTCGTTTCAACCGTGCGCGCGGCGAACGTCGTCAAGCACAGTAAAATTAGGAAGCCGGGCAGTGAAGCCCGGCTTTTTTGTAACGTGTCTGCGATGTAATGCCTTGTATGCAGGGTATTAACGACGTAGATATGAGGTCTTTAATCCACCATGACATTCAGGAATAAGACCGATATAGTTAAACGGTGAGGTGATAAGCGTCACGCCACTGTTTGTCGCTACGCGTGGTGGCGATGGATCGATAAACCACGAGCGTGTTAATGATGAGTTGCCTCTGTCATGATTAACTTTAAAAATACCCTGCGTCTGCTTGGCATGCCTATTTTATGGATGGGTGTTGTCCAATTTGTTTTTGGACTCTTATCGCTTTTTATTTTCCGCGATGGTGTCTCAACCGACTTCTTTTACCCTTCTTTGCTAATGATGATTTCATCATTGGCCATCTCGTGGCTTTTTCGGCAAAGCAAACTCAATCAGGTCACCTTTCGCGATGCGTTACTGTTTTCGACGCTGACCTGGATATTGGTGGGGTTGCTGGGCGGTATTCCGATAGAGTTGGTCACTGGGGTTAACTTTACTGATGCCACGTTTGAGTCGATCAGTGCTTTGAGTACGGCAGGGGCCACCATTTTAAGTGGCTTGGACAATATGCCTGCTTCGTTCTTGCTCTACCGCCAATTTTTGCAATGGATGGGAGGGCTTGGCGTGGTGATCTTCGTGGTCGCGGTATTGCCAATGCTCAACGTGGGTGGCATGCGGCTATTAAAAGCGGAAACGCCCGGGCCAATCAAAGACGAAAAACTCTCCCCCCGAATCTCAAAAACGGCGCACTATTTGTGGGGGGTATATGTGGTGATCACCCTTGTATGTGCGCTGGCCTATTACATGGCTGGCATGAGTGCGTATGATGCGATTGCCCATAGTTTTTCTACTGTCTCAACCGGTGGGTTTTCTACCCACGATGCCAGCATGTGGTATTTTCAAAGCCACCTTATTTTAATGATTTCTAATGTGTTTATGCTGCTGGGCGCGATCAATTTTGGTTTGCATTTTCGTATTTTCCGTATCGGTTGGCGCGGTTTAAAACTGTATATCGATGATGAAGAGTCACGGGTATTTTTGATTGTGGTGGCGTGCCTGTCTCTGATGTTGGGCTTTTACTTGTTCGGCGAAGCGCGTTATGAATCGCTCTGGGTATCACTAAGCTTTGCGGCGTTCCATGTGGTCTCTTTTATTACCAGTACCGGGTTTGGGGCCGCGGATCTTAGCTCGTGGCCAGCGGCAACCGCCTTATTCTTGGTGTTTTGCGCCTATCTTGGCGGCTGCTCAGGGTCGACTGCCGGCGGCAATAAAATGATCCGTGATATTGTCACTTTTAAAATCATTCGTCGCCAATTACACCAACTGGTACACCCCTCGGCCGTGATCCCGATTCGTTATCAAGACAAGGTGGTCTCGAACGATGTGACTCAAGCGGTGATGGCATTTATGTCGCTGGCAGCGCTGACTACCGGTGTGTTTACCCTATTAATGATGATGACCGGGCTCGATTTTTGGTCGGCATTTACTGCCGTGGTCGCTTGTATCAATGTGCTTGGGCCAGGTTTTGGTGAAGTAGGCAGTAACTTCCAGCCCGTGACAGATACGGGCATTTGGATCCTAAATATTGCCATGATCCTAGGGCGTTTGGAGTATTTCACCGTATTGGCGCTGTTTATGCCGCACTTTTGGCGTTGGTAACTAGACCAACTGTTCTGTGTATTCGGTGCATATCGAAGCGACAAACTCATCAATATGTGTGTAACGCGTGTACGGATTTAAAAAAACGGCTTTCTCACCGGGAATAAACAGGCATTGGCCATTGGAGTCAAATTCTGTGTGTGCAATGGACTCGACCCAATTGGTTTGTAGCTTTTTGCCTTGTCGGGCAAGAAAATGCTGACGGTGGAATAAGCTATGTTGGGTAATGCTGTCAATGCGCGCCCCGACCTGATGCAAGGTTTGTTCTTGTTGGAACATCGCATTCACATCCAGTGTCGGGGAGGGTTGATAGAGGCGAAACGCGACCGTCGGCCCCAAGTTGTCACCAGCGACGACCTTGCAATGGGGGAGTGCGTCTAGGTGCGCTTTTAAATACTCGGCATTTTGCAAGCTATGCGCAATCATGGTTTGATAGCCGCGTTTACCCAGCATATTGAGGGCGCAATAACTGCCATAAGCCCCTGCGGCGCCACGCGAGCATTCTATTGTCGACTGTAGATGGGTTTGTTGTGTTTTGCTGCTTTCAAAATAAGAAAAGTAATGCGGATCTTGCTTGAGATGCTCCATGTCTGTGTGTTGTTTGAACATTACCAGGCTGGCGGTATAGGGCACGAATCCCCACTTTTGAAAGTCGATAGTGATGGAATCGGCAAAGCGTAGCCCGCGGATGCGTGGTATTAATGCTTGAAGTTTGTTCAATGTCGCAGCGTTGATCCCGATGGGGTTGGCGGCGAAATCATAATCATTGAACATCACTAATGGCCAGCCCACTGCCGCATCAACATGGATATGTGGTTTTACGGACGTGTCAAAGCGCTGACAGGCTTGCGTCGTGATTTGATACACGCGCTCAATGTCGTCAATCGCGAAGGTATCTGTGGTACCAAAGGTCAGCAAAATGGTAGGCACCGGTATCTTCTCGGCTAAACAATGGTTGAGCGAGTAGGCAAAATCGTCCAGATCAAGTCGGTTGTTGGCATCCACTTTAATACGCAATACCTGGTTGGGGATATCTATGCCCAGTAAACCGAGGTTAGTCATATTTGAATAGTGGCCGGCGAGTGAGTTAATCATGCGAAAATCTTGTCCTTGCAACCCCCGCTGGCCTGATAGCGGGAACTGCTTTCTCAGTCCCATCAAGTAACCGTACAAATTGCCGAACGTCCCGCCTTGGGTAACAATTCCGGTTGCTTGGTCAGGATCATAGCCAATCAAATTAGCGACTTGGCGCACGAGTGTTTTTTCTAGCTCTACAGACATTCCCGCGTATTCGCTATACACGAGATTGGGGTTCGCCATGGTAGCAAGGAGAGCCCCATGTATCGCCGGATCGCAGGGGGCGGTGATCACGTTTTCCACCGCACGAGGTGATGTCCAATCTTTGGAGTAGGTGGCGGCTTGCCGTGCCAGATGAGGCAGTGTCGTGGCGCTAATGTCACTTTGTTCGGGAACATGCGTTTGTTGGCTCAATGGATTCGCCGTGTCGGCCACAACAGGATGCATGCCGTTCTCCAACCAATGAGCCAGCTCTGGCGTCCGATAGACGGGCCAGCGATCAGGGTCACGGTCGAAAAAGTGTTGGCGAATGGTTTGGTATTGTTGGGCAAACGTCGTGGTTAACGCGTGTGTTGGAAAAGAACGAGACATAGGTACAACCCTCGCCAATAGGAAGCAGGCAGTCATATACTGCCTAATCGGGTGAACGTCAGCCATAGTCGGCTTGTGTCGTGCTGAGCCGAGTTTTGCTTGGTACGGGATATGGCGCCGCGGCCTTGCAACGCCAATCCCGCTGAGCTACAGGGCTTTGCTGACTTATTGCAATTTAAAGTTGTGAACCATGCGGTCTAACTCTTCGTTCGAGTGAGTCAGCGACTTGGTGGCCGCGGTGGTTTGATTGCCACTGTCTACCAGCTTATTCACCATATCCCGAATCGACAGCATGTTTTTGCTCAGCTCTTCCGCGACAGAGCTTTGTTGCTCGGTGGCCGTGGCGATTTGGGTGCTCACATCGTCGATTTCGGTGACAGATGAGCTCATGATGGTCAAGCTGTTGGACACTTCTGAGGTTTTGTCTGCCGTGGTCTGACACTGCTCTTTGGTTTTCTCCATGGCTTCGACCACACTCGAGGTGCCATCGAGTAACGCGGTGAGCATCTCAGAAATTTCCGTGGTGCTGCTTTGCGTGCGAGCGGCGAGGGCACGCACTTCATCGGCAACCACTGCAAAACCTCGGCCTTGCTCGCCAGCGCGCGCCGCTTCAATGGCCGCGTTGAGCGCCAGCAAATTCGTTTGTTCGGAAATTTCGCCAATTACCGTCAGCACGTCACTAATCCGATTCGCATCTTTGTTCATGCTGGTGATTCGGCCAGACATTTCTTCCACTTCATCAACCAGTGCACTGACCGTGACGACAGCGTTATCAACCACTTTGAGTGACTGGTTGGCCTCTTTACTGGCTGAGGCGGTGATGCTGTTTGACTGAGAAACGTTTTCTGCAATGTTTCGCGCGCTCTCACTCATTTGAGTGATAGCGGTGACCACTTGCTCGGTTTCAGAGGAGTGCGCGTCGAGCACAGATTCGTTTTCGCTGGTCGTTTGGGAAAGCTGACTGATATTGGCGGAGATCGCCTGACTCGACTCGGCGACGCTCAATATCATGCCTTGTAAGTTCTCGACAAAGCGGTTGAAGCCGTCACTGATTTGCGCCAAATCATCATTGCCGTTCACGTCAAGGCGAGCGGTGAGATCCCCTTCGCCGCGCGACAGATCCAATACTGCTTCTTTGAGTTTGAGTAAGGGGCGATACGAAAACTGAATAATCGCATAAATGGCACCCAGGCTGGCGATAAGGAGGACAACACCGGTGCCAATCGATTCGAATTGGGCATCGCGAACTCCCGCCAGGGCGGTTTCTTGGTCAACAAAAACCATCAGGGTCCAATACCTGTTTTCGGTTAGGTTGACTCGCTGGAAATAGCCATCAAATTGAATGCCTAAATAGGGGAACGTGAGGTGACCTTGCTCGCTACTGCGGAACATGCTCTCCATTTGTGAAAAGTTAGGACTAATTTGAGAGGGGGTTTTACCGATATCATTGGGGTCATCACTGGCAAAAAACACCGCGTTTTGATCCGTCAATGTCGCGGCCCCACCGGCAAAGCGCATCTCACTGACTTGTGTGATGACATCTTCTAACGGAATATCACCAAGCAGCGCGCCGATAAACTGGCCGTTTTCAAACACTGGTGCCACGGCGCTGATCACTTTTCCACCGGTGACCTTGTCCGTGTAAATGTCAGTCAAGTGAATGGACTGATCGGATTTAACCGTACGGTACCAGTCTCGGTCTCGGAAGTTATATTCATTGGTGGTCACACCATTACCATTGTGATTAGACATGTACGACGTACCGTTTTCGTAGGTCATGATCACATTGGCGATGCCGGCGGTGTCCGCGAGCATACGGACTTGTGCGACATTCTCAGGCTCGGTCAAATTTCTCGAGAAGTGCCCGGCACCTTGCTCTACCGCAGTGAGCTGAGACTGCACCAGCTGCTCTAACGCGGTAACATGATGGTCAAGTTTATTTTGAGTTTGGGTGACCAAGGCACTGACCATCTTGTCACGTAATGACATCGCATTGATCGAACCGAGAACCACCAGAGAGAGGGTGACGAGCAGCCCCACCCCAAAAATGATACGAGATTTAAACCCTAAGGTCATGACAATTACCCCTTACTGAGCGCGTGTTTGCCTGTCTAAAAAGTAAGGGTGCTTCCTGTGCTTGGTGTGCGTGTATTGTCCGCTTTTTTATGCGGTTTTTTGTTGCCCAACAAGGAGTCACCCAGCCAACGTTTATTTGAAATTAGTGCTTCTATTGCCTTTATGCCAAATAAAAAAAGAAATTTTTGATAAGAATAACAATAGAGGGAGGGGGCGGTTTTTGCTAGTTGATAGATGAAAAGTGTATAACAATTTGGTGCTGTTTTGATGAAGGAATTATTAGGCAATAAAGACAGAGATTCGGGTTTTAAACGCCGTGTAAGAGGCTTACTGATATAAGCGCTTTATTTTCAGCATCTATCAGCAGCGAGTAAGATAAAACCAAACAGTGGTGAGGGGTTGAGACGTATGAAAGCTTGGCGTAATGATGTCGGCGATAAAAACCGTGTGGCGTACGCTGACTGACAGGTGCCAGCACCGATGCGAAGGTGCTGGTAAAACCTTATTCGGGGGAAGCGGCCTCAGGGATGATAAAGGCGTCAGGTTGTGCACGGTATTTTTCTACACTGGCGAGATACACCTCGCGCTGCCAATCGACTAAGGCGCTGGCCTCCTGCTGGTAAAGGGTTTGTGGCGCTTGGTTATTCACTACCTTCCATACGGCGTAGGCAGCTTGTTTATCGAGTTCAATTTTTTGTTTCTCGTCGGCAGGTAGATTCGCCAAGTTGACGTCCATAGCACATCTCTTATCTGATCAGGGCTCTTGGATCCTAACCGAGCTGCACGATTCCAGCAAGATTTACTCGCCGTTTACCCCGTGCTGACATTGTGGCGTACTGGGTTGCTAGGCTAGTGGCTTTTAAACGATAGCCAGTGGACACCGTGATGACGTTTAATGATCAAGACAGACAGGCTTTGTACGAGACATGGATGTCTTATAAAGCGAAAGCTCGGATTACCCAGATAGAAATGGCAAAAAAGCTTGAGATCAGCCACCTTAGCTTTTCGCGGTGCATTCACGGCGATGCCGTCCTTAACAGCCGGTTTGTGTTTGCGTTTTGCCAGGCGATGAGCGTTGAACCGAACAAGATTCTCCCCAGCTTGCGCGACCGCGAACAGGTCGAGCAAGACGTGCTCGTGACCAGTAAAGTGATCGTCGATGGGGCGATTGAAGCCGTGCATTATGAGGGCAGCACGGTGATTATCGAGTATCGCAAACCGCTTGCGCCTTCAGCCAGTACGGCGCTTGAACGGGTTTCGTGAGCGGCGAGGCGGGTCAGTAGGGCAAGGGTCTGGTCGATTTTCCAGCTCTAACATAATGGTTTCGCGCTCAGTGTCCGTCATTTTTCCCCAGCGGACAATTTCGTCAAGCGTGCGTTTGCAACCGAGGCAAATGTCTTCTTCACGCCGACAGTGACCAATGCAAGGTGTTAACACGCGACCTCCTCAAAACGACCAAACTAGCAGACAGACAGCTGATAGGCTGTCTGTCTGACTCGAACATGACGCGTTAGTATAGCGAGTTTGCTATCGCGTCACCATGCCACGTACCTGCTCGGCCCGTTCATCGTCTGTTGCCTCATCAGGCGCGGGAGTCAGTAATGCTTTTTGACAAGCAGGACGCGCGGCGAGTTTGTCTAGCCACGCTTGTAGCGCGTCTAATCCGCTAACATTGACACCGCTCCATTCATGGATCCTCGCCCACGGCCACGTGGCCATATCAGCAATGGTATAGCTATCTCCTGCCAAGTAAGGGTGCTGTTGCAGTTGCTTATCGACCACTTCAAGGAGGCGGCGGCCTTCTTTTTGATAGCGTTCAATCGCGGCGGGGATCGTCTCTGGGAAATAGCGATAGAAGACATTGGCTTGCCCCATCATTGGCCCCACGCCTCCCATTTGGAACATCAGCCACTGAATCGTCTGTGAGCGCGCCTTGGGATCGCTGGGTAAGAATTGTCCCGTTTTTTCGGCGAGATAAAGTAAAATTGCCCCTGACTCAAAGACAGGAAAGTCGCCATTGGCTCTATCGACAATCGCGGGAATACGACCGTTGGGGTTGATGGCTAAAAAATCGGGCTGTTTTTGCTCATTGGCCATGAGATCAACGCTGTGGAGTTGATAATCCAGCCCCATTTCTTCTAGCGCAATCGCCACTTTTTGCCCGTTAGGTGTCGCGGCAGAATAAAATTCAATCATATTGGCTCCTTGCTCGGGGGTGTCACGCGATGAGTGGTCCCGTAAAAAAACGGTCCCTTATCAATATAGGGCATTGTTAATCAGTATTGGGGCCAATCTGTTTAAGATCAATCAGTGTGCGATTGACTGTGTATTAGGCCATATAAGTGACAGCGTCACGCCATCTCCGTGTGGCCGGTTGGCAGCGACAAGCTCGGCTTGGTGAAAGTCGGCGATTAACCGTGCGATATACAGTCCTAAGCCAAGGTGAGGCTTATCCGCGCTCTGACCATCAGGGCGGACACTGACCATAGAGTTAAAGAGTTGTTCGCGCATATGCTCGGGGAGCAATGGGCCGCGATTACTGACGGTCATCGCGATCTGATGCGCATTTTGTGACAGCGATAAGGCAATGGGGGCGGTGCCGTTATCAAACTCCACGGCATTGGCGATAAGCTTGTCGAGTAATTGCGCCAGATAATCAGGAACACCGAATACCTTTACGGTGTGATGGGGCAGGCTTAAGGTAAAGGTCTTATCTGGGTAAGCGAATTGGTAGCCTTGGGTACAGCCTTCTAGTAGGGCATTGAGATCCACTGTCTCCTTGTCAGCGTTATCAAAGCTCTGCTCTAGGCGGGTGGCCTCGGTTAACGTCGATAAAATCCCCGCTAGGCGGTGAACCCCATCTTGCGCGCGATTAATGTAGGTTAAATGCTCTGGGTTTTCCTGGGTGTAGGCCATGTTTTCAAGCGAGGAGCGCACCACGGCAATCGGCGTGCGTAGCTCGTGGGATAACCGCGAACTCATGGCTTCCAAGTAGTGATTATACCCGGCAATTCGGCGGACCATGTCGGCCATGGTGCGTGACAGCCGGCCAATCTCGTCATGGCTATGCGTGGTGGTTATGGCGCCGGTGACTCGACCTTGGCTATCGATAGCGTGGTCGGCCTCGTGTTGGAGGCGGCGTAAGCGCTTGGCGATATGGGATCCAAATAACAGCAGCAACAACACACCGGTACAAATCACTGCCAGCATAACGGAAAACAGGGTTTCCAATGCTTCATTACGTAAACTGCGAATGCCGTTGGTGGTCTCTTCGACGATCACCGCACCGGCGACACGGTCGTCGAGCCAGATAGGATAGGCGGCGGATAAGATCATCGCTTGGTTATCGTCCGAGCTGCGCCAACCCGCATAAGGCCGTCCTTGCAACGCTTGCTGTGCCTGCACGCCTTGGTAAATAGAGGCTTGCTGCATGGCGTCGATGAAGTGATCGGGTGGCGTCACGAGCAAGCGGTCATACCAGGGGCGCAGTAGTGTGTCGGTTATCCAGGGGATCAACCCCTCTGGTTGGTCTGAAGGCGACTGAGGCTGCCAAACGCCATTGGAGGTTTGAATATCGCCATCTTTGGCGAGCACGCGACTGTGTTTGTCGACGATCCAAACCCGCGATGCGTCGTTATTCATTCGCTCAATCAGAGATTGGATAGCGGCCGAGGGCATCATAAAGCTGCCCAGTGTGGTGGGGGAGCGCGTTGAAGCACTGCCGATGATGGCGTTAAGTGGCCGCTCGAAACCATTGCCGCGATCATAATAGGCAAGCGCCAGCTGCTGACCAATCCAATTGGCGGGGAGTTTCACTTCAATGCTGTACCCTTTTTCTGTCGCTTGCCATTTTGCCGCGATGGGCAAGGGCTGAGCGGGGCCTTCCATCGTGGTCTCATCAGCCCGCTCAGGTAGTCCATTGGCGAGATGAGTGATATGGGCATTATCGCTGTTGCGGGCTTGGCTGAGCGCGACGCGATAAAACGCCCCTTGAGGGGATGTGAGCGCGATAATCAAGTGATCTTGGCTGGTTATATCCCCCTTTTTCTGAGCTGGGGTTGGCGTCGTATCGGTGACATTGAGACCGAAATAAACAGAATCGGTATTGCTGCCGGTGAGCACTGACAACGCCAATTGGTCACTGTGGTAGGGGACTTGGTTAAAAATCAGGCCATCACGCTGGTAAAGGCGTTGATGATGGCGATCTGGGTGCCAGTCGCTCAAGTCGCCATCCAACCTGATGGGGTGGTTAAGACGAAAAGCGTGGAGATCCTTTCCTGGTTCCAGCTTTGAGGGCGTTTGCCGATAAGCAAAGAGCGCCGGTCGGTCATTCATCCCCATGGCAAAGGCGCGAGCGGTGCCCATCAAGGTTTGCTCTTGCCCTTGTCGTAGTACGGTTTCCATCTCCCACACATATTGGTACCCCAGATAGGGCAACAGCAGCAAAAAGCTCGATAGCACCACTATTTTGGTACGGATCCCAGCCAGGTGTTGCCATATGCGACGCGCAAGCGGGTGTAACTTCGCGATCATTCGGGGGCCTCATCCCAACGGTAGCCCATGCCATAAACGGTACTGATGCAATCAAACTGCTTATCAACCACCATGAATTTCTTACGAATTCGTTTAATGTGTGAGGTGATAGTGCTGTCATCCACCACAGCATGTGCTTCATCCATGAGCGCTTGACGGCTTTTAACATGCCCGGGTCGTTTGACGAGGGCGTGTACCATCCAAAATTCGGTCACGGTGAGATCAATCAGTTGGTCATGCCAATAGACCCGCATCCGGTCCAGGTCGAGGTCAAGAGGGCCACACTGGAGACGCCTATCCGCTTTAGACGGGCTTTGTGCCAAAAGATCAGAGCGACGGAACAAGGCGGCAATACGTGCCATTAAATGCGGCAAAGACACATCCTTGGTGAGGTAATCATCCGCGCCCATCCGCAACCCAACCACGGTATCAATATCACTGTCACGCGCGGTGAGGAATATAATCGGCACCGTCGCCGACAAGGCGCGGAGGGATTGGCAAAGGGCAAACCCCCCATCGATTTCATTGCCTAAGCCTATATCGATGATCGCTAGGTCGGGCAATTGCCGCTCAAAGGCCGCCTGCGCGCTGGGCCGGTCTTGGTAGGTATGGACTTGGTAACCCTGGCGGCGAATAACATCGGCGTAGTTTTCTCGGATCGCCGCGTCATCTTCCACTATCGCGATGTGTTTCATAACTCTGTCTTCGTATCTTGCGTTGTGATGACTATACCCAAACTGTGTGCAGAGAAAACCCTCTTCGCGCATGAAACGTCAATTGCCATTTTTTTGCCACTATTGATCGCCAGATTGCCATTTTTACTCCCGCAAAATGCCTTAAGTGCTTGCTGTAATAACGTCATATCAAACAGCACGATTCACCGTAAGCGAGGATAAAATGGATATTAAAAAACAACTGACGCACTCTGTATTCGCGGTTTCAATGTTCGCGGTCGCCACGCCACAAGGGATGGCCGCCAGTGAGGTTGAACGCAATAAACAGCCTGAGTTGATCGGGATGGGAAGCGGTGCCATCGCGGGGGCGGTGGTGGCAGGCCCTGTCGGCGCGGTTGCAGGGGCCATTATTGGCACCGTGATGGGACAAAATGCCAGCTATGAAGATTTGGCCCACGAGCAGGGTGAGACGATTCAAACGATCCGAGACGAGAATCAATCACTGAGTCGGATTAGCCAAAAATACAATGAAGCGCAGCTTGAACTCGCGCGTTTGCGCAGTGCGCAGCATCAGGTGGACGATCTTGCCTTGGCGATGAATATTCAGTTTCGCACCAGCTCAGCGGATATCGAGCCGCACTTTATGATCCAGCTCGACGAGCTAGCCGGGTTTATTCAACAAATGCCAAATGCGCAATGGCAACTCGCAGGCTATGCCGATCCAAGAGGGCGTCAAGGCTATAACCAAGCACTGTCGGAACGCCGCGTGCAGGCAGTCAAAGATTATCTCGTCTCGGTAGGTGTGGATCCGCATCAGCTCAACACGGTGGCGTATGGGGACAGTCAGCCACTGGATAATCAAGCGGGAAATGAGGGCTTTTTCTTTGACCGCCGTGTGACGGTAAGCCGTATGGCGGATACGCCAACCGCTCAGCGTTAGTCACCCATCTCCGCGCTTTTTACAACATAACGCCTCATCGGTAGATTGAGCCAGCAGTCTGCGGGTGGGTAACCCAAACAAGGAAGACGATAATGATAAGACAAGCCATTGATAAAGACATCGATGTCATTAGCCAACTCTGCGCACTTTGCCAGTCAGATAACGTAGACAAGCGTCAGATGCATCGCCATATCAGGCACTTACTCAATCAAGACTTGGTGTCAGTCAGCGTGGCCGAGCTTTGCGGCTTGGTGGCGGGTGTGGTGGTCTGTCAGGTGATCCCACAATTAGGTTTATCAGGCCACATGGGGCGCATTAGCACCATTATTGTTGACGAACCATTCCGTGATATGACGTTGGGGCGTCAACTGCTCGTCGCTGCCGAGCAGGCGCTAATAGCAAGAGGGTGTGATCACATTGAAGTGGTTCCAAGTTACCACAAGGAAGATGCGCAGAGTTTTTATATGCATTGTGGTTTTCAGCTGACCCCAGAACGGTTGATCAAACCGCTGGCCGCGTGAGCAGATGCTAAGGCAGGGCGGGATCTGTGCTGCTCAGTTCGCTCGAAACAGCGTCGGGCCACTTGCCTGTTGCTTCCCAAGTCAGCAATGCGCGTTTGGCGGTTAATCCCCCTCCATAGCCGACCAACTGTCCTTGGCGGCCAATAATCCGATGACAAGGGATAATAATAGAAATCGGATTTTTGCCATTGGCACTGCCTACAGCTTGGTTGGCTTTTGGGTTACCGATCAGATGCGAGATCGCTTGGTAACTGGCCGTTTCACCAAAAGAGATCGATTGCAGTGCCTGCCATACGCGCTGCTGAAAGGCTGTCCCCTGCGGGGCAAGTGGCACCGAGAATAACTGTCGCGTGCCCGCAAAGTACTCATCAAGTTGTCGGCAGGCCAGCTCGAGAATAGCGGCGCTTTCCGGCGAACTGAGGTGATCAGTATGATTCGGTGCGCGGTTAGGGAGGTACAGAGCCGTTAATCCCTGGTTATTGGCTAGCAATGTTAATGGCCCCAGAGGGGAAGCGTAGGTTCTCTTGCTCATGGTACCTCCGTGTTCGGCACGTTATTTCTTGTCTTGATTACAATAGGCGCAAGCGGTAAGAAAGGCATTTTCCTGAAATTGCTTTAAGCCTAGCTCTTTTAAGTTTACATCGATGGGATGACGTTTTAGCGTTTGTTTCATCACATTGGAGGAGAAGACTTCGGCGTCAACGCCTTCGATCAGTTGCAAAACAGCTTCCATTTTAAAGCCCGCACTACTACCTGCAAATTTGCCTTTGGTCTGGCGCTCACGGATAACGATTTTATCCACTTGATAGTCTTCGATGAGCTTGCTCATGGTGCGATGGAAATGTTGAATACTCTCTTGGGCTTCTGGCGAGGGCAGCGTAATTTTCTTGGCTCGACACTCAGGCACCGAAAACAAATGATTGTCACTATCTAGCAAGACCAGGTTCGCTTCATTCGCTTTTAAATCAACCGCGCAAACTCTCATTTTTCTCTCTCTATCTTAAAGGCATTGTCACTGAGGGAGGGCAGTATACGCAAAAGCCTTCGCCTCGTCACAGGATTAACGAAATGCATCGACATTGATATCAAGCGCTTTCTCGCTGGTGGCGCGGGCGATACGCAAATCATGGCGCTTATCGAGATCAATATACTCGACGTCGCGAAACCGCTGACTCCGAACTGAATAGAACAACTTGACCACAGGGCGGGTCAACTCGTCGAGGTTTTCTTGCCATACCAAGCCGACACGTCCATCCGCCAACTCAACGAGAGAGCCTACAGGGTAAAAGCCAATACACTGAATAAAGGCGCGTAATAAAGTAGGATCCAAATGAAACGGCGTGAGTCCCATCATGATCTTAAAGGCTTCAGAGGGCGACATCGCCCGCTTGTAACAGCGATCAGCCGTCAGTGCGTCATAAATATCGACAATCCCACTCATGCGGCCAATGGTATGTAACGCTTCCCCTTTAAGCCCATTTGGATAACCATTGCCATCCAATTTCTCGTGATGCATCAAGCTTACATCGCGAGCGATTTGTGAGAGATCAGGGATACTATCCAGTACTGGCTGAGAAAAAACTTGGTGGAGTTTCATGTGGTCGAACTCTTCAGCGGTCAGTTTTCCCGGTTTATTGAGCACGTCATCGGCAACCAGCACTTTACCGATATCGTGCACTAATCCACCGACGGCAAGCTCTTGCAAAGTCGCGTGATCAAACCCCAGATGCCTGCCAAAACTCACCAACAAAAAGGCCACATTGAGCGAGTGCTCCATCAGGTAAGCACTCTTGTCGCGAATACCGCTGATCCAGGCAACCGCGTGCTGACGTTCAAAAATATTATCAACAATGTCACTGCCCAATGCCTCAAGGGGCGCGACATCAATGGGTTTATTGGCATAAATGTCATTTAGCAAGCGACTCAGCTGTTGCTTGGACGAATCGATGAGTGCGCGTGCTTTGTCGATATCTGCACCGGTTGAGGCGTATTTCCCTTGGTAGACGGCACCATTGTACTGGATTTCATTGATATCTAGGATCTGATCAGCATCTACCCAAACATAGCTCACGCCGCTTTGTTTCAGTTTTTGGATGGTCTCGGGACGGCGAACATAGCCAGGCTTAGCCATGCGTGTGCGGGCATGTTCAGTTTCTATTCGCTCAACATACATACCAAGGGTTAGCTGCTGTATGTCAATTTTTTGCAACATCCTAGACTGCCCTTCCTACATCATCATCCCGGTCTGCACACCAAAATCAGTATTACTTAAATCACGCGCCAAGGATATTTAAATGCGGCGAAAATTAAGTTTTTGTGCGCGCAAGATCATCCGCTCTGTAATGCGCTATGTGTGGTATCCTTGTGCGCCTTTTTTTTAATGACGCGAGTAACTATGCAAATCATAGCCAAACATACGGATGAGCGGGTGCTACCGCTGGAAGACAAAGCCATTATCAAGCGAAATGCTGCGCGAGCCATCGCGTTAGATGGTGATGAGATTTTGCTGATGTATACCGCACGCTATGATGATTACTCACTGCCAGGTGGCGGTATGGATGAGGGCGAAACGCCAGAGCAAGCTATGATCCGTGAGTTAGAAGAAGAGACAGGCGCGCAACAGATTCGAGATATTCGCCCGTTTGGCTGTTTTGAAGAGTACCGCCCTTGGTATCGTGATGGTGCGGATGTGATGCATATGCTGTCGTATTGTTTTTACTGCCGCGTTGATCGTGATCTCGGCACACCGACCTTTGAGCACTATGAAATCAATAACGGTATGCGGCCGGTGTGGGTGAGCATTGACCATGCAATTGCGCATAACAAAGCAGTGATGGCGAACAGCGAGAAAGCTGGCCAGTCGTTGGTGCGAGAAACCATGTTGCTTGAAATGATTGCTCAGCAGCGTGAGAACACCCAACAAGCCACGGCGTAATCGACAAGGTATGCTTCATGGACAAAGCGCAACTGATTAAACTGGCCAACATGCCCATGCCGTTTGGCAAGTACGCAGGCCGTGTATTGATTGATCTGCCTGAAGAATACTTACTGTGGTTTCAAAACAAAGCCGAGTTTCCAAAAGGCGAGTTAGGAGAACTGATGAAGCTGTGCCTGGCCCTCAAAGTGGAAGGGCTTGAGGAAGTGATTCACCCTCTCAAGAATTTTCGTCCCGCCCACTAGCGGTCGATGACCCACAGCCTGTCGTCGCCGTTGATCTTCTGACTGAGTGCATAAAGAAGTTGTGCGCGGGCGTCGTCGCTGGGGGCAATCAGATCATAAATACCGCTGACCGTTTGACCGTCTAACACTGTATCGACTCGCATGGCGGCGGCACAGGTTTCCCCGTTTTGAGTGCCGATGCATAGCGTTACCGTGGCGTCGTCAATTTCAACGCCATCTTCAAGCGCAAGCTGGGCAAAGTAGGCGAGCATATTGGCGCGATCAGATTCTGGCCACTGTTGCGCCTGAAGCTTGGCGTATTGAATCATCAGTGGGTGGTTGTTGACCCAATATAGCGTTAGCGGTTGCTTGTCCGGTACGCTGGGTGGCTCGAAAGGTTGAGGAGGCTGAGCGGCGGCGTGATAGATATCAAAGCCCGCGAGGCTTTCTTGGGTTGGGAATTGCGCTTTTTTTACGTGGCATGCCATCCAGCGTTGTTTAACATCAAAATGGGAAATAATTTCAGACGCGTCCATAAACACCACATGCGATAACAACAATCAACAGGCATCATAACGGAGTGAGCAGAAATAACAATCGCTGCGCTATAGCACGCGAAAATAAAGCCTGCCAGAGATCACAGCCTCGATCTGATTGCGTCCAAACTGGGCAGACGGAGCGGCCGTTGTCGCGTAAAATAGGAAGTATCGACAATGACTGATACTGCATTTAGGTTCCTCTTTTATGTCTGGACAGCGTCTACGCGCACAGTTCTCCCGCCTTTATCATCATTTCAATGGTGAAAGCACTGATACAACCTTGCAAGCTGTGGCGGATATTTTGGTCTGTACGCGGCGTAATGCGCGAATGGTGCTCAGCAAGCTAGAAGAGCAAGGGTGGCTGACCTGGCAGCCTTCCGTAGGGCGAGGGAAGCTCTCTCGTTTAGCGTTTTTGCGAAGTGAAATGGCACTGCGAGAAGAGCAGGCAGCACATTGGTTGGCGCAGGGCAAAATGGATCAAGCCTTGGCGTGCCTTGATCATGACTCCACCAAGCTCGCCGCCTTAATTCAAAAACAAATGGGGCCGAGTACGCAAAACGGGCGGCAAATTGTTCGCCTGCCCTATTACCGTCAACTCGAGACGCTGGATCCGCGCGAACCTTTGCGTCGTTCAGAGCAGCACTTGGTCGGGCAAATTTTTAATGGCTTGGTGCGTTATCGTGGTAGTGAACGTATCGTAACGCCGGACTTAGCCCACCATTGGGAGGCGTTGTCGCCGACTCATTGGCGGTTTTACCTGCGTCCTGGTGTCCGCTTCCATGATGGTCAGCTAATGCGCGAGCAGGATGTGATAGCGAGCCTATCTGCGCTTTCTACGCGGCGTTTTTTTGCTCATCTTTCGCGCGTTGACTCGCCGGGTCCGCGGATGATCGATGTGCACCTTTCGTCGCCCGACCCAAGGTTTGATCACGCGCTTACTTTGCCAGAGGCAGTCATTCGTCCTGCCGATCGCCACCAAGCTCAATCCAGTAGTTATCAACCGATTGGGACGGGCCCTTATCGCGTGGCAGAGAAACAGCCACACCGCTTAGTTCTCGAGGCATTTGATGATTATTTTGGTTATCGTGCCCTGACCGATGAGATCCAGATTATGGTGTTTGATGAGGCGGCAATGTGCTATCTCACTCCCAGTACCTCACTGACGCCGGAGCGATTAGCCAGCCATCAAACGACCTTGAGTCAAAAGTTAGAAATGGATCAGGGGGCCGGTTATTTATTGTTGAATTGTCGCGATGGATTAGCAAAGCAACCCGCATGGCGTGAATACCTGCATGCCAAGCTGTCGTCGCTGCAACTACTTCCACGCTTGGCGCATTGTGGCATGGGTGAATACCGATTGTTCAATGCATATGGACTGATGCCAGGTTGGATGCATCATGGCCTTTCGTCCATGTCACCAGTCGTGCCGTCGCCAACGTCATTGACCGTGGCGTATTTATCTGATCATCCTCTCTACCCGCTTATCGCCAAGGCAATACACGCGCACTTACTTGAGGATGGTATTCAAGTGAAAACCCTGGCATTGTCACCCACCGACTATTTTAGTGGTCAACATGGCCGCAAAATCGATATCTGGTTAGGGGCGATGAGCTTTGGAGAACGCGGACAGGCAGGGTTATTCAACTGGCTGGGGACGCATGATCTGGTATTGAGTGCCTGCACGGATCCCATGCTCAAAACCATTGAAAATCACACGCAGCGTTGGCGAGACACGCAAGATGATAGCTGTGCTGAGCACTTAGCCCGTTGTCTGGTTGAGCATCAAATGGTGCCGTTGTTTCATATTTGGATGGGTGTCATGGCAACGCCAGATCTCCAAGATGTGGCATCGAATGCTGTGGGTTGGTTTGATTTTAAATCCGTGTGGCACAAACCGCATTAAAGACTGTTATTGTCCTCTTCAACACCGAGCGGAAACGTGGCGGTGAGTAAAAGGTATTTGTGCAACGGTAAGCCATCTTTTTTGCGAAACAAAGGGTGAAAGATACGATATCGCCCCTCAGTTAACCCTAAGGGTGCGATGGTCTCAGCAAGGCTCGATGTCGCGCTGGTCAGGCGTATTCCTTGCGCGCGATAGGCGTCTGCGTGAATAGGCTGGTGTCCCAACCACCATGAAGGAACGGCCTTACTGGCGTTGGTGCGATCAATCCAGTGATCACTGACCACAATCACGCGTCCAGGCTCAGCCGGGTTGGTGATGCCATGATTCAGTAGCCAAGCAACGTCACGCACCAGGGCATCACGACAAGCGTTATTGCCGCTGAGTAGGCGATGGGCGAGTATGTATATCGCGCTGCCATCAAGTTGTAGTTGATAGACGGTTTGGCTATGTGGGCGGGTATCGTCGAGCAAATGAAACGTTGCGGGCTTGTCGTGTGCATCAAGCACTCGCATGAGTCGGCGTGCGAGTGCTTTGCCCATGTGGGGATCACGCATTCCCCGGTTGTGAACCGTCGGATAGTGATGCTCGCACAATTTGACACAATCTTGCTGAAACTGGCGCAGTGCCAGCGAGACCAGATCATCTAACAAAAACCCGTTACTCCTACCAAAAACGTCTTGAAAGCGGATGCCACCCTGTTGCGCGGACTCATCAGGGCACACAGCCTAAAGTATGCAGTATATCACTTAAATCGCCCAATAAATCAGGGAGAAACGCTACTTTGTGCGCACTTTCTCATCGCGGGGAGGAGCAGAATGGCGATCGGTACCATGTTGTGACCAATCAAGCGGCATGGTTTGTATGTTTTTATCTACCCTTATTGGCAGATTATTGCCTCCTTCGGTGGGGACGGGGTGATGCGTTGACCCAGTCACCTTGACGATCACCGGCTCATTGCCTTATTTGGAGACACACCTGTGCCTGTTCAATTGCTATCTCATATTGGCACTAAAATTGCTTTTGTCTGTGTGCATGTCACAGTAATACAACGGAATACCATGAATTTAAACCTTTGGCTTCGTGCAGCAGTCTGGTTGACGGTTGCCTCATTTCCCGTTTCTTCATACGCGGCTGATGGCCTTGCCGCGGGGGTTTTCCTTGGCTCGCCGATGTCGGGCGTGACCTTGAAACAAAACCAATTTAAAATTCAAGCGGGCATCGACAAGGTGGGCGTTGCCGTCGATGGGACTTGGAATTTGGGTGAATGGCTTGGGCGGATGGAATATGCGCCTATGTATGTCTATGCGGGGGGTCAGTGGGTAGATGATTCAACGCACCAGTGGGGACCACGCGCAGGGCTCGGCGTCACGCTTCCGGTGGGTACGGGGGATGTGGAACTGTTCGCCGAGGCGGGCACGACGTGGTATTGGGAGGAAAAAGGCGATATTGAGTTTGAAGGTGCCGCTGGGGCGCGGATTTATTTCTAGCCGACTCCCGTCTGTGATTAATAAAAAGGTTGCATCGCTGGGGTTAGCCTGTGCGATGCTTTGGGCGTTAGCGGTGCCAACAGCGTTTGCCACCCCGTATCCGTTACCCACCGACGGCAGTCGACTGGTTGGCTATCCAGAGGCGCACATCGTCAAAGAGGGCGAGCACTTAGAAGCCATTGCCAAACACTATGATGTGGGGTTTCTAGCGCTTTTAGCGCTCAACCCAGGAATGGATCCCTACTTGCCTGAGCCCGGCGCTTTGGTGCGCTTACCCAATCAGCTCTTGCTGCCCTCACCGCCTCACTCGGGGATCGTGATTAATCTTGCCGAGTTACGCCTTTACTATTTCCCTGAGCCAGCCGCTAGAGCAGGAGGGGAAACAACAGACGCTCAACGTGCTGTTCATGTATTCCCCATCGGGATTGGTAGAGTGGGGCGCGAAACCCCCACCATGAACACCTATATTAGCCAAAAGCGCGAACATCCGACGTGGACGCCACCGCAGAGCATTCGTGAGGAATATAAAAAACAGCGCGGCATCATTTTGCCTGATGTGGTGCCGGCAGGACCAAACAACCCCTTAGGTGAGCATGCGCTAAGGTTGGGCTTCGGTAACGGTGAGTATTTAATTCATGGCACGAATAAGTCGTTTGGTATTGGGCTGCGAGTCAGCGCGGGCTGTATCCGACTTCGTCCTGACGATGTGGCATGGCTGTTTGAGCAAGTGGATGTTCATACTCCCGTGAGGGTGATTAATCAACCCGCGAAGCTAAGCGTTGAGCCTGATGGGCGCGTGATGGTAGAAGCCCATCGTCCTTTGTCAAAAAATGAAAAAGAGACCAAAGCGCGTTTGTCGATTGAGCCTGATCCTCAGGTGTTAGCGATGTTAGCGCGATTGGAATTGTCACCTCAGCGGTACCGAGCGGCGTTATCGGTTCAGGAAGGCGTGCCGATAGAGATCGCGACACTGACCCCAGCACAGTTGAAAGCCTGGCAGCGTCTCGAGCGTGCGGACGTAGATGTCAAGCCAGTGAGGCGAACGAAGGAGTAAACGTCAGATAACAGCATGAAAACGGCGCATGGCGTTGCGCCGTTTTGTTTATTCAATGCGTCGTCGGTGATTAAGTCGATACGCTACTTGGTATACGACTGCGCCATATTATCAATGCGCTTGTTAGCACGTTTGGCTTCGTCATAGGCCATTTGAGAGGTATCTTTGGTATCACTCACGTCGCTTTTCATCATAGAAACGTCGTTAGAGAGCGCATCGACTTTCGCGGATAAATCATCAACACTTTGTTGTAGTGCGGTGTTGCTAGTACAGCCGACGAGCAACACGGTTGAAGCTATTGCTGCTAGCGCCATTGGACGGATTTTCATAGAGAACCTCGCTATTGTTGTTGGAGATAGCAATCACGTCAAAAGGGTCACGCGCAAGCGCGACTACCTTTTACCATAGACGCTGATAGGGGATTTTGCTGCTGAATCCTCAACTTGGCGGCCATACCTTGACACAGTTAACATTTAACGCGCTGTTCGACCCATCCATCGAGACACGTTAAAGACTATTCGTGGTGATGATTTCCTTCATCGCTATGGTGCTGCATACCATCCATGACCGATTTTACTGGGATCTGCTTGGTCAGAGAATGACCGTCTGCGGTGTTTAAGGTCAACGAAATGTGCTCGCCTACTTTGAGTGGCTGGGTAAGATCAAATAGCATCACATGCAGGCCTCCTGGCTTTAATGTGACTTGCTCGCCTTCAGGCACCAGGATTTGCGCAATTTGTCGCATTTCCATCATGCCATCTACCATGGCATGCTCATGCAACTCTACCCGTTTCGCCGCCGGTGTACTCGCACTCACCACCCGTTTTAGCACCTTGCTTTGATTATCGAGCACCATGAAAGCGGCGCTATTTGGTGCGCCAGGTGCAGTGGCACGCGCGTAGGCATCATGAATAAAAAACTCACCATGGGCATGCACCAATGGAGCAACCATAAAAGCGATAGCGGCAATAAAAGATTTGAATGATGTCATTGTTATTCCTTGTTTTGACCAGTCACCCGTTCAATCGCTGCGATCAGCATCTCAGGGTTTAAGGTGTGAGGGACTTTCTCTACGAGTTCACCGTTCGGTGAGAGAAAATAAAAAAAGGAGCTATGGTCAACGGCATAGTCCATGGCGGAGTCTTCCAGCTCGGTGATGCGATATAAAACTCCGTAGCGCTTTGCCAGCTGGGCGATTTGTGCTTCTGAACCACTGACGCCGGTGATGGCCGGATGGAAAAAATGGGCATACTCCGCGGCTTTTTCGCTGGTATCACGCTTTGGGTCGAGAGTGATAAAGACTGGCGATACCGCGTTTCGTGTCGACTCAGGGAGCGACTTTAACGCAGCAGATAGTACGGCGAGCGAGGTGGGACAAACATCAGGACAATGGGTATAACCGAAGTAAACAATACGCGGACGTGGGTCATCGGTATTGTAAAGGTTAAACGGTTGCCCTTGTGATTGTAATGCACCCGCTTGTGCCTGCTTTTGTGACGTTTGATAGTGATCAAATAGCGCGCGGGCACCCAAGCCAAAACAAACGGCAATAATGGCGACAAGCCAAGCTTTCTTACTCATAGTCGCTCCATGCTTACTTTAATGGGGAATAGCGTGTTTGCATCATCATTAAGTGTAATGGTTCCCGCCCAGGTCATGCTGTCTTCAGTGCAAACGGGCAGCATCAATTGCCCTTGGTAAGTCAGTTTATCGGTTTGTTTAAGCACCAGCCGATATTCCCCCATATTCATTTCGACGCCTTGGAGCTTCACGAGCAAGGTATCCGTGTTAAGCGCCTGGGGGGCGGTTACCGTGAGGGTATTGGCGTGTAGTGGATGAACCATTGGATTGCCTAAGTGGGCTTGATAACCCTTGTATTGGCACGTTTGCTGATTGAGCGAACAGTAGGCGGCTGGCGCGACGGTTGAACTCGAAGCGGTCGAGAAAAAGCCAGATAGCCAAGAAGGAAGAAAAAAAGCCATCACTGCCAGCATTAAGAGACCGACAGTGATAAACAATGGGCGACTCACGGGTGATTGTGAGGGTGATATATGCATTATTTAGTCCTGCTTAGGCGAGAAACGCTCCAGCAATAATACCAGCACAAAGCCACCTATCATGGCAATGATGGCCAAGCTAACTTGTGCCGGGTGTCCCACGATTGCCTCGTACGCGCCCGGTAGAAGGTTATCTTGCATCAGAGGCACTTGCTCACCGGATGAGTTGGTACGCCATGTAAGCGTGTGTTTCCACGGCCAGATTTTACCTAGCGTGCCCAACATCAGGCCGGTCAGAAACGCGAGCGTTAGCGCGTAGTAGCGGCGCAGCAGCCATGACAACAGGTGCGAAAAGGTCAATAAGCCAGTCACCGCGCCCATCGCAAATAATCCCAGTAAGCCAAACTGCGTTTGATGAACCGCATCTAGGATCGGACTGTACATTCCCAGCAACAGCAGAATAAAACTGCCAGAGATCCCTGGCAAAATCATAGCGCAAATCGCGATGGCGCCGGCGAGAAAGACGGTGAGCGGCGAGGCGGTGAGCTGCAAGGGGTTCGCAATAGTAATCCAGTAGGCAAACCCGATCCCTAGCAGTGCCGCGAGAACGGTTTTAGGGCTTATTCTGGGGGCGGGCAATTGTTTGGCAATATGCAACGCTGAAGCGATGATCAAGCCAAAGAAAAACGACCACAGTGGGATCGGGTGATGGGTGAGCATCCAGCTTATCCCTTTGGCCAAACTGGCAATACTGGTCAGAATGCCGGCTAAGAGCACACAAAGAAAGGTGCCGTTGATATGGTGCCAGACGGCCTTGAAACCCTCCTTGCGCCAGAGTGTGAAAAGGCGAGGTGTGATACGCCGAATACTCTCAAGTAACTGCGTGTAGATACCAGTAATAAATGCGATGGTGCCGCCAGAGACACCAGGAACCACATCTGCAGCCCCCATCGCCATGCCTTTGAGGTAAGTTGAGACCAGGTTCTTGATCATAATGCTATTCATCGATAAAAAGCTGAAACGCGCATTATACCGAGATAAATGAGCAGCGATAGGTTTAGCTATTTTTCCCTTGCTTAACTGCCCTCTTCATTGAGGTTTTGAAGCGCATCGGCTAATGCGCGAACGCGCTCGTTGGTTTGGTCGACCAGCCGGCGGATCTCTGCTGCAGACTCTCCCGAGCGCTGAGCCAGTTGACGTACTTCATCTGCAACGACGGCAAATCCTCGGCCTGACTCGCCTGCACGTGCAGCCTCAATGGCGGCATTTAACGCGAGAAGGTTGGTTTGATCCGCGAGCCCATTAATAACGCCAATAATCTGCTGAATTTCATTGCTGGATGTTTCCACTTTATTCATTTCCTGTTCCGTTACTTCGACGGCTTGGGCTCGATTCGTGACATCGATTCCGTAGGAGACGAGGTATAAAGGATTGCCTTCTGAATCAAAAATCGGGGCAACCACGGTGTCAAAGCGGCGTTCACTGCCATCGGCGGCTTTAAAAGGAAGGACGTCTTTGATCTGAGAGCCCGCAATCACTTTTTGGAAGGTTTGTTCACCCAGCATTGTTTTCAGGTTGTTAGTCGCGATCTGGGCGTTGGTCGAGGTATCAGCGCGTAAACGTGTGAGCATATAGGAGTTAAATGATTCAGGTGTCCCGTCAAGCCGCCATTGCATAATCCCGTTACTAACACTGATGGCTTCGAAGCGTCTTTCTGCTTCCAATGAGCGTTGCTTGGCTTCGGTGATATCGGCTTGAATAGAAATAAAGCTAGATAAGTGCCCGTTGTCATCAAAAATCGGATTGATAGACACAGAAATCCAATAGGCCTCACCCTGTTTGTTATAGTTGAGCAGTTCGTCGTAAAAGGGCTCGCGATTTTTTAGTTTCTGTGAAATTTTTGCGACCGTTTCTGCGTCGGTGCCTGGCCCTTGCAACATGGTGCCTGGCTTTTTGCCGCGCATGTCTGACATCGTGTAACCGGTGAGCTTTTCGAACCCTTGGTTTACATAGCGTGTACAGCCGTCGGCATCGGTGATGATGACTGAGTTATCGGTCTCATCCGCTACCATCGACAGCATTTTGAATTCTTCTCGACGCTCTACTTCTTCTGTCACGTCTTTCACAAATGCGGTGTATTGGATTTCGTTGTCGAGTTCTATTTTTGAAATAGAAAAGCTGCCCCAACGGTGCTCACCATTTTTACGCACTACAGGCACTTCTCGCGTTGAACCCACTATTTTATTGATGCCTGTCCGACGGTTTTTATTGACCAGTTCATCGTGCTCATGACGGTGTTGCTCTGGTACCAGCATCTTGACATTGTTTCCTAACATCTCGTCACGTGTGTATCCCCACAAGCGCTCCGCAGAGCGGTTGGCGAAGGTAACAATGTTGTTACCGTCAATGGTCACCACGGCATCTAATGCTTGGTCGAGCGTTTGATTGACTATTTCTTGGGCTTGTTTTTGAGCCGAAATATCGTGCACAAAGGCGGTATAAGTGGACTTGCCCCGATGTTTAATCTGGTTGAGTGAGATATTAACCCAAACGCGTGAGCCGTCTTTCCGTTCGAGCTGGACGTCGCGAGATGTCCCCACGATACGATCTTGGTTAGTGGTACGATGATGTTCAATGAAGCTATCATGACTGGCGCGAATTTCGCTTGGAACGAGCATTTTCACGTTATTGCCCATTACTTCACTACGTTGATAACCCCACAGTGATTCCGCAGCGTCGTTGAAGTAGATAACTTGATTTTGCTCATCGATAGTGATGATGGCGTGTATCGACTGATCCAGCGTTTTTTTATAGCGCCCGTCAACGACCAAATCTTTTAACATTAACTTATTCCTTGTTGACCGCTCACTTTCATCGTTAACGGCCAGTGAAGTGTGATTCCGGTTCCAATTGAAGATAAATACCGTACCACATCCTGTACTCGGGTGTTGAGTGAACCGATCAGCATTTATACCAATAGCAATACAAAAAACGAGGAAACACTGTCAAAACGTGTTCAAGTACTGATATCACTATGAATAACGCGAGCGCGGAGCAGAAAACTCGTGTATTTAACGGCTTTTTAAAGGAAGGCTAGGTTGATGATGATGGCGTTAAGCCTGTATGTCCGGGCGGCAAGTGGGGTGGGGGAGCCGCACTCCCCCAATGAGGGTTAAGGTTGGTGAGGTTTCTCGAACACGGCGACGGACCAAGCGGGTACGGTGAGTTTGCCGTTGGTTATGTGAGCGGCCTGTTGGCTATAAGCGATCGAGCTGTTGCCCGCATTGGCTTGCAAGCTGTGAAGCTGATAGCCGGTGGCGTTGATGTTATCAAAGTCATTGACGGCCGTGCCCGAGGCATTGATCGCGACGATAATGCCGTCACGCGTTGCATCAATTGTGCTGTCGTGCAGACTGCCACTGTTATCAATTTGCATCACAATTAGCCCCGGCTTTTGTGAGACGCCGGTGTTGTGAAAGCTGACACGTTGGTTGATCACACTGCCTTGGCCTAAGTGAAACAGCCCTGATGACATACGTAGTGCCACCAGCTCATTAAAGTAGCTGTCCATGTTGCTGATTGCCTGTGGTGTTGGTTTGGCCTCGCTGTTGTGGTTGGCAATCACGGTTTCAATCATCGGCCAGTTGTAGCCGTCTTTATCTTCACGCGGCAGCCCTTGATCCCACTGCGTGGTTTGTTGGCTAAAATCGACGCGATTATACCAATCGCCCGAGTCGTACGAGTCACGCTGCATGGATTTTGAACGAAGCAGTTCGCTGCCCATGTGAATAAAAGGCACCCCTTGTCCCAGCAGTGCAGTGGAGAGTGATACGGCTTGGGCGCGGACGCGTGTCGCAAGCGGCATGGCGTAAGGGAATTTGTATTGATTGTTATCCCACAGAGTTTGGTTGTCGTGCTTGGAGACATAGTTTTGAACCTCCCAAGCATCTTGCGCGTAGCCAGCCGGTTGACCGTTGTAATCGACCTCGTCGCCTCGGACCGTATCTCCATTGGCAATTTGTAACTGAAAATCTTTTAAGTTACCCGCCATACCCAAACGGACTAAATCGGCGTTATGCAGGGCACTGGCTCTTTCCCCGTTGCTGTGCTGTTGCAGATCATTGGGCGCGACCCATTGACCATTACCAAAGCCTTGGTTTTTGCGCAGATACTCGCCGCCATCGAACGGACCGCCGCCACGAACCGCATCCCGAAGTCGGTCAGAAAATGAGCCAATACCTGTGCCTGCCAGGTTTGCTTGGGTGGCTTGGACAAACTGGCGATCGTTGGCGACTTCACCGAAGTTCCAGCCTTCACCATAGAAATACACATCTGAGTTGATGCCACGGGCAACGGCAAGTGTGTGCTCGATCTGTGCCAGCGGATGATGTCCCATCAAATCCCAACGGAAGGCATCGATTTTGTAGTCTTTCACCCAAGTGGCAATCGAGTCATCGATCAGTTTGGCAAACATGCGATGCTCAGGTGCGGTGTTGGAGCAGCAAGTAGATTGCTCAACGTCACCAGTGACGGGGTTAAGGCGCTGATAATACCAAGGCACGACTTTATCTAGCACAGAATAGGGTCCTAAGCCTGCTTGGTGCGTGTGGTTGTAGACCACGTCCATCACCACATTCATGCCGATATTCTGTTTGATGGCCATGATCATTTTACGAAACTCAAGGATACGCGCGGTGCCTTCAGGCTCGGTGGCATAACTGCCTTCGGGTACAGTGTAATGGAAAGGATCGTAACCCCAGTTAAAGCTGTCGTACTGACGCATCGCCGCCATCACCGTTTGCACATAGGGGGTGTCTGCACTGTCTTGGGTGGCTAAATCCGTTAACGCTGCTTGGATGGTTTGATGGTTGTCGCACTCACTGGCCAGTCTGGGCGTCTCTTTCAGTGAGGGGGCTTTGTCACATAGCGTGGAGAAGCGGTCGGTTACATCGATACGCTGCGCCGCGTCCTCGTTGATGGAGGCAATATCAAACACGGGGAGCAGATGTAAATGGGTGACCCCGGATTGCGCAAGCGCGGTTAAATGCTTGACCGGCTCAGTGGTGTTTTGTGTAAAAGCCAGGTACTTACCGCGAAGGTTTGGTGGTGTAGATTGATCGAGCGCGGAAAAATCACGCACGTGCGCCTCATAAATCACACTGTTGGCGGGATTTTGCTGCGAGTGAGGCGTACTCAGCGTATCCCAGCCACTGGGTTTAAGCGCAGGCGCATTCAGATCGACCACCTGTGAATAGCTGGAGTTGGTCGACAAGCTATGTGAATAAGGGTCCGTGACTTCGAGACGCTCGATGCGATGTGTTTCAGGGTGATAGACCGACAGTTGATAACGGTAATAGTCGCCATGATTCAGCGCCGTGGTGGCGACATGCCAGCTTCCTGACTCGGCGTCGAAGTCCATTGTAATGGGCGTTTGGCGCTGTTTTGGCGCGCCTTCTTCGCTCGCAGATTGATAAGGCACCAGCGAGACTTGCTGTGCGGTAGGGGCCCATAGACGAAACTCAGTGTGTCCAGCGTCAGGGATGGCACCAAAGTTAAGTTTTTCGGCGTGTTCGGCATACAAGGCGTCGAGCGCGCGGGCCGGTTGCACATCGGTCGCGGTTAATACGGTATCACCGTCTTTGGCGATAGCGAGAAGCTGCCCTTTGAGCCATTGCTTCAGGGCAATATCGGTGCTAGCAAAGTCAAAATCGAACCCTTTGACGTCGTCTTGCAAATGAGGGAATGATAGTTGCCAATGATCTTGCGTGGCAAGGGTGGACTCGACACTCGCAGTGGCGTTTTCCACCTGCTGTGTGTCCGGGTTATAGCGCATGGTGCCATCAGCGGAGTAATACAAGGTGAGCGAGGTAGCGTTGGTTTGATGGGTGAGCAGGGTATCGGCGTCAGCAAATAGCACACTGGCATCTGTGGTACCGATGTCTCTTGGGGGGAGCTTGGTTTCTTTATCGGTATTACATCCCGTTAACGCCATGATAGTCGCGATGGCAACCGATGCGCCGAGCGGTTGCAAAAAGTGAGTGCGCTTCATTGATTATTCCTCATATGTCAATACTGAGGCGCAGCATACTGAAGGGCGACACCTACCATGCGTGATCGGGTTAAAACTCAGCGTGTTATGGCAGAAAAGATGATGGAATTCAGTAAAGTATCACGAAAGGTAGGGGGAGAGCGAAAGGCCACTACGCCCCCACGAAAAGTCTGGGGGCGTAGGCATGGCTGACTAGTTACCCATAAGTTGAAGGAGGTTTTCGGCGGTGACGACCGCTTCTTTACGGTTAGCAATATTGAGCTTTTGGTAAAGGTTACGGATATGGGTTTTGATGGTGGTGCCGGCGACATCCAGTTCATGAGCAATTTGCTCGTTACTAAACCCGGAATAAATCAAGCCGAGCACTTGCCATTCGCGTTGTGTCAGTGAGCTGGTTCGCACCAGCTCTGGCACGTTAGGGTGTTTGACCAGTTTTTCGACAAAGGCTTCATCAAAGTGGGTGGAGCGTGAGCGCTGATGGCTGGCGATTTCTTTTAAGAGCTGCTGTGCCCGGTGTCGCTCTAATGCGCCG
This sequence comes from Salinivibrio kushneri, assembly GCF_005280275.1. NCBI lineage: Bacteria > Pseudomonadati > Pseudomonadota > Gammaproteobacteria > Vibrionales > Vibrionaceae > Salinivibrio > Salinivibrio kushneri. The sequence goes on from NZ_CP040022.1 coordinate 599,510, forward strand.
AGCGCTTGTTGTTCAATCAACGCGTGCAGCAATGATGAGAGCGCATCACCTTCGATTAAAAAGTTACCCATCATCCCGGTTTGATTGGTTAGGATCAGGGCATCTTGCAAGAGACTTTTGGCGTATTCCGTCTCTTGCACTTTACTGGCGAGCACGGCCTCGACGATGAGATTGCGGTTTTTATCCGTCACTAAGTTGGCCCGGTTCGCTTCGCGGCGCAGAAAATCGACCGCTTGACGTGCTTGATCATACTGACCCAAATGCAGGTGCGCGCGGGCAATGTTTCGCCACTGAAGCTGGCTAAAGTGGTTGCAGGCGGTCGCGGGGCGAACGGCTTGATGTAACCACTCATCCATATTGGTCAGTTCGTTTTTGGCGTGCCAATAGAGCAATAGCGAGAGTGACGCGTTAGCGGTCCAATCAACATGATAAACTGATTCTCGTAGAAGGTGCTCTATGTGCTCAATGCTTTTGGCCGCTTTATCTAACTCACCGCGACTAACAGCCACGCGCGCGAGCATAGAGTAACTATGCAAATGCTTGCTCGGCGGTTGGTTTTCCAAAACCTGTAGCCCCTTATACGCACAGGCTTCAGCTTCATCCAGACGGTTCCAACACCAGAGTATTTGGGCGCGAAGCCGTAGAGCAAATTCATGTAAAGGAACTTGATGCAATTGCTGATCTTCAATGAGCTGATCGGCGCTGTCGAGCAACTCAAACGCGGCTTGCACATAGCCTTGTGCCAGGAGAATTTCACTTTGCTGTAAAATGGCCCACAGCGCTTGGTGATATACCTGATGCTGGCGCGCTAACTTTTCCGTTTGTTGCATCATGGATAAAGCGCGATCCAGTTCGCCGAGCACATGATTCACCTCGCCAACCACGGAAGTCGCGACAATACGTCCTCGGTAATTGGCGCTATCGAGTTGCTCGAGTGCTTTTTCTGCCAGCTGCATCGCTTGCTCAGGCTCATTCGCATTAATGGCTACTTGGGCAAGCAGGGCATTGGCATTGCCTTGGTAATCAATATCCAGTGGAATGTCGCGGGCTTGATACGCCTTTTCGGCACTGGCCAATAACTCGCCAACTTCGTGATACCTGTGTTGGCTTTGTGCTAACCAAGCACGCAGTAAGCTCAAATTGGGGTATTGATATAAAAGCTCATCACTGAGCTTGATAATCGCGGATTCGAGTGTGGATAGTTCGCCACGATTGAACATACGCCAGCCGTGTTGATTGAGAATATCGGCCAGCAACGCGTCGTCTTTGGCATAGCGTGCGTGGCGCAGGGCTTGATGAGGGGACTGCAGCTTTAGCCAAGCCAGTGCCGCGTGTCGATGCAAGGTTTGTTGCTGGTGGGGGATCCTGGCTTGGCGCTCGTGGGCCAAAAACTCCGCGAATAAATGGTGAAACCGGAACCAATTGTTATCCCCCTCCAGCGCATAGATAAACAAACCATAGCGATTCAGTGACTCAAGCATGCCCAGGGCGTCTTCTCGCTCGGTCAAGGCGAAAACCAGTTCATCATTGAACATTTCTAACACTGAGACTTTCATCAGAAACTGACGTGTCTCCGTGTCAAGCAAGTCGAAGACTTCTTCCGCTAGATAGTCCCAAAGGTGGGCATGGTTAAATTCTGCACACGAGGCGGCGCTTTGCATTAGCGTGCGTTTTTGGTGCTGCGCTTGAATGGCGATCAGTTGCAGCGCGGATGGCCAACCTTCGACGTAGGTACATAAGGCATTCGCGGTCGATTCATCGACGCCATCGTCGATACGTTGGTTGAAAAACCGGGTTGTCTCTTCGTTATCGAACGCGAGAAGCTCGTTGCCTATCTCGATCATCAGGTCTCGCACGCGTAAGTTCGCGGTGCCCAGTGGTGGGTTAGCGCGTGACGTCACCACTAACGTGAGGTTCTCTGGCATGTGCTTGATGAAAAAGCGCATCGCTTCATGGATTTCTTCGTTATCAACCAGTTGATAGTCGTCCAGCACCAAATAGCTGGTGGCGTGAAACCCGGCCAGTTCGGCAAAAACATCAGACAAGAGCGCACGAAGTGATGAGAATTGGCGTTTTTCCGCCAGTTTTATCGTATTGGCGCAGCCTTCTTGGGTGGCTTGGTGCAACGCTTGTAACAAATAGTTTATGAAGCGAAAGCTGTCGTTATCACTGTCATCAATGCTAAACCAACCGACATTGGGTTGATCGGCTAGCCACTGGGCAGCCATGGTGGTTTTGCCATAACCGGCCGGAGAGCGAAACAGCACCAGCTTATAGTGGGGGGCTTGTTGTAAAATATCGAGCACTCGCGGGCGCAATATCGCGTTATAAAGCCGTCCAGGCCGAGTCAGCTTTGATGGGATCCACATAAGACACTGTCCTTCACTACAAATGCGGTGCGTCATCTTTGGTGCGCACCTCTGTCCTGATTGCAGTGTATGTAACTTCAAAGACACAAACTATGATCTATCCCTGATCTCTTAACGGGTGCCCTAATTTAGTGCAACTACGCCTTATAGTTGTGATATATATCACTTAATTGCCTTATTATTGGCTTTTTTTATCGTCGGTGTACACATTGATGTTGGTTTGTAAGGGGTTAATTTGCGCTATCGCACAAAAATCACCAAAGGCTAGACGGTTTTTTTCATCGCCGGCTTAGACAGGCTTTTGTCTCATAGCGTGATGAAGATCACCAGTCAGTGGGCTGTGCTTCACTTTGATGAGAGCCCGCTCACTGTTGATGTGTGACCTGGCTCTCTACGCCCTGTGGTCTCCTCCTTTGATGAGAACGACGTGGGAGGATGTTTGCCGTGCTCGGGTTGGGCAGGATGACTAACCATCAAGGTTTCATTCCATTATCGAGAGCAACGAC